>JAGBLA010000193.1 GCA_017635675.1 Ruminiclostridium sp.
AGCTTGCACTTGAGGAGTATTTCCAAAAAGTTATGCCGGAAACCAAAGAAACAGAAAGACAGATTTAGTATTTTGAAAGGTCATACATTATGTCAGATCTCAAAGCAAATAAGCTGACAAAAGAAGAACAGATGATAATAGACAAGGTCAGAACGGAAAGAGCTAAATGCCGAGAATTGGAATCTGACCCTCCGCACGAACAGGACAATATACCAAACCCGTTTGCTGTTTTAACACTCGATGAAACACAATATTTACAAGATCATCCGTATTTGCTGAAGGAAATTGAATTATTCTGGTGATCGCTATGACACGATTTCCTGATTGCCGCATTAACGAAGAAACGGAGTGGGAAACTATATGAAAGAGCAAATAAAATGGCTGATAGCATCGGATATCCACGGCTCGGCGCTGTATTGCCGGAAGCTTACGGAGGCTTATGCGCGTGAGGGAGCGGACAGACTTCTGCTCCTTGGCGACCTGCTTTATCACGGACCCCGGAACGACCTTCCCGACGAATATTCTCCGAAGTCGGTCATAGTTATGCTGAACGGGCTGAAAAACGACATACTCTGTGTGCGCGGCAACTGCGAAGCCGAGGTGGATCAGATGGTGCTTGAATTTCCGATAATGGCTGATTACGCGATACTCACATACGGCAGCAGGTTGATTTTCGCCACGCACGGGCATATCTGCAACTGCGCCAGCCTTCCGCCGCTGCATAACGGAGATATCCTGTTACACGGTCATACGCATATTCCTGCCTGCGAGGAGCATGACGGGTTCGTTTATTGCAATCCCGGCTCGGTGTCACTGCCGAAAGAGGGCTCACAGCGCGGATATATGACCTTTGAAAACGGTTTGTTCAGTTGGAAAACTCTTGACGGCGATGTTTACATGGAGTACCGGCTGTCATGAATGACACGCTATAAAATGAACTGTTTCAAAAACGGCGATACCCGTCCGGGTATCGCCGTTTTTTTTCGTGCTAATTGTTTTTTATCTCCGTGTAGTAAAATACCGCGAGCTGAGTCCTGTCACGAAGCGCGAGCTTATCGAGCAGATTGCTTATGTAGTTTCGCACCGTGCCTTCACCGAGGAACAGTTTCGCTGCTATCTCCTTGTTGGAAAGTCCCTCCGCAACGAGCTCGATTATGCGGCGCTCCTTGTCGGTGATGCCATGGGCGTCAAAGTCGAATCGTTCTTTCGGTTTCATAAGCTCCGGGAGTTTGCCAATTATCTTGTCCCCGAACACCGTCTGACTGCGCATGACCGCTTCAAGCGACGGCGCTATGACTTCAAAATCCTGTTTTAAGATGTAGCCCTTAGCGCCCATGCTGAGGGCGCTGATTATGTACTCATCGTCCGCGAAGGTGGTGAGATACAGTATCTTTGCGTCGGGAAAACCATCAAGTATCAGTTTTCCCGCTTCTATCCCGCTCATGCCCTCCATGCGTATATCCATAAGTATAACGTCCGGCTTGTGCAGACGGTACAGCTCAACGGCTTCCGCTCCGCTGGAGCCCGAAGCAGCAACTTTTATCTTTCCTGTGCTCTCAAGTATCGTCCTGAGGGACATTGCCACAAGCCTGTCATCGTCGATTATCACTATATCCATTATCAGCGCCCCTTTGGTATCGTCATGAAGATGCGGAACCCGTCGCTGTCTCCTGAGAATGTTATTCTTCCGCCGACGCTTTCCGCGCGGTCTTCCATGTTTTTCAGCCCTATCCCGCGGCTGTTTTTCCGTACAGTTCCCGCCTTGCCGTTATCTTTGATAAGAAGCTGGTAAAAACCGGGGTGTTCGCGGAAAACTATGTCTATCCTGCTGCCGTCGGAGTGCTTCACCGCGTTTGAAAGCCCTTCCTTGACTATCCCGGCTGCACATAGCTTTATCTCGCCCGGGATATGCTCTCCCGCGTCAAAATTCAGCGTCACATCGAATTTCCCGGAAACGCTTTCGGTCATCTCCGTTATCGTGCGTTTCAGGTCTATCGAATCGTCATGAAGATCATGTACGCTCGCCCTTATGCTCGTCATTGCGCCGTCGAGCGTGTTCTTAAGGTCGGAAAGCGGCTCTTTGAGCGTTTCGTCCTTGTTAATTATCTGCAATGCGCCTGTCTGCAGTATCGAGCGGGTCAGAAGATGTCCTACGTTGTCATGTATCTCTCTTGCAATGCGGTTCCGCTCTTTGAGTGTCGCGATATGGACTTCATTGTCCTGTGCCGCCGCGAGCCGCAGGTTCTGCTCACTGAGCTGCATATTCTTTCCAGTTATATCGTCCCGTAGTGAGCGGAGTGTTCTTACTTCCTTTTCAAGCTGAGAAATCCGCAGGTATATAATGAGCGCCGCCGCAACTCCCGCCGATACTGTCAGATATTGTCCGGTCTGAAGCTGCTCCGGGTGAGCGATAAACGCCGCAGCCGGAGTTATGAGCCACCACTTCTTCTCGCAGAGCGCGTCATAGAAAAACATCGGTATTGCACACAGTATCAGCGGAAAGAAACCGCATAATGCCGAGATTACAGCGATCATCACCCATGCCGCGGGCTTGCCGGAGAACAGCTGTACTGCAGTGGACACCGCCACAGCCGCAAGCAGAATTATTACAGGTGCCGCGGGCTCCGCCGACATCGCAAAAGCGGGGAGACATATAAACAGCAAAGCGCATTTCTCTGTTAAACGGTGCATACTTTCACCACCTTAAATGATATCATACCATAAAACCTGCAAAAAAGCAAGGCTCGGAAAGAAAATGACAAATGTCATCTTCGGAAATGACTTTGTTCACTGTACATAACGTATCTGATGTGATATGATAGTTACAGTGAAAGGGAGGTACGGCAAATGAAGAACACAGTTGTGAAGATAAACGATCTTGTAAAAAGATACAGCGAGCTCGTGGCGCTCGATCATCTTGACCTTGAGATATACGAGGGCGAGATATTCGGACTGCTTGGACCGAACGGTTCGGGAAAGACCACCACGATAAACTGCCTGCTGTCGCTTCTGACATTTGATAAGGGCGAGATAGAGATCTTCGGGAAGAAGATGTCCCCGACGGCATACGATATCAAGAAGGATATCGGAATAATAATGCAGAATGTGGCGGTTTTTGACGAGCTCACCGTGTATGAAAACATCGACTATTTCTGCGGTCTGTACATCACCGACAAAGCTCAGCGGAAACAGTATGTGGAGGATGCCGTGAAGTTCGTCGGGCTTGATGATTTTCTGAAATTCCGTCCGAAGAAACTCTCGGGAGGACTTCTGCGAAGGCTCAATATTGCCTGCGGCATAGCCCACAAGCCGAAGCTTATAATCCTTGACGAGCCGACTGTGGCAGTTGACCCTCAGAGCCGCAACCGTATCCTTGAGGGCATCGAGGAGCTCAACCGCTCGGGCTCTACCGTGATATATACCTCCCATTATATGGAGGAGGTAGAACAGATCTGCACCCGAATCGCGATAATGGACAAGGGACGTAAGATAGCGGAAGGGACCAAGGACGAGCTCAAACGCATGATACGAAACACCGAGACCGTGAACATAGAGATGATCGGACTTTCGGACGAGATAAAGGCGAAAATAGCTGCTCTGCCGCACGTGTATCAGGTCGATTTCGACGGCACGAAGCTCACGGTAAACTGTTCGGGCGGCAAGCATAATCTTATACGTATCCTCGGAGTGCTGCAGGAGAACGAGCTAAGCTTCGGGCGGGTCTATTCCGAGCTCCCGACGCTCAACGATGTATTCCTTGAGATAACGGGAAAAGCACTTCGCGACAAGGGGGAATAACGATGTTTCTGCATGATCTGAAATATGAGATCATCGGCAATCTGCGGGCAAAAGACCTGCTGTTATGGCTGATGCTGTTCCCGATAGTTCTCGGCGTATTGTTCAAGATCGCGTTCGGGTCGATATACGAGAATGAAACGCTGTTCTCCTCAATACCTGCGGCGATAGTTATGAGCGGAGAGAATGAGGTGTTCAGGAGCGTGATCGACTCGGTATCGGACGGTGATTCCAAGCTGCTTGAACCGACATACGCCGAAGAGGAGGAGGCACTTTCTCTGCTGAAAAAAGGTGATGTTTCGGGGATAATATACGCCGGTGACAGTATCTCGCTTACGGTAGCGGGGAAGGGTATCCGTGAGAATATACTGAAATCCTTCATCGAGCAGTACAGCGTGTATGAAACGATGATAACGGACACGATAAAGAGTGACCCGACAAAGCTGAAAGCAGTGATATCCGCTCTTTCGGACGATGTTTCAGCCTGCACCGAGATTCCCGTGACACAGGGCAATACGGACAATATGGTGCAGTATTTCTACAATCTTATCGCAATGGTGGCGATATTCGGCTCGATAACGGGGCTGCACATCACGGAGAACAATCAGGCGAATATGTCGGCGCTGGGTGCGCGGAAAAACTGCTCGCCCACGCCCAAGCAGGTAAGTCTTTCGGCGGCGCTCATAGGTTCTTTTGCGGCACAGGCTGTATGCATGATCGTGTGTGTGTCGTTCCTCGCTTTCGTTCTGAAAATAGATTTCGGAGACAGGCTCCCGCTGGTTTATCTCACGGCAGTCACAGGCGGGTGCATGGGCGTGACAATGGGATTTTTCACGGGATCTATAAGTGCTCTCGGGAAAGACGCAAAGGTTGCGATAAATATGTCGGTATCAATGACGCTTTGTTTTCTCAGCGGGCTCATGATCGGCAATATCAAGGCTGAAATCGCTCAGTTCGCGCCGTGGTTCAATGATGTGAACCCTGTGGCGATAATCTCGGACAGCTTCTACTGCCTGAACCTGTACAGCGATTACACGCGCTTCACCGTCAAGATAGTTTCGATGCTCATCTACATGGCGCTGTTCGGTATTCTCGGCATCGTCCTGTCAAGGAGGAAAAGATATGCAAGTATTTGAAACATACATGAAAGTGCTGAAAAGCAAGCTGCCGCTTTCGCTGATATATGTTGTTGTGTTTCTTGTTATCTTCATTGCGATGACAGCAGCCGACAGCAGCAGCTCAATGTTCGGGCAGGAGGTAAGGCTCAGCGTCTGCGTTTTCGACGAGGACGACACTCCCGAGAGTCATGCGCTCACAAGCTTTATCGGAGAGCGCAACGACATTATCGAGCTTGAAAACGACCGTGATGTCATCATCGACGCACTGTATTACGAACGTGCCGATTATGTTCTGACAATAAAAAAGGGCTATGCGGAAAAGCTTGCGGCAGGGGAGACCTCAGGGGTCTTCGAGAGTCGGCGTATGCACGACAGCTACTCTACGGTATATATGGGACAGCTCCTCAACGAATACGCAAGCACTGTAAAAGCGTATATCGCAGGCGGCAGCAGCGTTTCCGACGCGGTACGGAAGACAGGTGCAGCGCTCCTGCGCGAAGTTGATGTGACAGTCGCGGATTTCAACGACATCGGCGAGAGCAGCCCATTTGATCGCATCATGATATACTTCCGTTTCCTGCCTTATGTCATCATTTCGGCGTTTATGAACACGCTCTGTCCTGTGTTGCTTGCAATGGGGAGGAAAGATATACGCTACCGCACGAACTGTTCGGGGATAACTCCGGGAACATACACCGTTCAGATATTCGCGGGAAGTACCGTTTTCCTGTTCGGAGTATGGCTTATATTCATCGCGGCAGGACTTATCATATACGGCGGTCAGATGACCGGCGGACTGTGGCTCGCGGTGCTCAACAGCTTTGTGTTCTCGCTGTTCGTTGCTATGATGACCATATTCATTGTAGGCTTTGAGCCTCCTGGAACAATGATAAATATTATAACTCAGGTAGTTTCACTTGGTATGTGCTTTTTGTGCGGAGTATTTGTGGATCAGTCTATGCTTGGTGAGGGAGTTCTTTCGGCGGCGCGTTTCCTGCCTGCATACTGGTACATCAGAGTGACCCGCATGATAGAGGGTTCTGAGATATACGATAATAATACCGTGATACTCGCGTTTGTTGTGCAGTTCGGATATGCTGTCGTACTTGCGCTGCTCTCGGTGCTGATACGAAAGGCAAATTTCTCAGGAAAAAGGGCTGCGGTATAACAGCGGCGTGATAAAATAAAGACCGCGGCTCATAGCCGCGGTCTCTGTGTTTTATGTCAAGCTTTTGCAAGCTCGTCTGCGCGGATAAGCGCAGTATCTATGTGTGAGCAGAAGTTTTCTTCTCCCACCTCGGCGGTAAGCCCTGCTTTCTGCATTGCGTGCATGGGCTGTTCATTTACGTGTGAGAACACGACCTTTACTCCCTCGCGTTCACAGCGTTTGACAATGCGTGAAAGCGCTTCAACGCCCGCCGCGTCTATCGCGGGAACGTTCCTCATTCGTATTATCAGCACGCTTATGTCAGTATCATCGAGCATATACTTGTATCTCTCGGACGCAGCAAAGAACATCGGCCCGTTTATCTCGTAAACGCGGGTGTGCGCGGGTATCTTCTTGCGGAGAATGTTGTCAGCGTCGGTCTCCTCGTCGTCCACATCTACCCACGCATGAGCTTCGGTGACATCAGCCATTCTCTTCATGAACAGTATTGCGGCAAGCACCATTCCGACTCCTATCGCTACCACAAGGTCGAATACCACCGTCAGTACAACGGTCACGATAAGCACGAAAATATCGCTTTTCGGCGCAGTTCTGAACATATTTCGTATGTTGCGCCAGCCGCACATATTGTACGCAACAACGAAAAGTATAGCTGCCATGGTGGGCATGGGGATAAGCGACGCGTAGGGCATCAGAGCTATTATTATGATAAGCACTACGATAGAGTGAACCATTCCCGCCACGGGAGTGCGCCCGCCGTTGCGGACATTGGCTGCTGTACGTGCTATCGCGCCTGTCGCGGGGATACCTCCGAAAAGCGCGGAGCCTATGTTTGCACAGCCCTGGGCGATAAGCTCCATGTTGGGACGGTGCTTTGAGCCTATCATACCGTCGGAGACCACGCACGAGAGCAGCGATTCCACCGAGGCGAGTATTGCGATAGTGAACGCGTCGGGGATAAGCTCGCGGACGTTGTCAAACGTCACCTCGGGCAGGGTAAGGGAAGGGAGGTCTGAGGATATCGTGTAAAGGTTTCCTATGGTATTTACGTTGAGTCCTGTGAGCGCTACGATTGCCGAACCTACGATGACAGCTATAAGCGACGCGGGTATCTTGTCGAGCTTTTTCGGCCAGAGTATCAGTATAGCGAGAGACACCGCACCGATAAGGAATGCCTGCCAGTTGAACGTGCCGATGGAGTTCACCACTTCTTCAAGCTTACCGATTGTCTCGATAGGTGAGTTGGTAAAAGTGAGCCCGAGGAAATCCTTGAGCTGACCGATAGCGATAGTGACTGCGATACCGAAAGTAAATCCTGTGGTAATGGTTCCGGGTATGTATTTTATAAGGCTTCCGAATCTGCAGAACCCCATTATCACCATTATAAGTCCTGCCATGACCGTAGAGATTATGAGCCCGTTCATACCTTGTCTTGCCACGATACCCGCAACGATAGTCGCGAAAGCGGCTGTGGGGCCTGCTATCTGCACACGGCTTCCGCCGAGGAAAGCGACGATAAATCCTGCTATCATTGCCGTGTAGAGACCTTGCTCCGGGTTTACTCCCGAGGCGAGCGCAAGCGCGATAGAAAGCGGCAGCGCGATTATCGCGACTATGATGCCCGCGGTAACATCTTTGATCAACTGTTCCTTTGAATAGTTCTTTATGACGGAAAAGAGTTTTGGTTTGAGCTTTTCTTCCGTCGGTCTTTTTGCTGTTGTCTCCATATATCTTATCTCCTTTTGTAATGCGTTTCATATTATACTACTTTAATACAGCATAATCAAGACAATTTTTATCGGCGGCATTATTTTTGTAAGAATAGATATTTTTGAGGGCAGCAGTTGAAAAATATATATGACCAATAATTGAAATCATTAAAAAACGCTCTCCGGTAAACAATATCCGGAGAGCATTTTTACATATTATCAGGATCAGTTCTGTTTATGCGACGTCGGCGGCTGTACCCGAAACGACTCCGCCCTCTACAACAAGGCTGTTTTCATAGTCGAGCCCATAGGTATCAACGAGGGTAGCTTCATAGTCGGCATGGAAGAAATTCTCATTGCCGAGAGCCTTTATCTCGTCGTTGAGCCAGTTAAGGAGCGTGTCATTGCCCTTTGAAACGGCGGGCGCGATAGTATCCTGCGAGCCGAGCTCGGGGATACCTACTGTATAGCCTGGGTTCTGGAGCGCGAACGCGATGACCTCGGTGTTGTCATTCGCCCATGCGACGCCGCTGCCGTTCTCGAACGCGTTCTTGGCATTGGCGTAAGTGTCGTATTTCTGGAGCTTTATGTCGGGATTATTGGCTGCAAGATATGTCTCTGCGGTGGTACCGGAGATAACAATGACTTGGTCGTCCGCACCTATCTCGTCAAGGCTCTTGATAACGCGGCTGTCGGGGGAGACTATGCCGAGTGCGACATTCATGTACGGGAGCGCGAAATCTACCTTCTGCGCGCGTTCTTCGGTCACGGTGAAGTTCGCGAGGACTATGTCCACCTTGCCTGTTTCAAGGTATTCCACACGGCTTGCGGCTTCTGTGCTGACGTAGTTTATGTTTACTCCGAGGTCTTTGCCGATACGCTCAGCAAAGTAAACGTCATAACCCCGGTATTCGCCGTTCTCGTCAACGTAGCCGAATGGGTTCTTGTCGGAGAATACGCCGATGTTTACAGTACCGGAGGATTTTATCTCGTCGAGGGTGCGGTAAACTACCGATGTATTTGCAGGCTCACCTGCCGATGCGGAAGCTGTATCTGTTGCGCCGTCATTTCCTGCGGAAGCGGTTGCCGAGCATGACGCAAGTCCTGTAAGTCCGAGTGTGATAAGCAGTCCTGCCGCAATTGTTTTAAGTTTTGTTGTTTTCATGGTGATTACTTCCTTTCTTTGTCCGGTATTTGTATTTATGACCCGGAGTGTTTGTAAAGCTTATAAAACATACCGAAATAATATGTTTTGCTATGTGCATATAATACACCATATAGCCTACTTTGTCAATAGGTAATGAGAGAATTTGTAACAATGTACAAACGGAGCGGGGCATACTGAAAACTTTTATATATAAAGTACAGTAAAAACGTAGGAATACGGTGCAAAAAATGCTCCTCACCACATCGTCCGGCAGGTGAGGAGCAGGGAATGTTAATTTTCACAGAGTATGTGTCTTTTTTATCCGCCTTATTACGAAAAATCCCGCCACAGCGCTGCAAAGTCCGACTGAAACATTGCTTACCATCATTACGATACCGACGCTTTCGCTTCCGATGTCGGTGAAGTTCTGTAAAAACCACAGCACGGGTATGCGGAATACGAAAACTCTCATAACATTCAGCAGCAGGGTCAGCTTAGTATAGCCAAATCCGTATAAAAGCGCCATGACAGCGGCATTGATACCGAGAGTCACCGCGCCGAGGGCTTCATAGCCATAGACTTCCTTTATCAGTATGCGGAACTCCTCGTCCTGTCCCGAGAAAAGGCTGCTGAGCGGGTCAAGGAACAACAGCGTCAGCGACATGAATACCGCGCCAAGCACAATGTTTATTATCAGTATCTTTTTGAAAGCGTCAAGTGCGCGTCCTGTCTTGCCCGCGCCTATATTCTGGCTTATAACGGAGGCTCCGCCCTCCTGGAAGCCGTTCTGGAGCTGGGTAGTGATACCGCCGAGATTGTTGGATACTCCGAGTGCTCCCACAACGGAATTGCCGTAGCCCGTGCTCATTTTATTGACGATAAGCTTTCCGTATGCGAAAGCTGCCTTTTCGGTGACTGCGGGATATGATGTCTTGATTACGGGCGCTATGACCTCTTTGCGAAGCGAGATATATTTTGGAGAAAACGCGAAAATGCTGTTTTTTTTCATCATATTGACGACCGCGATGATAAGCATTGAAAGATTTGCGACCAGAGTTGCCGCCGCTATCATGACTACAGTGCCGTTCATTACATATACGAAAACAGCCGTGAGAAACGACTTTATCGCAAGGTAAATAATATTTATCCACATTATCAGCTTTGTATTGCCTCTTGCGCGCTCTATCGCTATGTACACGGTATTGAAGAAGTTCACCGCGATATTGATAAGCTCAACGGAAAAGTATTGTCCGCTGGCTTCGATAAGCTCCTCGGGCGTGCCGTTGAGCCGCAGGAACTGGGGTGTGAACGGGATAACGAGAATAACAGGTATGCTTATGAGAAGGCAGAGAAAGCACACGGTGCTGACGCGTTTCTTCACAAGCTCATAATTTCCCGCGCCGTATGCCTCGCTTATCTTCATTCCCGCGCCTATCGCAAGACCGCCGCCGATAGCCGAAATGACAAAGCTTATCTGCGAGATGTACGCTATTGACGAAACGGCGTCTGTGCCGATGTGGGCGGCTATCATCGTGTCGATTATCTTGAATATGTGCAGCAGCCCGGAATAGGTGGCAAGCGGAAGGCATATCGCGAATATAACGTTCCACATATTGCTTCCGAGAACGAATTCCCGGAATTTCTTGTCCTTTCGCGAAAGCACTTTATCATCAGACATATTATTCTCCAATTCTGTTAACATCAAAAGAATTACTAACTAAATTACACTATTCCTCCCGATTTGTCAATATATTTCACAATATTTTCACAATTTTCACATTTCTCGGGAATTGAGAAAAATGAATGGAATGACTTTTGGTGATACAATATTAAACCTCCGCAGCCGCGGGTTCGTCCCGAAGCACGGAGGTTTTGTTTTCACGCTGTGAACGTGCCGAGATCATAATGACCCGGTCAGTCCTTTCTTACAGCCTTCATCTGTATCTTGTTGCCGTACATCTCGTTGTCGGCGCGTTCAAAAACATCACGGACGGAGGTGTCCTGTCCCGCTCTGAAATTTGAGCAGCCGACTGCTGCGGAGGGAGCGCTTGTGAGCTGCCCCGGAATGATATCATCAGCGAGCTTGTTTCTGAAATTCGCGGCGAGCGCAAGTGCCTTGTGTGAGCGTTCACCCTCGATGATAACGGCAAATTCATCGCCGCCTATACGGTATGACACTTTGCTGCCGAAGAAATCACTTATATTGTCAGCGAGCTTTTTGAGTACAGCGTCCCCTTCATTGTGACCGTATTCGTCATTGATGCGTTTCAGATAGTTAAGGTCTATAACGATGACGGCAAACTGCGCTGTACCGCTCTGTATCATCTCGTCGAGATGCTTGACCTTTTCATAATACGACAGCTTGTTTTCAAGCCCTGTAAGCGCGTCCTTGCGGGCAAGCTCACTGAATTTCTCGGCTCGTTCATTTGCTGTGAGGAGCTCTCCGGAGATCTTCATTATCCTGTCGATATGCCCCTGCAGCTCGGTTATCATGGACGCCGTATGCAGCGAAAGCACTGATATCTCATCGCTGCCGCGGGTATTCTGACGTATATTGTCGGCTATAACGGGGTCTTTGATACGTGTGTATTCTTCGATGCTTTGAGAGAGAAATCTGAGTCTGCTTGTGCAGTGAACGGTGACATAACGCATACCGAGAACGCTTAGCGCCGTGACTGCCGCCTCGAGGATAAGTGAATACAGTATTGTACCGAGCAACGCTTTATTTTCGGCATTGCCCGTATCCGCGGCAACGCACATGATGCCTGTCCCGCCGTCGCCAAGCTTTGCGGAGGTGTAGCAGACGAGCACCTTACCGTATTTCCCGCCGAAGATATCCTCACGGCTTACGGCTTCACCGGTTTCTCTGACCTTGGCAAATACATCTGATACTTCCTGTGATACGTCGGTGTAATACGCGGCTTCCTTTTCCATGTACTTTTCTGACGGGTCATAGTCTATCACTGCGTCAGCGATATGAAGAAGCTGAGAATTGTCATCGGATACCGCGACAAGGCTTATAAAGGGCAGGGAAAAGGCTGCTCTGAACTGTTCCGCTTTCACCAGCCAGTTTTCTTTGTAGTTCTCATCTGAAACACTTTCTGTCTGCGCTTTCAGCAAAGTTGAAATGCGCGTGACAGTTTCACTGATGTTTTCCGAATACTCGGAGGTGCTTTCCGCGTAAGCGATTATCCCCGCGACAGCAGGAACGACAGCCATGAAGAGAGCAAACAGGATGCCGAAACTGAATGAGAGTTTGTGTGGATTCTTGTAGTTCATCGCCTGTTTTATACACCTCCGGGATCAGATTACTCACTGCGGCAGATCAGAAGTGAGAACGGCGTTTATCAGTTCTGACCGTAGTACGCGTTCTTTCCGTGCTTGCGCAGATAGTGCTTGTCGAGAAGCTCCTGCTGCATAGGCGGTATGCCGGGCGACATACTCTGGGCATGGTAATTCATGAACGCGGCTTCCTCAAGCACGACAGCGTTGTGAACAGCTTCAGCGGCATTCTTTCCCCATGTGAAGGGCCCATGGCTCATAACGAGCACCGCGGGTATGGTCATAGGGTCTATTCCCTTGAATGTTTCGATTATCACTGTGCCTGTCTCTTTTTCGTATTCTCCCGCTATCTCCTCCGGGGTCATTTTACGTGTGCAGGGTATCTCACCGTAGAAGTAATCGCCGTGAGTGGTGCCGAGAGCAATTATTCCCTTTCCCGCCATAGCGAACGATGTAGCCCAGCGGCTATGAGTATGGCAAACGCCGCCAAGCTCCGGGAACGCGCGGTAGAGCTCCAGGTGTGTGGGCGTATCGCTGGAGGGCTTGTATTTTCCCTCGACCTTTTCACCGGTCTCGATGCTCACCACTACCATGTCATCTGCCGTCATACCGTCATACTCCACGCCCGACGGCTTTATAACGAACATACCGCTCTCTCTGTCAACTCCCGATACGTTTCCCCATGTGAATGTAACAAGCCCGTGCTTCGGGAGCATAAGGTTGGCTTCAAGGACTTCCTGTTTAAGTTTTTCAAGCATATCACGCATCTCCTAACATTTTTTCAGCCGCAAGACCTGCATTGTAACGCTCCATGAATTTCGCAAATCCGCGTGAACCTGTTTCGGCAGGCTCAAGGGTACTCTTTTCCATGTCGGTGAATACCTTTGTATCAAGCCATTCAGCAAGGCTCTTGCCATCCGCGCATACCATGTATGCCGCAAGCAGCGCCATTCCCCATGAACCGCCCTCGCCTGCGGTCTTCATTACCGAGACCGGAGTGTTGAGCGCGTCCGCGAGATACTGCTGGGCAACACCCTTTGTCTTGAAAAGTCCGCCGTGACCTGTGAACTGCTCGGCGCTCACGTGCTCCTTGTCAAAGAGTATATCCATACCCGAACGCAAAGCCGCGAAAGATGAATAAATCTGTGAACGGAAGAAATTCGCCAGTGTCATGCTGCTGTCGGGCTCACGGAAATACATAGGTCTGCCGCTTTCGACGCCTGTTACGGGCTCGCCGGAAAGGTAATTGTAGGAAGCCACTCCGCCGCAGTCGGCGTCGCCGCTGAGCGAATTGTTGTACAGCAGGTCGTATATCTCCGAACGCTTCATTTCATGTCCGGAAAGCTTGGCGAATTCGTCGAAAAGCTTTACCCACGCGTCAAGCTCTGAGCAGCAGTTGTTGCAGTGTACCATAGCAACGGGAGCGTCGTCGGGAGTGGTAACAATGTCTATCTCGGGGTAAACTCCGTTCAGGGGCTTTTCAAGCACGAGCATTGAGAATATGGAAGTACCCGCGGAGATGTTTCCGGTCTTCGGCAGCACCGCGTTTGTGGCAGCCATGCCTGTACCCGCATCGCCCTCGGGAGGGCATACGGGAATCCCTGCTCTGAGAGTACCGTCGGGGTCAAGGAATTTCGCTCCCGCCTCGGTAAGAGTACCTGCATTTTCGCCGGCGGAAAGCACTTCGGGAAGAAGAGCACGGATATCCTGTCTGAACCCGCGTGACGAAGCGGTTTCATTGAACTTCGTGAGCATTGTCCCGTCATAGCTTCCGCCGCTTATGGGGAACATTCCCGACGCGTCGCCTACGCCTATCACGCGCCTGCCGGTCAGAAGATAATGTATGTAAGCCGCGAGAGTGGTTATGTGTGCTATTTCACCGATGTGAGGTTCATTGTCGAGTATTGCCTGGTAAAGGTGCGAAACGCTCCAGCGCTGAGGAATATTGAATCCGAACAGCTTTGTAAGCTCGGAAGCTGCTTTTTCGGTTGTGGTGTTTCTCCATGTCCTGAAAGGTACGAGAAGCTTGTCGGAGCTGTCAAAAGCCATGTATCCGTGCATCATCGCGGAAATTCCGATAGAACCGATGTCGGTAAGCTGTGCGCCGAATTTCTCGGCGTAGTCCTTTCTGAGGTCGGCATAGCAGGCTTTAATGCCGTTATGTATATCGTCGAGAGAGTATGTCCAGTATCCGTTCTCAAGTCTGTTTTCCCATTCATGCGAGCCGCTTGCCACAGGTGTGAAGGTGTCGTCGATAAGCGTGGCTTTTATGCGTGTAGAGCCGAGCTCTATACCGAGATATGTTTTTCCCTTTATAGTCATCGCTGTTATCCTTTCATCTTAGCTTTGAGGTCGAGCAGTTCAAGCTGCTGTTCAAAAGAGTTGAGCTCGGTCTTGTCGTCGATGATAACGAGCTCCATGCCTGTCATCTTTGCGAACAGTCTTATGTCCTCGCTTGTGAGAGCTGTTGAGACTACCGCGTGGTGAGCGCCTCCCGCGTATATCCACGCAGCCGCGCCTGTGGCAAAGTCGGGCTTTATTTTCCACATAAGTCTTGCCACGGGAAGCTTCGGCATGGGCTCGGGCTGCTTTACAAGCTCTATCTCCGCGCAGACAAGGCGGAATCTGTTTCCCATGTCTATCATTGAGACCGCGATACCCTTTCCGGATATGCCGTCAAATACAAGGCGCGCAGGGTCGGACTTGCCGCCGATACCAAGCGGGTGTACCTGGATCTTCGGCTTTGTTCCCGCGAAAACGGGGGAGACTTCAAGCATGTGCGCCGCGAGCTCCAGCTCCTCGCCCTCGGTGAGGTCGTAGGTGTAGTCCTCCATAAATCCTGTAGCTCCCGCCCTGTCGGCAGCCATTTTCTGCATCACAGCACCGAGCGCAGCGGTCTTATAGTCACCCTCGGGACCGAACCCGATACCCTTTGTCATGATGTTCTGAGCCGCGATACCTGGAAGCTGCTCCAGACCGTGAAGATCCTGGAATGTATCGGTGAATGCGGAGATATTCTCTTTGGCAATGAATTTGTCGAGTGCGGCTTCATATTTAGCCTGCTCACGTACAGCGGCAGTGTTGTCGGTGTCCATGTCGTACTTGTCGGTATATTCCTTCATTTTTGCGTCGATCTCGGTTTCTGTAATGCCGTTTATTATCTTCACAAGGTCTCCGACAGCGTAATAATTCACGTTCCAGCCGAGCTTTATCTCGCTTTCCACTCTGTCTCCGTCGGTGACAGCCACATCGCGCATATTGTTGCCGAACATAGCTACACGCATACCCTTGCAGAAGTCAACTGCCGCCGCTGCGTAAGCAAAACGGCGTATCTTTGATACCACCGCTTCATGCTTGTAGTAGCCTGCGATAACTTCGCGCTTAATACCGAGACGCGTGCAGATGAAACCGAATTCTCTGTCGCCGTGAGCGGACTGGTTGAGATTCATGAAATCCATATCTATGCTGTCATAGGGCAGCTTTTCGTTGTACTGTGTGTGAAGGTGCAGCATGGGCTTTCTGAGCGCCTGCAGCGCACGTATCCACATCTTTGCGGGTGAGAACGTGTGCATCCACATTATCACAGCTATGCAGTCCTCGTCCGCCGATGCCTTAACGCAGAGCTTTTCCGCTTCCGCGGCGGTCTTTACGACAGGGGTATGCTCAACCGACGCAATATCGCTGAGTTTCCCGTTAAGAAACTCAGCCATTTCCATGCTGTCCTTTTCTGCCTGTGCGAGAGTTTCCTCGCCGTACAGATCCTGACTTCCCGTGATGAAATATATCTTCTTCATTTTGTCCTCCGTTTATGAAAGAATTACGCTTACTACCGAGCATTTCGGCAGTGTGAACTTAACGCCGTTATTTGTGATCTCAGCCTTATGTGCTGTGGGTGCGAGCTTTTCGGGAGCGCTGAAATCGTTGAAGGCTCTCACATCTCCCGTGAGAATACGCGCTTCTGCGGTCTTGGGCTGTACACCGACAATGGAGCAGTCTATCTCGAAATCCTCGCCCAGTGAAGCATTGGAGAATGTCATGGTTATCCTGCCGTCCTTATCCATGGATACCGACTGTGAAACAGCGGGTATGCCGTTTGTCTCGGAGTTGTCGGTGTAGCTGTACAGAAGCTCTGCGTCCTGGTGAGACTTGAACATATCGAAAACATGATATGTGGGAGTTTTCAGCAGCTTGTCGCCCTCGGTCATCAGCAGGCACTGGAGAACATTGACCGCCTGTGCGAGGTTTGCCATGCATACGATGTCCGAGCGCTGATTGAAGATGTTAAGGCTTACTGCCGCGACGAGCGCGTCACGCATGGTGTTCTGCTGGAACAGGAATCCGGGGTTGGTGCCTTCCTCAACATCGAACCAGCAGCCCCATTCGTCAACAACGAGCTTCATATTGTCGCTGTACTTCTTCATAATTGCGCTGTGCTTTTCAATAAGGGTATCTATGCGCAGGGCGTTTCTGACAGTATTGTAGTATTCCTCGTCCGTGAACTTTGTGGCGCTTCCCTTTGCCTCGAAATTACCTGAGGGAATAGTGTAGTAGTGCAGCGAAATAGCCTTTGCGTGCCAGTCGCCGACGATGCTCATAAGTACGTCTGTCCAGTGATAATCGTCAACGTTTGGTCCGCCGGCGATCTTGAACAGCTCATTTCCGCTGAAATTGCGACAGTATGTCTGATAGCGGCGGTAAAGGTCGGCATAATACTCGGGGCGCATATTTCCTCCGCAGCCCCAGTTCTCGTTGCCTATGCCGAGGTACTTTAATTTCCAGGGCTTTTCTCTGCCGTTTTTGCGGCGAAGGTCTGCCATAGGGGAAACTCCGTCAAAGGTTATGTACTCTATCCAGTCTGCAAGCTCCTCCACCGTGCCGCTTCCGACATTGCCGCAGAGATAAGGCTCACAGCCTATCTTCTCGCACATATTGAAGAACTCGTTCGTGCCGAAGGAGTTGTCCTCGGTTACTCCGCCCCAGTGGGTGTTCACCATTTTCTTTCGGGTGGATTTTTCACCGATACCGTCACGCCAGTGGTATTCGTCCGCGAAACAGCCGCCCGGCCAGCGAAGAACAGGCATCTTTATCTGCCTGAACGCTTCGATGACATCGTTTCTCACGCCGTCGGTGTTGGGGATCGAAGAGTTCTCGCCCACGAAGATACCGTCATAGATGCATCTCCCGAGGTGCTCCGAGAAATGTCCGTAGATCTCACGGTTGATGTGGGATCTCTTGTCCAGTGCGTTTACTGCTGCAAGTAGTGTTTTCATTGTTATCCTCCTGTATTTACGTTTTAATGTACTATAATAGTTATTTTGTAAAGGGCAGCCAAACCCTCATCTGATTTTCGCCCCTGTTGCCCCATGTATAGTAGGGGACAGCGTATGCGGTGCAGTCGGTCTGATCAGGGCGCCGTGATGTATAGAGTGCATCGGTCTTGGCGGTACGCAGTGCCGGAACGCTGATTTTTACTATGCCTCCGAGAGTATCCGGTTCTTCGCTGACCGATATGACCCCGCTCGTGTCAAGGGTGAGGGAAAGCACATCTCCGTCGTTGTCAGCGCCTTCAAAGCAATATACCAGCGGACCTCTGCAAACTGCC
This sequence comes from Ruminiclostridium sp., assembly GCA_017635675.1. Taxonomy (GTDB): domain Bacteria; phylum Bacillota; class Clostridia; order Oscillospirales; family Ruminococcaceae; genus Ruminiclostridium_E. The sequence goes on from JAGBLA010000193.1 coordinate 17,822, forward strand.
GCAAAGCCTGTAAGACGAGGTATTGCGGGTGAAGCGTAAACGAACCGCGGAGTGTCATCAAGGGTAAGGGTTATCTCGCAGCCGCCGTTCGCGGGTATATACACATAGCCGCTGCACGGTTTGAGATCGGAACTTACGCCGTTGACAGAAAGAGAATATTTCCTGCTCCATGCGGGTATCCTTATCGCGACACTTCCGTTACCTTTTACATTGTATTTTACTGTGAAACTGTAGGGATAATCCGTTTCGCATGAAAGCTCCATGCCGTTGCCGAAACTAACATGACCCGACGCGAACAGGTGGCAGTAAACGGTGTCTTCGCTTTCGCCGTAAGCGTATTTCCCGAAGGAAGAAATAAGTCTTGCGGCATTGGGCGGACAGCAGGCACAGGCATACCAGCGCGGGCGCTGAGTGAGGTCATGTCTGTGGGTGGGGGAGACTCCCGAGATACCGGGGATCACCTCCAGCGGGTTCACGTAGAAAAATCGCTTTCCGTCAAGCTGCATACCCGCAAGCACTGTATTGTAGAACGCCTGCTCCATGACATCGGCGTATTCGCCCTTTACTTCATTTTCCAGCATTCTCGACGCGAAGAACATAAGTCCGATAGAGGCACATGTCTCTGCGTATGCGGTGTCGGGCGGCAGGTCGTAATTCACGCTGAACGCTTCGCCGTGGACGGTTGAGCCTATGCCGCCGGTAATGTACATCTGACGTCTGGTAATACTGTTCCAGAGACGCTTGCAGGCTTCATACAGCTCGGAGTCGCCGGTCTCGGCGGCAAGGTCTGCCATCCCTGTATAAAGGTAAACCGCGCGAACCGCGTGTCCGACAGCGTTTTCCGCTTTTCTGAGCGGAACTCCGCTCTGCTGATAATCGGCGTTGCCCGCGTCATTCCCCCAGACCTGCCATTTGCGTGCTTCGCACTCGCGCTTGTAGAAGTCGGTGTCACAACCGCGTGAGTTGATGAAGTATTCTGCAAGCTCAAGGCATTTCCTGTCTCCCGAAAGCCTGTACATCTTCATAAGTGCAAGCTCTATTTCGGGGTGACCCGGAAAACCTCCGTGGTTCTCCTTGATGAATACCTTATATATATGTGCGGTGTTTTTCAGCATCACATCGAGCAGCTTTCGCTTGCCGAGTGCTTCATAGCACGCGCACGCAGCTTCAGCCATGTGTCCCGCGCAGTAGAGCTCGTGCGCTTCAAGAAGGTTTGTCCAGCGCTTTTCCTTGTCCTTGACGGTGAAGTATGTATCGAGATAGCCGTCCTCGTCCTGTGCGTCGGCTATGATGTCGATAAGGTCATCAAGCTGTTTTTCCAGCGCAGGGTCAGGAAAGTTTTTCAGCGAGTATGCGGCGGCTTCTATCCATTTTGCGGCGTCGCTGTCCTGAAAGACCATTCCGTAGAAACCGTCTCCCGTGTCTTCGCCCCGCAGAGCCTTGCCCGCATTTATAAAGTTCTGTACGACATGGCTTTTTTCTGCGCCCTCGGCGTTGTCGTTCAGCACGGCGTACTGATATGGTATCACGGTGCTGCTGACAAGCCTCTGATATCTTCCGATAAAACCGTCCGAACGATAATCGCCTTGTTTTATCTGATTTTGAATTCTCATAGTCCAGTGCCTTTCGGTATATTCCTGCTAAAGGATTTTTGTCTATATCCGGATTTGAAATACGGATAGTGCCGTGATTTGATTTGTAATTAGCATTGACAAGACAAATAAATGCAATTGTTGTTAAAATGTATTGACAAATGCGGCTGTATATATTATAATTGTATCGTACAGTAAAAATCAATGGATAATATTCTTAAAAATATGGAGGATAGTCTTGAACGAGATAATACTTTCCACAGCGTCCCAGCCTGTAGTATGCGCCTGTGATTTTCAGATAGCGTTTGAGCCTTTTTATCACCTTGAACGTGTGCTCGATTTCAATGATCTTATCTATGTGGTCGAGGGAACCATGTATGTTTCGGAGGAAGGAACGGATTATGAGGTGAATGAGGGTGAGCTCCTGTTTCTGAAAAAGCATAAAAGGCACTACGGCGTGAAAGAGACTCAACGAGGCACGAAATGGTATTTCGCGCACTTTTACCTTGACGAACCGGAGGACGATACTCCGCATTTTGAGCCCGACTCTGCCCCTCTCGTGCTTAATCGTCCGCTGCGCTCTTATGAGGTGCTTCCGAAGAAACTCGGAGGACTGAAAAACGGACATATCGAGAAACGTTTTTCCGAGCTTGTGGAATACTGCCGGATGGGTGACGAGCTGAAAAGAATGCGGATAAACAATATGTTCTGCAAATTTCTCACGGATATAGCGCTTACGAAATATATGGACAAAAACGACTATTCACTGTCCTGCAGGATCTGCTCTTGGCTTGAAAAGCACTATGCCGAACCGTTCAGCGCGGAGAAACTGGAAAAGGAGTTCTATCTGAGCTACAAGCGTATGGCTGCCTTATTTAAGCAGGAACAGGGCGTGACCATGCAGCAGTATCATTCCGGGTACCGTATGAAAGTCGCTGAATACCTGCTGCGCTCGACGCTTCTGCCGATAGGCGAGATCGCCAACGAGCTCGGATTCGAGGACAGATTGTATTTCAGCAGGTGCTTTCACTCGATTGTCGGGGTCTCTCCGAAAGAATACCGCAATTCGGCAAAACTTGACTATTGATACAAATGTACTGCAGCAGCCGCAAAGAAAATACAGCGCGTTAATAAATTGTCTGTACATAAATCTTGGTTTGCTTTGAGTTGTCTGACGAGATAATTATCCATATATTTGAGAATATTATCCATTGATGTTGCACCGATATTGGGTATATAATAATTACAGCGTTAATACATTGTCAGATTATCTGCTTTCCCGATGCAAAGGAGATATGATATGAGGAGCAAAAAAACGAAGATACTCGCTGCTTTTGCTACAGTTGTCATTACAATTAGCGGCTGCGGCAGTCAGATACAGACAACTTTGCCGGAGCAGGCTCAGACGGAGGCGGCTGAAGTGGACAGAGATTACGATTTCACGGTTAGTTATGACGGAATAAAAAAAGGAAATGTCTCTTCCGGTGCATCCGTACATGACCCTTCGGTTCTCAAGGCTGACGGAAAGTACTACATATATGGCTCGCATATGTCGTGCGCGTCCTGTGAAGACCTTAAAACATGGAGATTTGTTGCCAACGGTTACCGCGAGAGCAACACTGTCTTCGGGCAGATATATAATGTGTATGATGAGGCTTTCGCTTACGCGGGAAGTCCGAAAAGCACGATCCCTACCGATGACGCGAAGAACGGCGGCGAGCACGTATGGGCTCCGGATGTTATCTACAACAAGGAAATGGGCAAGTATGTGATGTACTACTGCACCACATCTACATGGAATGCGTCAAACCTGTGCTACGGAGTTTCGGACAGCCCGGAGGGCCCATTTGAATGGCAGGGAGCGCTGATATATTCCGGCTATGACAAGGAAACGATAAAGGCTACCGATATACTTGAATACGTGAGCGAGGAGTACGCGAACGAAACGTACTTCAAGGGAAATGAATACAGATTTGAGGATTTCCCGAATGCGATAGATCCCGCTGTATTCTATGACGGCGACGGCAGAATGTGGATGGTGTACGGCTCGTGGAGCGGCGGCATATTCCTGCTGGAGCTCGACGAAAAGACCGGGAAGGTAATTCACCCCGCGGCGGATCCCGACAACAATGTTGACCCTTACTACGGCAAGAGACTGCTGGGCGGCGGTCATAATTCTATCGAAGGACCCTATATACTGTGGGACAAGTCCAGTGGATATTACTATCTGTTCGTTTCCTACGGCGGACTGAACCGTGACGGCGGATATCAGATACGTGTATTCCGCAGCGACAAGCCCGACGGGGAATATGTCGATATGTATGGAAAGAGACCGGAAAAGGGATTCAATCATGCGTACTTCGGTCTCAAGCTCTCCGGGAATTATATGCTGCCGAGCCTGTCGAAAGCGTATAAGGCTACGGGTCACAATTCCGCGCTTGTTGATGATGATGGAAGAAAATACATAGTTTATCATACACGTTTCGACGACGGAAGCGAGCGTCATTCCCCGAGAGTACATCAGTTCATCGTGAACGAAGAAGGCTGGCCCTGTATGCTGCCTTACCAGACGCAGGGCGAGGAGATCTCGGAAACGGGATATTCCATGCAGGAAACTGCCGGACGGTACTATTTTATAGACCAGGGAATGAAGATAGACGGCAAGGTCGCAGAGCCTGTCATACTCTATCTCAACGACGACGGCACCGCGAAGACCGAAAAGTCCTCCGGTACATGGGAGATCAAAGAGGGTACATATTATATGACCCTTACACTCGGTGAGACAACATACAGCGGCGTGTTCTGTGAAATGCCGGATGAAGCGGGAACTCCTGTGATGACATTCTCGGCTGTCGGAAATGATGAGAGCGTGTGGGGAGTAAAGTACATTGAAGCGGGAGAGTAAGAAAAGACCTCCGAGAGAGGGATTTCGCAGGCGCAAAAATTCTTACTACGAAGGAATGACGAAGAAGCAGATAGCTGCCGATACGGCGAAAACTGCGCTCAGGTGGTTTCTTATAACTCTGTTCCTGTTCGTGTACTGGGGCGCGATGCTGCTTTTGCTTTCGATGATTTTGGTGAACGTCTGGAAGGTCACGCTGACGGAGCTTATCATTTACGCGTGCATTCTCGGCGGCATCAGCTCGCTCGTTTACGCGTATGTGCTGGTGCACAGGAAATTTTACTATTGAATCGTATATTCTGCGGTCAAGGAGAGTAGTATGGACAGAAAGAAAACGATAAAAGGACTTTCAAAAGCTTTAGCGGCATTGTTATTGTTATCGTTTGCGAATACCGCTGTTCTGGCGGGAAATGTTACAGCTCACGCGGCCGCCGGTACACCTGCCGTTTCCTCCTCCGTATATGACGGACAGTATGTGAGCGAGCGTATATCGAACAATTACTCAAAGGTGAGCGCAGGCTACACCGCAAAGGCGTATTCCGGTGATGAGCTGAAATTCCCTGTCTATACAGATATGGTGAACGGCGGTACCTCAAAAATGGTCGATGAGGATATCCTTATTACCAAAGATGGCGTGTCCGTGCCGGATAAAACGGCTGACCTTCACGAGGGCGACAAGGCGAAGATACCTGTCTCTGTTCGGGAGAAAGCGTTATACGCGGTACGCTTTGAGTATATGTCATACGATGATTCCGTACTTCCCGTGGAGTTCTCCATGGCTCTTGATGCCGAAGGGAATTTCCCGTTCTATGAATGCAGGAACATTAAACTGCGCTCAACGTGGATCCCGAAAGCGGAAAAGTCCTACGACCGCTACAATGATGAAGTTGTTACAGTTCCCGGGAAGGCTGTACAGTGGGAGACCGCTTACTTCACAGACGGAAGTGCGCGCCGTTCGGAGCCTCTGTTAATAGAGATGCCCGAGGGTGAGCATACACTGTATTTTGAGGTCAAGAGCGGAAACTTCCTGCTCGGAAGTGTGACGCTTGCCGCGCCCGAGAGCGTACCCGAATATACGGGTGCGCAGACTGCGGAAGGTACCGCGCTTATCACCATAGAGGGCGAGGATTACATATCCGCGAATGAATCGTCGGTACACGCTGTAGCGGATTTCGATGCGTCTGTATCTCCCTACAAAGTTACCGAATCGGTGCTCAATTCCGTGGATCCCGCGTCTTTCGATACAGCGGGGCAGACGCTTACATACAAATTCAACGCCGAGACAGCCGGATACTATTATATAGCAATGAATTACAGCCAGTCCGACAAGACCGATTTTCCCGTGTTTGTGGATGTGCGGATAGATGACAAGCTTCCGAATACAGCGTTTGAAGCCTGCAGAATGGCATACTCGACAAATTACAGGACAGATACCCTGTCCGATGACAGCGGCAGCAAGCTGGCAGTTTATCTTGAACCCGGCGAGCACACCATATCATGCACTATTTCGCTTGAACCGATATGCTATGTTATCGAATCTGTCGAGGAGATTATGGCGGGTGTGAATGACCTTGCGCTGGAGATAACGAAGGTGGCGGGCACAAATTCCGACAAATACAGAGACCTGTCTCTTTCACGTTATATCCCGAACCTTGACACCACGCTGAGAGGCTACGCCGATGAGCTCACAGAACTTGAAGCGAGCGCGAGACGCTACACCGGCGGCGGAAATGTCGCTGTGATGTCCTCGATGCTGATAGCGGCAAATCAGCTGAGATCTCTTGCCGACAATCCCGACGAGATACCTTACCGTATCGCTGAGCTTTCGTCCAGTACGAACTCCGTGAACCAGTACCTTGCGAATACGATAGATTCGCTGCTGAAAAACGGTCTTGCGATAGACCGTATCTGGATATACCAGGAGGGAGCAAAGCTCCCCGATCCTCCTGGATTTTTCGAGGTGATATGGAAAGCAATAGAGCGTTTCATAGCTTCATTCTTCGATCAGTCATATTCGGCATCGAATGTTGACCCCGAGCATATACAGGTCTGGGTGAACCGTTCAAGCCAGTATGTCCAGGTCATGCAGAAGATGATCGACGAGTATTTCACTCCATCGACAGACATTGATGTGGATATAAGCATAATGCCGGATCAGTACAAGCTCGTTCTTGCAAATTCCTCCGGCAACGCTCCTGACGTTGCGACAGGCATAAACTACACGATACCTTATGAGCTCGCGATACGCGGAGCGCTTGCGGATATGGCGAAGTATCCCGATTTCAAGGAGACCGCGTCGGCGTATGAGCCGGGATTTTTCCTCACGGGAACTATCGGTGAGTCGGTGTATTCAATGCCCGAGACCATGAATTTCTGGGTGCTGGTATATCGCACTGATGTGCTCGAAAAGCTCGGACTGAATGTTCCGGACACCATGCAGGACGTTATAGATATGCTGCCGGAGCTTCAGATGCGCGGTCTTAACTTCTACTATCCTACCGCGGGCATGAGAGCTATGCGCAACTTCCACGGCACTACTCCGCTGATAGTACAGAGCGGCGGCGCACTTTACTCCGGGCTTGCACAGGACGGTACCACGCTCGGAAGCGAAGCCTCGGTAAAGGGCTTCACCACACTTACGGATCTGTTTACGGTATATGATATGCCGGTAGATATTGACAACTTCTATCAGCATTTCAGAAACGGGGATATCCCGATAGGTATATGCGACTACGGAACATACAACCTTATAAGCAACGCGGCTCCCGAGCTTGCGGGTTCATGGGATATCTCGATAGTCCCCGGGCTTGAACAGCCCGACGGAAGCATCGCGAGAAATACCTGCGGATGCGCCGAATCGACCGTAATATTCAAGAGCAGCGCCGAGCGCGAGGCAAAGGCGTGGGAATTTATCAAGTGGTGGTCTTCCACTCCCGTGCAGGCGGAATTCGGACAGACTATCCAGATAACCTACGGAGATGAATACCTCTGGACGACTGCAAATGTTGAGGCGTTCGAGCGTCTCCCGCTTGACAGCTCTCACAAAAAAGTGATACTCGAATTTGCAAAGAATGTAATTGATGTGGCACGCGTTCCGGGAACATATATGCTGGAACGAGAGATAAGCAACGCGTTCAACTCTGTGGTAGTTGACGGCAAGAGCGCACAGACGCGTATTGACGAGGCTGTCAAGGTGATAGACCGTGAGATGAAGCGCAAGCTTGAAGAATTCGGCTACATCGACAGCGAGGGGAATACTTTAAAAGAGTACAGGATCCCGGATATAAACAGTATCATGCCGATACTCGGAAGATAACGACAAGGAGGTGCTTGTTTAATGGAAATACAGGCGAATACCGCAGCCGCACCCGCAAAGCCTGCGGTGAAGCGCAGAAAAAACAAGATCTCCCGCCGTGAGAACAACTGGCGCGGCTGGCTGTTCATCGGTCCTTACGCGCTGATATTCACGGTGTTCATACTTGTGCCGGTAATTCTTGCGATAATTCTGTCGTTTACCAATTTCAACGCTATCGAGTTTCCGAAGTTCGTAGGTTTTCTCAACTACATAACCATACTTACGAACGATGCGGAGTTTATGAAATATGTCCTGCCGAATACTGTCATTTATGCTGTTGTTGTCGGTATCGGCGGTTATATTCTTTCCTTCATTCTCGCGTGGGCTTTGTGTAATCTCACAAAGCCCGTGCGAACCGTTTTTGCACTGATACTCTACTCACCGAGCATGACAACGGGTGTTGCCATGACGGTGCTGTGGAAGGTAATATTCTCCGGCGACCAGGCGGGTCTTCTGAACAGCTGGCTGATGGAGCTCGGAGTGATAACCGAACCGATACTCTGGCTCACAGACGCGCGATTCCTGCTTCCGATAGTAATTATCATAGGATTGTGGTCGTCAATGGGAATAGGTTTTCTGAGCATGATAGCAGGTATCCTGAATACCGACGCTTCGCTTTACGAAGCGGCGTCAATAGACGGCATAACAAACAGGTTCCAGGAAATGGTGTATATCACGATACCGCAGATGAAACCCCAGATGCTCTTCGCGGCAGTCATGGCGATAGTCGGAGCTTTTCAGAACGGTATGATAAGCTCGATGCTTGTAGGCAATCCCTCGCCGGGCTATGCGTCCCAGCTTCTTGTGAACCACATCGAAGACTACGGCTTCCTGCGTTATGAAATGGGCTACGCGGCTGCGATCTCGGTAGTTCTTCTGCTGATCGTTCAGCTGTTCAGCAAGGGCGCTAACGCTCTGCTTACAGATAAGGATCCTTACGGGAAAGCAAAGGTGTCTAAACCGGAAAGGAGAACGATAAAATGAAAGGCAGAAAAATCAATCCCAAGAGATTTGAAATAGGTCAGCTAAAGATAATACTTCTTATCCTTCCGCTTGTCATTTTTATGGGAATGCCGATCGTATTCATCATAAATCATGCGTTCAAACCCATGGAGGAGCTGTTCGCGTTCCCGCCCACATTCTTTGTGAAGAACCCTACGCTTGAGAATTTTACCAAGCTTATAAAGTTTTCTGACAGCAGCGGCATACCGATGAGCAGATACCTGTTCAACAGCCTTGTCGTGACTGTTGTGACTGTGGGACTTGCATTGCTTCTCACTACGATGTCTGCGTTTGCCCTTGCGAAGATAAAATTCAAGGGACGCAATATGCTGGCGAAGATAAACCAGGTCGCTATCATGTTTGTGAGCACGGCGGTGCTTATCCCGAGATACCTTGTTATCTGCAAGCTCGGTATTATCGACAATCTGATGGCGCATATCCTGCCGCTTGTGGCAATGCCGGTGGCGCTGTTCCTTGTGAAACAGTTCGTCGAGCAGGTGCCGGATTCGCTCCTTGAAGCCGCGTATATGGACGGCGCGACAGACCTTGACATTTATCTGAAGGTCATCATGCCGATGATAAGACCCGCGGTGGCTACCGCAGCAATACTTGTTTTTCAGCAGGTATGGACGAATATGGAAACGTCAAGCTACTTCTTCAGCGACGACAGCATGAAAACGCTGACATTCTATATGAACACTCTCGTAAACGCAAATAATACCGTCGCCGGACAGGGTATGGCTGCAGCGGCTTCGCTGATAATGTTCCTGCCGAACCTCGTGCTTTTCATTATCCTCCAGAACAAGGTAATGAACACAATGGCAAATTCCGGTATCAAGTAAGAATTGGGGGAAAGAAAATGCAAAAGCTGAAACGCCTTGCCGCGGCTTTGCTTACGGCAGTCGTAATATGCGTAACGCTTTCGGTATCCGTATTTGCGGACACCCCCTATGTGACATACACTATCAACGGATACGGTCAGATACGTCCGACACAGACCGCCTATCTCGCGCACGCGACTATTACGAAATTCGATGATGCGGCGCTCGCGTCCCCGAGTGACATCTGCCTTGCGAATGACGGGCTGATATATATAGCCGACTCCGGCAACCGCAGGATAGTTGTAGGCACAACTGACGGCGAGCTTGTGAGAATGATAGGCGAGGGGACTCTCAAAAATCCCCGCGGAGTATTCGTTACCAAGGACGGAAGCGTGTATGTCGCTGACCGTGATGCCGGCAAGATTTTCGTGTTCGACAGCAGCGGCGAGCTTTCCGCGGAATACTCCAAGCCTTCGAGCCCGCTTTACGGCGACGAGGTGAGTTTTCTTCCGATAAAGATAGTTGTGAACGACGCGGGAATAATGTTCGTGGTGTGCGAATCAAATACCAACGGAATAGTTGAGATATCGCCGACCGAGGGCGGAACGTTCCTCGGTTACTTCGGAACGAACTATGCCGCAGTAGATATCACTACCATAATATACCGCGCGATACTTACCGATGAGCAGAGAGCCAAAATGGTGAGCAATATCCCCGCAACGCCCACCAACCTGTCGATTGATGAAAAGGGGCTTATTTACACAGTCACACGCGGAAACAAGGACGACACACTGAAACGTCTGAATATCGCGGGAACAAACATGATACACAATACCGACGGTACCTATGCGGACACACCGACTTCGGTTGCAGCGGGAAATCACGACAATGTTTATGTGGCGGATCAGCAGGGCTACATATTCGAGTATAACAACGAGGGCGAGATGATATTCGTGTTCGGAGGCCCCGATGACGGCTCCCAGCGTGTGGGACTTTCCACAATGGTGAGCGGTATCGCGGTGGATAAGCAGGACAGGATATATGTTCTCGACTCCGACAAGGCGCAGATACAGATATATCAGCCCACAGAGTTCACGAACCTGCTGCACAACGCGCTTTATCTCTATTCAAAGGGACGCTACACAGAGGCGAAAGCTCCGCTTACGGAGATACTTCGCATGAACTCGATGTTCGATTACGCGAACAAGGCGATGGGACGCTGCTATTTCCGTGAGGAGAATTACAGCGAGGCTATGCGCTACGCGAGACTTGCGAAAGACCACTCGGGCTATTCCGACGCGTACTGGGAAATACGCAATGTATGGCTCAAAAACAATATAATCACGGTAATAATAATTCTTGTGCTGCTGTTTGCGGTCATAAAGGTTTTGAAATTCCTTGACAAGAAAAAGCAGATACTTTCAAAACCGAAAGCCTTCTTTGGCAGGCTGCGCGAGAACCGTTTCATTGATGACCTGTGCTATTCGTTCAGATTTATGAAAAATCCTGCGGACACTGCTTACGGTATCGCTGCGGAGGGCAGGGAAGGCTGGCTGATGCCGTCGCTGCTGCTGCTCGTGTTCATGATAGAATTCGTAGTAAGCAAATATACCTGCGGTTTCCTTATGAAGACCGTCATGGAGGGCAGGTATGAGATACTCAGCGATATCGGCGCGATAATCGCCGTGGTTATCGCAGTAACAGCCTGCACATATCTCGTCTGCACAATCAATGAGGGCGAGGGTACTGTAAAGAAGATATACACATCTATCTGTTACAGCCTCACACCCTACATAGTATTCATGCCGCTCATCTACATCCTGTCCCACGTTCTCACGAACAATGAGACATTCCTGACAACGATGCTTTCAATTCTTACCTACGGCTGGATCGCGGTGATAGCATTCATCGGACTTAAAGAAGTCAACAACTTCACATTCTGGCAGACGGTAAAGGTGATACTTCTCACGTTGTTCGCGGCACTGATACTCGCGCTTCTGATATTCATAATCTATGTTCTCTGGGCTCAGGTGTTCGGATTCATCGGAGCGATAATAGGCGAGGGGGTGTATAGACTTGGATACTAAAAAGCCGAAATGGCTTCTCCCCGTTATTATCGGCGCAGCAGTTATAATAGTCGCTGCGATAGTGCTCACTGTAATTATCATCGCGGGTGCCGAGACCGATGTGGTGAAAGGCACTCACACCCATTCCGCACCGATACCCGCTCTCGGAGCAAAGGTGGAAGCGAGAGACGGTTTCGTACAGGTGGCTGAAAGCGATACCTACAAGCTGTACTATTATGAGCCGCAGTTTTCCGTAAAGCTCGAAAACAAAAAGACAGGCGCAGTTCTTGAATCCACCGTAAGCGACGAAAAGGACGACGGCAAGAACAATGCGAGCTGGACGGGCTACATGAAAAGCGGCATCGTGATAAACGCGATAATCGGAACGCTCAACACATATCAGGTCGATGTGAACACAGTCCCGAACGATATCGAAACATACTACACAGACAACGGTATCTACGCGAAGATAAACTTCAAAGGCAATTATCAGTTCGAGCTCGGCGTGGAGATAAGTCTGACAGGTGATGAATTTGTGGTGCGTGTGCCTGACGAATCCGTGATCGAGCATAAGGACGGCACGTACATCAGCACAGTGAGCCTGTTCCCGTTCCTCGGATATACATATCTCGACGAGCAGGACGGCTATATGCTGGTGCCGGACGGCAACGGCGCGCTGATATACCTTGACAACAAGGAAGGACGCTATACCACAGGTTTTTCCGGACTTATCTACGGCATCGACGACGGCATGACCAACCACACTGCTGTTTCCACGCTCTGGGAGCGCTACGAGACAGTTACATCGTCAAATAATGTCATAGCTCCGGTGTTCGGAATGGCGCACCTTGACGACAAGCTTGCATATCTCGGAATTGTTGAGTCCGGCGACGAACGGTGCAGTATCGAGGTAGTGCCGAACGGTGTAATGGTGGATTACAACCGCTGCTTTGCGAAGTTCCTCCTCCGTGACGTGTTCGTTCAGCCGCTCAATCAGTCGAATTCGGGTACTGTTCCGTCGGTGGAGCAGGACAGACTTCACTCCGATCTTACGGTAAGATACAGACTGCTTTCCGATGAAAACGCCGATTATTCGGGCATGGCAAACTCTTACCGCAGCTATCTGCTCGGCTCGGGAAAGCTTGCAAAGAAAGACACGGCATATAATACCCGCGTTGACTTCCTCGGTTCGGACCGCGAGGCGTTTCTTATGGGAACCACCGCTGTAACGATGACCACGGCGGATCAGGCGGGAGATATACTCGACGAGCTGCGCGGACTTGGGGTACAGAACGTGCTGTCGGTCTATAAGGGCTGGCAGAACGGCGGACTGTACGATGTACCAGTAAATTCGTTCAGTGCAGACGGCGCCGTGGGCGGGAACTCCGCGCTGAAAAATCTCGTAAAGAAACAGGCGGAAGCCGGTAATACGGTATATCTTTACGACGATGCGCTTTCGGTCAACGCGGACACACACTCCACCACATACAATGTGATGAAAATGGTGAACAAGCGTACTTTCAAGGAAGAGACCCACGGTCAGGTATATGATACGTTCTATTATCTTATGCCAGGACGCAGCGCAGGAGACCTTGCGCGGCTTACAAAGGATCTTGTATCGGCAGGCATAGGCAATGCGGCGCTATCGGGTATAACAGAAAAGCTGTTTTCATACAGCTCTAAGGGTTCCTACTATTCGCGCACGGACACAATGGATATCTACGAAGACGCTGTGAACGCGGCAGCGGAGAACTGCAGCATACTGCTCGAAACCCCGAACGCGTACCTCTGGAGATACTCCGACGCTATGCTCGATATGCCGCTCAGTTCATCGGATTACCTTTATCTCGACTGCGAGATACCGTTCCTTTCAATGGTTTTCAAGGGTATCGTACCCATCTACTCGGAATATGTGAACTTTGAAGCGAACAAGAAGGAGAACTTCCTCCGCATGGCGGAGACCGGGACATTCCCGTCTTTCTACGTTGCGGCAGAGAACTCCTCAAAGCTTATATACACAAATTCCAGCGGCCTGTATTCACTTGAGTACGGTTCCTACCGCGACACCATAGTTGAGTACGACAAGGCACTTCGTGAGCTTGCGGAAAAGGTTGACGGTGCCTGCATAATAAAGCACGAAACAAGCGCAGACGGACTTGTGAAGGTCACATACGACAACGGAGTTACGGTCTTGGTGAACTACACCGACCATGATATCACAGACGGCGGTGTGACCGTGGGAGCACTCTCCTACATCGTAAAGGGGGGTGAGTGATCTTGGCGGAAAACAAAAAAATGTCCCGCGCGGAGAAAAAAGCTCTTAAAGAGCGAATGAAGCACCTTAAATCCGGCAAGCTCGAAAAACGCTACGCGCGAATGGGCTACATCTTCATGATACCGTGGTTCATAGGTGCGGCGGTATTCCTTGCTTATCCGCTCGGAAGCTCGTTCTGGTATGCGCTTAACAATATCCGCATCACTCCGCTCGGAAGAATATTCAACTTCGTGGGTCACGGGAACTTCACACAGATATTGATACAGGATCCGGATTTTATGATCCAGCTTGTGGATTATCTTACCTCCACGATCATATCGGTGCCTATCATCGTAGTATTTGCACTTATCATAGCGATGATGCTGAACATGAAGATAAAGGGCAAGGGATTTTTCAGACTGATATTCTTCCTTCCCGTCATCATCGTGAGCGGACCGATACTCGGAATGCTCAATGCCCAGGGCGCGGGAAGCGTCTCCGCGATAGATACCGCGGCGCTTTCGGGGGCTATAAGCTCGGTGCTCCCTGCCATTATCGCAAAGCCGATATCCGATGTGTTCAGCAATATGATAACCACACTTTGGTATTCGGGCGTACAGATACTGATATTCCTGTCTGGTCTTCAGAAGATCGACAAGTCCATGTACGAAGCGGCGAAGATAGACGGCGGCTCGGGTTGGGAATGTTTCTGGAAGATAACGCTCCCGAACCTCAAATCAATGATACTGCTGAATACGATATACACGGTCGTGTTCATATCGAACAACAGTGAGAACCCGATAATAATCCTTATCAAGGACTCGATGTTCTCCGGCACTAAGGAGAAGGGTTACGGTTACGCGTCAGCAATGGCATGGCTGTATTCGATAGTTGTACTGATACTTGTCGGGCTGTTCGCGCTGCTGCTCGCAACACGAAAGGATCAGTATGAAAAACAGGTAAAGCGTGCGATAAAGGCACGAAAGAGAGAAAGCAGCAACAAGAAGAAGATAGAAAGGAGGAACCGCAGAAATGCCAGACGCATCGAACGCCAGCGCGCAAAAGGCAGGATCACCACGCACACCACGAAACGGGACGACTACTAAGACATTGCGCGAAAGATTCACGCGTGAGAAGATACACCGTTTCATGTTCGGCACCAAGGACAGGGAAGGCTTTCTGAAACAGTTCACGGTCTATGCGCTGCTGATATGTATAGGATTTATATATGTCTATCCTATACTGCACATGGTGTCGAGCAGCCTTATGACTCTTGACGATCTGCTCGACTCCTCCGTTAAATGGCTCCCGAGCTCGCTCAACTTCTCAAATTACGAGCAGGCGGCGAAGAGCATGGATTTCTGGAACGCGCTGTGGCAGAGCATAGTGATCGCGGGCGTTCCCACACTCTGCAACCTTATGTCCTGCTCGGTAACGGGCTACGCACTTGCGAGATTTGACTTCAGGGGCAAGAAGATAGTTATGGGCATCATAATACTCAGCTTCGTGCTCCCGAGCCAGATCACCATGATACCCACATACGTGCTTTATTCCAACCTCGGGATACTCAACACGATATGGGCGTTCATACTTCCGGCGCTGTTCGCACAGGGTTTCAAAGCTCCGATATTCATTCTTATCTTCTGGCAGTTCTTCCGTCAGATACCGAAGGCACTGATAGAAGCGTCAAGAATAGACGGCGCGGGTCATTTCAAGTCATTCTTCAGAATAGCGCTCCCAAGCGCGAAACCCGCGTTCATCACCGTGGCACTGTTCTCGTTCGTATGGTACTGGAACGAATCATATCTCACCGAGCTTTATGTCCACGGAGTTTACGGACAGTCTGACTGGACGACGCTCGTGGTGCAGCTCGATAACTTCGCGGCGAACTTCTCAAGCTATCAGCAGACAGCAACAGCAGGAGCCACGAACCTCAACGAGTCTATCAATATGTCGGGAACGCTGCTCAGCATACTTCCGCTTATGATACTGTATTTCGTACTGCAGAGACACTTTGTCGAGAGTATCGACAGGACCGGTATCACCGGAGAATAAATCACCACGCACAGGTTTAATGACCTGTCAAAATAATTACAAAAAAATGGAGGAACCTATGAAGAAAAGATTATTGTCAATGTTACTTGCAGGATGTCTGACCGTAGGAACACTCGCAGGCTGCGGAGGTAATACGGGAGCTCCTGCGGCAGGCGGCGGTGACGCGGGCGGAAACGCTGCGGAGGGAGGAAATTCCGGCGGTGCGGCATCTGTCACGAACGATTATGAGCTCGTGACCGTTGACGGCAGCTCACATCAGTACAAAAAGTATAAGGATATGACTACCGAGAACATCACCCTCACTTACTTCCACTTCGACCAGGACGAGACTGTTCAGCTCCTTGCGGAGAGATTCATGAAGATCTATCCGAACATCACGGTCAACGTTCAGTACGAGAATGTGGCAAACTATAACACCACTCTTTCAACTCTTGTAAGCAACAACCAGGCACCGGATATCATTATGCATTCCGACTGTGACTATGCGCTTTCAAATATGCTTCTTGCTGACGTATCCGCGTATTTCAACAGCGATGACGAGACAAAGAACCTTGCAGATACTATCAATTCCGCAGGTCTCGGCACCTACAACTTAGAGGGCGGCATGAGATACAGCGTTCCCGTGAAGTTCTTCCCCGGTGCGATGTTCGTTGACCGCAACGTTCTCGAAACACTCAACCTCAAAGTTCCTACACAGAACTGGACATGGTCAGAGATGACACAGCTTATAAAGGACGCTACGGTCCTCAATTCCCCCGACGGAATGGCATATTACGGACTTGGTTACTACAACCGTCTCGACTCCTACTACGGTATCGCCGCAAGACAGGATATCATCGGTGAGTTCGGTTTCAACGGCAAGGTTTTCGACCTCAGCGACTGGGCTGTGGGCGAGCAGGAATTCTCCAACCTCAAGCTCGGCGGGTATATAGCTCCCTCCACCGAGACACAGGCTATGGAGGACTGGTGCGGAGACTGGGAAGGCTGGGCAGGCAATACAGGACACGCGGCTCTCTTCTCCGAAGCATTTTGGACATTCCAGAACACATGGAACACTCCTTCCTACAAGGAAGCGTACAACCTCGACATCGTACCGTATGTTATCCCCGCGGTGAGCGACAAGGACGCGGGTTCGGATCATCACTCCATAGCTACGATAGACTACGGCGGAATAACCACCTCCTGCAAGCATCCGCGTGAAGCATACGAGCTTCTCAAGTTCATGTCATACGGCGTTGACGGCTGGTACACACGCTGCGAGATATATTCCGATGAGAGCATAGTAAACGCTATGGGCGTTGCGCTCAAGTATGATGTAATGCCCGTGCCGATCACAAAGGACGAGGGCGTATGGGACGAGTACATCAAGGTTTACTGCGCAGGCATGGACGATGAACACACCGGTCTCTGGAGAGACTACTTCAAGTCCTGCATGCAGCCTATCTCCTTCGGCTGGACGAGTATCGCGGGTTACTGGAACTTCTGCGATGAATACTTCAACAGCATCGGTATCCATGACCTTGTAGATAACGGTACAGCACAGGCTGCCGACTATGTTGAGGAAGCAAACCGCAAGGCTAATTATTTCCACGCACAGGCAATGCTCGATTACTTCGGAGCATCGGGATACAACGTACTTACCGAGTCCGAAGTCGCTGAATACGAGAAAATGAAGGCTGACAATCAGTAATAGTTTATTGTCCCGAATGGGATATAATAGAAAGGAATTAATGATATGAAGAAAAAGTTATCATTCACACTTGCGCTTGCTATGGTACTGTCCATGACAGCTTGCGGAAATAACACACCCGCATCCACAACCGCCGCACCCGCTGAGACGACCACTACCGCTGCTACCGAGAAGGCTGAGGAAACCACCACAACTGCTGCCGGGACAGAGGAAGCTGCACCCGCTCCCGTTGAGGCTGAGCCTATCTCCTACGAGCCCCTTATCCACCTTGATTTCGAGACTGCCGACGGACTTACCGCTGTTGAGCAGTCAGAGAACGTAGGCGCACTTACAGGCTCAAACTTCGGTATCCAGGATTCCGCTCACCCCATTCTTATCGCTGAGGGACAGGGCGCTGTCGGCAATGCACTTTACCTTGACGGAAAGTATGGCGTTGACTTCCCTATGAAGGAAACAGACGAGAGCTATACATTCTCTTTCTGGTACAACGCAGACCGTGTTTCCACATACGGCCCGGTAGTTCAGATCGGCAGAAACATTGGTATGTCGAATGCTGACGCCACTGTAACATGGCTCAACGTCACCAAGACCACATGGGGCTCAAACAGTGCGGACATCTTCCCGGTAGTATGGAACCGCAACTCCTCTATTGGCACGGAAGTAAACGCTGACGGCGTATGGCCATGGATATACGCAATGGACGACGTAGAGCACGGCAAGCGTGAATGGTGCCTTGTCACGGTAGTTGCAGACGGCAACCGCTATGTAGCTGATGACGGCATGGAGCGCGTAGGCACAAAGTTCTATCTGAACGGCGAGCTCAAGTGGGAAGCAAATGCCGAGAATATGTACTATCAGGGTCTTGCTCCCGAGATACTCACAGGTGATGGCATCGAGGGTCACATCGGTATCAACTACTGGGATACTATCTTCAAGGGCTTCATTGATGAGCTTTACATCTACGACGAAGCACTCACCGACGGACAGGTAAAGACACTCTTCGAGCAGGGCAATCCTCCCGAGAAGCCTGTTGCTCCCGAATATGATGCCGGTTCCGCAGAACCGGAGCCCGCTGAGCCCGAGCCTCTGCCCGCAGCTCCCGTTGACGCTTCCGCTGTTGACGTACTCGGTACACCCGACCGTGTGCTCGGTTTCTGGAGCGATACTACCGACGGATTTGAGCTCAAGGACGGTGCTGCACTTACATTCAAGCTCAACAACTACTCCGACGGCGTGAATAACTGGGACAACTTCGTTACAGCATTCACCAACACAGCTGTTACAACAGACAAGGTAGCAAGTGCCGATAACTATGAGGGCTATGCAGAATACGGCGTGCTCCGTGCGGACGCGTTCGGCTGGGGCTATCCCGAGGGTGCCGCAACATTCGGATGCTCATGGGGCGATGACTGGGCAGGCTGGCTCAAGCTCATGACCTCCGCAAATGTTGTAATGAGCATCAAGCGTGACGGTGCGGACGCGTTCGTTGATTACACCTTCACAGGCGCAGACGGAACCGCAATGACCGAGACAGTCACACTTACAGGTGCATGGGCTGCCGCAGACCCGGTTTACGTACACATTACAGGTGAAGCAGCTTACATCGAACTTCTCAGCGTTGAGTAATATTTACACCATGAAGGGTGAGGGGAGTTTCTCCCCCGCCTTTCCGAAATCAGAAGCCCGAGGGTTTCTGACTTCGGAAAGGTAGTCACGTACCTTGCTATGAAAGGAACGATAAACTATGAGCGAAAAGCTGATATTCAACAAACCGTGGATAATGCAGCGCGCCGACCCGTATGTGCTGAAGCACGGAGAAAACTATTACTTCACCGCGTCAGTGCCGGCTTATGACCGGATAATCCTGCGGTGCGCCGATACACTCGGAGGACTTGCAAAGGCGGAGGAAAAGACGATATGGCACTGCCACGAAAGCGGTCCTATGAGCAAGCATATCTGGGCTCCGGAACTGCACTTTGTTTTCGGTAAATGGTACATATATTTCGCGGGCGGCGAGCGGGACGATATATGGAAGATACGTCCTTATGTCCTTGAATGTGACGGCAGCGACCCGATGACCGGCGAATGGCACGAGCTCGGAATTATGCGGTGCAGCGATGATGACGAGTTTTCGTTCAGGGCTTTCTCACTTGACGCTACGGTCTTTGAGAACAACGGCTCGAACTATTATGTATGGGCTGAAAAGGTCGGGGTAGGGAAACAGATATCCAATCTTTACATAGCCCGCATGAAGGACGCTCATACGCTTGACACGGTGCAGGTGCTCCTTACCACGCCGGATTATGACTGGGAGCGCCATGGTTTCTGGGTAAATGAAGGTCCTGCGGTGATAAAGCGGGACGGCAGGATATTCCTTACATATTCCGCAAGCGATACCGGAGCAGCCTACTGCATGGGAATGCTTACAGCGGACGAGGGCTCCGATATGCTTGACCCGCGCAGCTGGAGCAAGGAACGCTATCCGGTGCTCGGAACGGACAGCGCAAAGGGTATCTACGGCCCTGGTCACAATTCCTTCACTACCGACGAGGACGGAAATGACATACTCGTATTCCACGCGAGAACGGAAGCCGAGATAAAGGGCGACCCGCTCTATGACCCGAACAGACACACAATGCTGATGCCGATACGCTGGGAGAGCGGAAGACCGGTTTTCAGCTTCGATAACACTTTATAATTCAGGAGGGAGTAACAATGGCAAGTCTTTCTTTGAAGCATATTTACAAAATATACCCCAACGGTTTTGAGGCAGTCAAGGATTTCAACCTTGAAGTCGAAGACAAGGAATTTATAATATTTGTAGGTCCCTCGGGCTGCGGCAAATCCACGACCCTGCGAATGATAGCGGGACTTGAGGATATTTCCGACGGCGAATTCCTTATCGACGGGAAAATAATGAACGACGTCGAGCCCAAGGACAGGGATATAGCAATGGTTTTCCAGAACTACGCGCTCTATCCGCATATGTCCGTAAAGGAGAACATGGCGTTCGGTCTTAAGCTGCGTAAGACCCCGAAACATGAAGTGAACAAGAAGGTAGCGGACGCATCTGTGATACTTGACCTTGAGGAGCTTCTTGAACGCAAGCCCGCGGCGCTCTCCGGCGGTCAGCGCCAGCGTGTGGCAATGGGACGCGCTATCGTTCGTGAACCGAAGGTGTTCCTTATGGACGAGCCGCTCTCCAACCTTGACGCTAAGCTAAGAGTTCAGATGCGCGCGGAGATATCGGCGCTTCACCAGAGACTTGGCGCTACGATAATCTACGTTACCCATGACCAGACCGAGGCTATGACCCTCGGCACACGTATCGTTGTGATGAAGGACGGTATCGTGCAGCAGGTCGCGTCACCCCGTGAGCTGTACAATAATCCGGATAATCTGTTCGTAGCGGGCTTTATCGGCTCACCCCAGATGAATTTCGTCAACGCGGAGGTAAGAGAGGACGGTGGAGACCTGTTCCTTGACTTTGACCGCCATACCATAAAGCTTCCCAGCAAGAAAGCCGCTGTTATAAGAGAAAAGGGTTACATCGGCAAGAAAGTAATAATGGGCATTCGTCCGGAGCGTATATTTGAGAGCGAAATGGAGCTTTCGGTTCATCCCGATACACAGATAGAAGTCAAGATAAACGGTTATGAGCTGCTCGGTTCGGAAGCATTGCTGTATTTCAGCCTTCTGAACGAGAAGCCCGGTGAGGTGGATCGCCAGTTCTCCGATGATGCATACGCGAACGCGAAGAAAGTCCAGTGGACTGCAAAGGTAGATGCCAACACCACGGCGCGTTACGGAAGCACGATAACAGTCGCCCTCGACCCGAACAGAATACATATTTTTGACAAGGACACCGAACAGGCGATAGTTCATTGATCTCTCAGAGGTGTCGGAGGAGTAATATGAACGATACAAGTATAACGATCAGAATGAATTCCGAGACAAAAACAAAAGCGCAGGAGCTTTTCAATTCCCTTGGGCTTGATATGAGCACTGCTATCAATATGTTTCTTAACGAGGCTATCGAGTTCCAGGGAATACCGTTTGTTATACGAAAGTACGGCGTCGGAGCAGAAAAAACATTTATAGATACCTCAAGCCCTGCTAAACGCTCACGCTCCTGAAAACGATCCGGCGTTCAGATCAATCAGAAAAATGCCCGCATACGGTAAAGACCCCGTCTGTGGGCATTTCATATAATACTATGTTCGTTCAGTTATTGATTATCTTTACCGACTCTCTTATGACAAGCTCGGGAGTGAACAGTATGTCGTGCTGTTCGATGTCAGGGGTTTCGATCTGTTTCAATAAAGCTCTCGCCGCGGCTTCACCGAGTCCGCTGTGCGGGTGATGAACTGTTGTAAGAGGAACATCGCAGACCGCCGCGTATTTTGAGTCGTCTATCCCGACCACAGATACGTCTTCCGGTACCCGCAGCCCATTCTCACGGCAGAATTTCAGCATTTCAACAGCGAGCATATCATTGAAGCAGACTACCGCGGTGGAGCTTTTGAGTATATCGAGTATCCGATTTTTTTCATAGCCGAACATCTTTGTGCTGTCCTGTGCGGAGTACCAGAAAACATTCTGTTCGGCATCGGTCTTTCCGTGAGCGATGCAGCTTTCCATAAACCCGCGGTAACGCTTGTGTCCCTGTATGTTGTCGAATACGAAAAATCCTGAAACATCTCTGTGTCCGCAGTCGAACAGATAATTCGTCACGGTTTTTCCCGCAGCTGTGTCGTCCATTGCAACGCATGGCGCCGATGACCATTCATATTTTGCGTTGAAGAACACAAGCGGGATACCGTTCCTGTCTATCTTTTCGTACAGTGCCATATTCATATTCGGCAGCGCGCTTTTTGAGGGCTCGACTATTAATCCGCGAACTCCGTTTGCGAGCATACCGCTGAGAGCCTGCGCTTCCTCGATGCCGCGGTTGTGTGTTATCGCTATCTGGATAGGGCAGGCTGTTTCGTTGATAACGCTTTCGATACCTGTAATGATATGCGGGAAAATGTAATCGCTGAAATATGTGGAGATAACGCCGATGGTTCCCGTTACAGCAGCTGCGGGATGAATACCTTCGCTTACGAAAGTTCCGCTGCCGCGGACGCGCTTTATTATGTTGTCGCTTTCGAGCTTAGTCATTGCCTGTCTGACTGTCTGCCTGCTCACATTATGTATCGAGCAGAGCTCCATTTCGGTAAGAAAGCGGTCGTTTGGTTTCAGGTTCTCGGTCGCTATATAATTCTTTACCCAGTCAACGATAGCAAGGTATTTGTAATCTTCCATAATACATACTCTCTTTCTGAAATACACACTATACGATAGTACATCTTATAAATATAATAGCATATTTTTACAAATTTGTAAATACATCTGTTTGCTAAATTTAAAATTTGTACAGACTACTAAACTCTGATATAAGAAAATTTGTTATTTTGTAAATAATTGTTGCAGGCAACTCAAAAGCCTGCCGAAAGGAGCAATATGAAAAAGACAATTCCCGGAATTATCATCTGTGCGGCACTTATCCTTCAATGCGCTTCCTGCGGGTCTGCCGTAACAACTGAGACCGAAGCGGTGCAGACTACAGCTGCTGACACTGAACCTGCACAGGAAAACGACCGCTCCGTCATCTACGGAACGGCAGGCGAGATTTCCGCATACGATGCCGAAAACAGCAACTACTCGCTGAATGTCAGCGCGGGAACGCCCGTACACGATATAAGTGACACGCTCTTCGGCATATTTATCGAGGATATAAACTTCGCTGCCGACGGCGGATTATACGCGGAAATGGTGCAGAACCGCTCCTTCGAGTTCACGAAACTTGCAAGCGGCAACGAGCGCCACGCATGGTCTGATGTTGGTGAAATAAGCGCAAAAGTCGTAACGGGTGACGGAGTTGCAAACGGCGATTATCAGCCGCTGAACGAAAATAACCCAAATTACATGACGCTGGAGAATACCTTCGGAGAGCGTGCGGGAATTGCAAACAAGGGTTTCCTTGACGGAATGGCAGTCAACGAAGGTGCGGTCTATGACATTTCCGCGTATATCCGTGGAGTTGACGGGTACAACGGCGGAGTGTATTTTGCAGTCACCGTGGACGGCGAGACTGTTGCGGAAGAAGCTGTTACGTCTGTTACAGACGAATGGCACAGATATGAAGTATCGCTCATCTCTCCTGTCACTGCCGACAAGAAAGTGAAACTGCAAGTAATGATGGACGACGGAAAGCTTGACATAGATTTCATTTCGATGTTCCCGCAGGACACATACAAGGGCAGGCAGAACGGACTTCGCAAAGACCTTGCCGAAAAGCTGGAGGCTCTTGCTCCGAAATTCCTGCGTTTTCCCGGCGGCTGCGTGGTCGAGGGATATACTCTCGACCTCGCATACAACTGGAAGGATTCTATCGGAGTGGGAAGTGACGGCGAGCCTCTTGTTTTCGGCGGCACGTACGGTAATATCGCGGCGCGTAAGCAGGGTCAGAATATCTGGACGAATGAAGGTACCGACAGAGACCCCAACCCTTCCTATATGAGCTATGGTCTGGGATTTTATGAGTATTTCCTGCTTGCTGAGGATCTGGGCGCACTGCCTGTACCTGTGCTCAACTGCGGAATGCACTGCATGGCGCAGGGGCATGGCGGGGAACCGACACTGAACAGTGCCGAATTCAGGCAGTATATCCGTGATGCGCTCGACCTTGTGGAGTTCTGCCGCGGCGACGCTTCAACAAAATGGGGCGCAGTACGTATCGCGATGGGACACCCCGAGCCCTTCGAGCTGAAATATGTCGGTATCGGCAACGAGAACTGGGGCGATGTGTTCTTTGAGAAGTACCGTTCATTCGCAGAGGCGTTCGCTGAAGCCAAAAAAGAAAACCCCGCTATGTACGGCGATATCGAGCTGATATTCACTGCAGGCCCCGACGACGGCGACAGCGGACAGGGAATGTACATGAGTGCTTACAAGTACGCAAAGGAGGAGCTTGACAACGGCGACTTCGACAACATCACCGACTTTGCGGGACTTATCGACCACCATTATTACAATGCGCCCGAGTGGTTCCTCGAACACAGCGACTACTATGATGAAGCAAATTACAGCCGCGATACCGACAGCATGAAGACCTCGCAGTACGGCGGCGGTATCCCGGTATTTCTCGGTGAGTATGCTGCACAGTCCAACAACATGAAAGCGGCACTTGCCGAAGCTGCGTACATGACGGGACTTGAGCGAAACGGCGATATCGTGAAGCTTGCGGCTTACGCACCGCTTTTCGGAAACCTTACCGCGACGCATTGGTCGCCGGATCTTATCTGGTTCAACAATCACACTGTCACCTGCTCAACGAATTACTATGTTCAGCAGATATTCGGCAGCAACGCGGGAACAGCTCTTTTGCAGTCCGAGTTACAGGGTGCGCAGCTAACGGAAAAACCGAAATTTGCAGGCCGTATAGGCGTTGGAACATGGAGCACGAAAGCGAAATTTGACAATGTGAAGATCGTTGACAATGCGACGGGAGAAGTGCTTGCGGAGGACGATTTTTCATCAGACAGTATTGCAGACTGGCAGAAAGTATCGGACGGCAGCTGGGCAGTGAAGAACGGCGTTCTCGAACAGTCCTCGTCTAATACGAACACAAACCTTTATTCCACTACGGGCTCGGCAGTTTATTTTGGTGACGAGAGCTGGACGAATTACACCTACACGCTCGACGCGAAAAAAACTTCCGGGGCGGAAGGGTTTCTGATACCGTTCTCGGTGGGCGACAAGAATAACAACTGGTTCTGGAACATAGGCGGCTGGAACAATACAGTCTCCTGTCTGCAAAGGGTAAAGGACGGTGTCAAGTCCGACCAGGTGAGCGGTACTGTCTCGAATTGCAGAGTAAAGGACGGTCAGACATACGCACTGAAGATAGTTGTGACCGATACGAATGTCAAGTGCTACATGGACGACAAGCTGATGATAGACTATGATATTCCCGAAACAACGGAGTCCGAGGCATATCAGGTCGTCAGCACAGACGATACCCGCGACATCATCATAAAGCTTGTAAATGAGATGAATGCTCCCAAAACATTTGCGATAGACCTGCAGGAGGCGGGAGCGCTCACGGGCTCGGCTGATGTTCAGACAGTTGCGGCGGACAGCATTACCGCGGACAATATTCTCGGCAAGCCTGAGGTCGTGACATTGCAGACATCCGCGGAAGAAGGTATAACAGACAAGTTCAACTACACCGTTTCTCCGCTTTCGGTGACGGTTCTGAGGGTACACAGGAAATAATTTATAAAACAAAACAGCGCAGACAGAATAGTTTGCGCTGTTTTGTTGTTTACTGAAAAAGCATTTATTCATATACGGACATTATCGAGTCTATCAGCTCCGGTACATACCATTTCAGAGCTTTTCTGTCGAGCTGTCCGAAAAGCTCGTTTCCGCTGTAATAGTAGCCGTTGTCCCAGACAACGCAAGGTATGCCGGACCTTTTTGCGCGTTCAAGATAATACTTGATCCACTTTACGTTTTCCGCGTCGTTGCGTGTGAATTCGCCCGGCTCGCTCTTGCTTACCGAGCCGTATTCGGTGATGATCACGGGAATATCCTTTTCGGTAAAGTATTTGTCGATAGTATCGAATACCTTGTCTATCTCGCTTGCGACATTGTCTGTGAAGGAAAATACCTCCCAGCTTTCCTTGCTGTTGTAGGTGTAGTTGTACGGAGTATATGCGTGGAGTGAAACGATAATTCTGTCATCGTCGGGCATTTCAAGAGCGTCAAGACCTGACTTTACTATCTGTGCCGCAAAAGTTGTTATTAGCAGTGCGCGCTTGGTATTGTTCCCGCCCGTTGCTCTTACCGTATCTACAAAAGCCTTGTTAAGGACGTTGACTGCTTCTCTTCCGTCGGCAGTACCGCCGTTCCATTCGTTTTTGCCGCCCTCGATACGCGGTTCATTGAGACCTTCAAACAGCAGGTGGTCGCCGTAGGGCTCGAAATGCTCGGCTATCTGTGTCCACATTGCCGTGTATTTCGGCAGAACATTGTCTATCTCCGACATTGACGGCTTTATCCATGACGTTTCGTGGTGACAGTTGAGTATCACATACATATCGTTGTCGAAAGCGTAATCCACGACCTCGTTCACCCGGTCGAGCCATTGCTCGGAGATCCTGTAATTGTCGTTGTCATCTATGTTTTCACCCCATGTCACAGGGATACGGATAACATTGAATCCTGCATCGGCTACCGTGTCTATCATTTCGTGGGTGGTTTTCGGGTTTCCCCATGCGGTCTCACCGCCGAGAGCGTCAAATGTGTTGCCGAGGTTCCAGCCTGTGCGCATTTCGCCTACAAGCTCATGTATATCTATGTCACGCATCTCGCCGAGATATGTCACGGGTGTTTCGGATACAGTTTCTTCAGTGACCGCCTGTTCATTGACTGTCGTATCCGAGCTCGTACTGTCAGGCTTGGCAGGTGCGGTACAACCACAGAGAAACAGTGAAAGCGACAACGCAAATACAGGTATGATCTTTGCTTTTTTCATATCATACAGCTCCTTGTTTTTCATTGGTATTTAGGCAATACCGCACAAATAGACGTACGCACCTTGCTTGCATATTATTCCGTCATCTTGACCAAATTTTCCTTGACTTGCGTCAGCAAGCCTGCGTCAAATTTAGCCAATCTGACGAAAAATCTGACGGCGCAATTTGCGCACGCTATTAATGCGGTATAGCCTTTAGTATATCACTTTTTACATACTATTTCAATAAAATACAGTAATTTTTTGATAAAAAAGAAAAAGCCGTGAAACGGAATGTTTCACAGCTTTAACATGGGTTTATTCGGATCATCATTTCCGCGTTCCCGATGTATTCAATGGGGAGTGCGTCTTACGATACTCTCCGCAACGGCGGTGAGCACCTTTTCGTCCTTCTGATTGAAAACTTCGATAGTTACTGTAAGCGTGCCGTTGTGCTCGTTGCGGAACGAGAGTCCTGTCACCTTTGCGATGCCGCGGAGAGTATCACCTGCGAACACGGGTTTGTGCCATTCTACGGAAGTTGACTTGCCCGCCACGAGCTCGTCGCCCGCAAAATCCACTGTTACGTACTGCGCCCACACTGCAAGGAATGACAGCATACCCGGCGCAATGATGTCGCCGAATCTGGTCTGCTTGGCGTACTCGGGGTCGCTGTGTATCTTCACGGGGTTGTATCTGTTGGCAAAATCGAGCATTTCCTGTCTGTCGATTACTATATTCTCAACAGTTTTTTCAGCACCTATGCTTATATCTTCTAAATACATTAGTTCCTCCTCAGATACAGTAATCGCTGCCCGATGCACCCGCGCTGTGTTCGAGAATATCTGCGACAGTCACACCGTCAAGGTATTCGCTTATCACCTTGTTGAGACCCTCCCACACATACAGGGTAGCGCACTTGTCGGCTCTCGGACATTCGTTTACCTCGAATTCAAGACATGAAACGGGAGCGATACTTCCTTCAGCGGCGCGAAGTACATCACCGACGGTTATTTCCTTTGCGGGTCTCGCGAGCGCGTAGCCTCCACGGTTTCCTCTGTTTGTCTTGAGGAGTCCCTGTCTGGTGAGCTGCGGGACGATCTGTTCAAGATACTTTTTTGATATATTCTGTCTTTCAGAAATTTCTTTGAGCGAGATAAAGCCGTCATCTCCTGTGGAAGCTATATCTGTCATCATTCTCAGCGCGTATCTGCCTTTGGTCGAGATCTTCATTTTATTCCTCTCCTTTCGCTTTAGCTTTTGGAATTTTTAAGCGTTCATCATATCAATATTATACCATAGGTTTTATAGGTTTTCAAGAGGAAATCAGATTTTTTTTGAAAAAACACAGTAAAGATAACTCCGTGTAGAAAGATAAAAGGGCAGGGCACCGTAGGAACAAGTGCCTGCCCTGTATGTGATTTGAT
Organism: Ruminiclostridium sp.; assembly: GCA_017635675.1. Classification (GTDB taxonomy): domain Bacteria; phylum Bacillota; class Clostridia; order Oscillospirales; family Ruminococcaceae; genus Ruminiclostridium_E. The sequence continues at coordinate 46,551 of JAGBLA010000193.1, forward strand.
ATGAGAATTATTTTGACATTTTAAGCATATCGCCTATCTTGAGCCTGTTGCCCGTATGGAGGATAATGCTCTCGTAAACCTTAGCAACGAACAGCATCACAAGAACATCGGCAGCGGCAAGAATAGCAATGGAAACAAGAGCTTCCGCAATGCCTATCTTGCCAAGCAGATAGTCAGAAGGGAGAATGAACGGCGATGAAATAGGGATATATCTTGCGATAAGCGACATAGTGTTCTCCTCGCCTGTGATCTGCGGGAAATATGCGAGATAGAAGCCTAACACGCCGATAAGTGAGAGGGGCTGGATAGCGGATGACAGGTCTTCCATTTTGCTGATGCTTGCGCCCGCAAGTCCCGCGATACCTGCAAAGAAGAGAAATCCGAGCACGAAGGACGCTATCATGATGATAAGCGCGCCCGCGTCAACGTTAGAGAACGCCGCTCCGATGTCGTTCACTATGCTCACAGGGTCATCGCCGCCTGTCATAGCAGCAGCCCCGGCAGCCTGTGTGAGCGTGTTCACCTTTGATACGATACCGAAGGGCATGGATATAAGAAATCCGACAGTGCCGCCCAACCCTATGATAATGAACTGCATCAGCGATACGCAGCACATAGCGAGCACCTTGCCGAGGATTATCGCGAGGGGCTTGACTGATGTGAGCAGGTATTCGATTATCCTTGAGGATTTTTCGATAGCAACAGCTTGTGCCACGAGCTGGCTGTAAGAGAATATGAAAATGAACAGTATTATCGACGAGATCATAGGCACCACAGAGTTGATTATCTGCTGTACCATGCTTACTGGTTCTTCACCGGCAACGCTCACGGTGGAGTGTACTCCGGAAAGTGTGCGGACGATCTCATTCTCAGGCACTCCTATAAGTAGGAGATACTGGGTATTGACCTGTCCCGTGATGAGCGAGGTAACACTTTCACAGTCGCTTTTATTGATATCTGCCTTTCCGCCCGCATATTTAGATTCGACGATCAGACCTGCGTCTCCGGCGGTTATTCGGGTGACCATGGCGTTCTCGGTACCGTTGGCAAGCTCGTCGGTTTTTGCGGCAGCAGCGTCTGCGCTTATCATGTCATATTTTACGCCTGCTTGCGACAAAGCTGCTGAGAAGTCAAAAGCATAATCGGTCTCATTGCTTATGTAAACTTTGTCAATGGTGGTAAAGAACTCGCCGTTCATTGCTTTTTCCATGCTGTCAAGCTGATCTCCGAGGAACAGCGTCGGCAGAAAATCGGCAAGGAACGCGATGAGCGCCACGATCACTGCCATTACCGTAGTGCCGATGATGAATGACTTGGTCTTTATCTGCTGATTGAATGTGAAGGCAAATACTTCCTTCCAGCCTTTTATCTTCATTTATCTCACCTCCGGCTCTTTTTCTTCCGTGTTTTCGCCGCACTTCTCCACGAAAAGCTCATGGAGAGAGGGCTCTCTGAGGTCGAATTTTATAACGTTTATGCCGCTGCTCAGCATTTCTTTGAGCATCTGTCTCGCGTCTTCCTCGCTTCGTACCTTGAAAGAAGAACCGTTTGGAGTTTCCTCCACAAGTGTAAGTCCGCAGCGCTGCGCTATGTCGTTCACAGGACGGTCAGCCTTTACAGTCAGGTTCTCTCTGCCTCTGCTGCGCTTTATATCGTTGAGGTTGCCGCTCATGACCACCTCGCCATGGTGCAGAAGTACGAGGTCTTCACAGAATTCCTCGATAGTCTCCATCTGGTGTGAGGACATGATTATGTACTTTCCGCTGTCGCGCTCCTCGCGGATTATTGATTTGAAAAGATCCGCGTTCACGGGGTCAAGACCGCTGAGCGGCTCGTCGAGAATGATAAGTCTCGGGTTGCAGAGAAGCGCCGCCGCGAGCTGTACCTTCTGCTGATTACCCTTTGAAAGCTGCTCGGCTTTCATCTTCTTGTACTCTTCGATCTTAAGACGAGAGAACAGATAGTCGATAGCGGGGGTGGCGTCCTTTTTCTTCATGCCCTTGATAGACGCGAAATAGTACATCTGTTCAAGTATGTTGTACTTCGGGTAAAGTCCGCGCTCCTCCGCGAGATAACCGACCTGTTCCTTCATTATGTCGAGCGGCTTGCCCTCCCACATTACGGTACCGGAATCTTTTGCGAGCATACCGAGTATCATGCGTATCGATGTGCTTTTTCCCGCGCCGTTTGTGCCGAGAAACGCGAACACGCCCGGTTCGTTTATCGTGAAAGACAGGTCTTTGACCGCGACTTTCTCCCCGAATTTCTTGGAGAGGTGTTCTACGGCAAGTGACATAAACATTCCTCCTTAAATATTCATCATCGTCCGACATATACCTGACGATGTTTATCACATAGTTCTTTCATTCAGCTGACATAAGGGAACCTCTAAAAACCCAATTTGAGAGAAAAAGAGCTATCCACTTTATGCCGCTTTGTATGCGCGCGTCCTGCGCGCTTTTGGCGGCAATACCACGGCTTCCTGCCGTGACCGTCTACTGCGTCAAACCTCCTA
>JAGBLA010000194.1 GCA_017635675.1 Ruminiclostridium sp.
AATGTTTTTTACATATAGTATAAAAATATAGTGTCGATTTGCAAGCCTGCTCACACTTATTATTCAAAAACAGTTTCTCAAAAGATACACTTCATTACGATAAATCACTTCAAACTGCGATAAATAAAGGGCTCGCGAATCTTGGTGTGAACAAATTGTGAACAAAACCCCAAAATGGGGTAAATTTTTCAATTAGAAATTAAAATCAAAAATCCGCTCAAGCCTCTGCCTGAGCGGATTTGCTATGGTGGACCCGGGGAGGATCGAACTCCTGACCTCCGCGTTGCGAACGCGGCGCTCTCCCAGCTGAGCTACGAGCCCACATCGGAAAATATTATAACACATAGCGCGGCAAAAATCAAGTATTTTTCCATAATTTTAAAAAATTTTTTAAAAGGTATTGTAATTACGAATGGTTTTATGGTATAATAAACGATGAATACTGTCTATATGCGGAAAGCAAGTGTAAATAAATGGAAGAACAGATAATTTACGGCCGCAACGCGGTCACGGAAGCTCTGAAAGCGGGCAGGTGCATAGACACGGTGCTTGTGCAGCGCGGCGCGGGCGGACTCGGAAAGCTGATAGCGCTGGCGAAGGAGAACGGCGCGGTAGTTAAGGACGCGTCCGCGGACAAGCTCGACGAGCTCACGGGCGGCGAAAAGCACGGCGGAGTAGCTGCGATAGCGGCGTCGGCTGAATACGCGGACGTTGAGGATATACTCGCGGTATCGGCGGCGAAAGGCACCGACCCGTTCATAATCATAGCGGACGAGATACAGGACCCTCACAACCTCGGGGCGATAATACGCACGGCGGAGGCTGCGGGAGCGGACGGAGTGATAATCCCGAAGCGCAGGAGCGCGGGGCTCACCTCTACGGTGTTCAAGACCTCCGCGGGAGCTGCGAGCTGGGTAAAGGTGGCGAGAGTCGCCAATCTTACGGAAACGATAAAAATGCTCAAAACGAGGGGAATATGGGTATATGGCGCGGAGGCGGACGGCGAACCGTTCCGCAGCGCAGACCTGAGCGGCCCCGCGGCGCTTGTCATAGGCTCTGAGGGCTGCGGTCTCGGACGGCTTGTGCGCGAGAGCTGCGACAAGATACTGTCGATAGATATGTACGGGAACATCAATTCCCTGAATGCTTCCGTAAGCGCGGGGATACTTATGTACGAATTTGTGCGGAGCAGGCACCCCGCAAAGTGAAAAAACACGAAAGGAGACGGCTTAAATGTCGGATTTCTCACTTGACGATATACTCGACAAGTACGGAAAAAAAGACGGCAGCAGCTCAAACGCCGATGCCGATGACATACTGAGCGACATTCTCGGCGAAGACAGCTCGCGCCATTCGTCCGCAAACAGGACAAGACCGGATCCATACGTGGAGACTATCGGCAGGAATGAAAGCGCGGAAAAGGCAGCCGCGGAAAAACGGCGGCAGGAGCTTGAGGAAAAGCGGCTGAAAGCCGAACAGCGCCGTGCGGAGTTTGAGGAAAAGCAGCGCGCGGCAGAGGAAAGGAAACGCGAGGAGCTCGCGAAAAAGCAGCGCATAGCCGAGGAACGCAAGCGCTCGGAGCTCGAAGTAAAGCGGGTCATAGAGGAAAAGAAACGCATCGAGCTTGAAGAACGCAAGCGCCGTGAGGAAGCCGAGCAGCGCAGGCGCGCCGAGAACGAAAGGGAGCAGCGCGAGCGCAACGACCTTATACAGGGCGTGATAGATGAAAAGGAGCGGCGCAGCAGACGGGCGACAGAGGAGCGGAAACGCCTTGAGACAGAAGCCAACAGGCTCGCGTTCGAGGATAAAAGGAAAGCCGACGAGGAGGCGAGGAAAGCTCTTGAGGAGGAGCGCCGCAGGATAGAAGAAGCCGAGCGCAGCCGCAGACATCTCGCGGACGAGGAGGCAGAACGGCGGTTCGCCACCAAAAGCGTGGTGGTGCAGGACGTGCCGATAGAAATGCCGACGGACAGCAGCGGTGAGGGCGGCGGTGAGGGCGGCTCCGACCGACCCACCACGGCGGAGCTTGACCTTGAAAAAACGCTCAGGGCGCAGAAGATACAGATAGACTCGCAAAAGCTGCTGATAAAGGAAACGGAGCTTGAAGACCCGGAGGACTTTTTAAACTCCATAAACCCGTATGATTTCGGGAAGAAGTCGGAGTTCACCCGCCAGCTTGAGACCATACCCGCCGCCCAGCTCTCGGGCGACACCCGCGGAGTGGACAGCAGCGAGCTTGAGGAGCTTTACCGTGCGTCCCGCGCGGCAGAGACGGACACCCGTTCCGTGGAGCGGATAATCGAGGGCTCAACGAGGATAATGCCTGATATAGGTCAGAGCCCGGGGTACACGGGGCTTGACCCGGACGGCACATTTGAGCTTAGCGACGATATAAAGGAATTTGTCCCGAAGGCGCGGGACACAAGGGAGGTGCGGCGGCACACCGACGAGGAGGAACGGCTGCTGCGGTCGGTGAACGACACCCTTGAACAAAAGCGGATATCGGACATACGGGACACGAACCCCGCGTCCGTATATGATACGGGTCCCTTTGACAAGATAGTTATCCCGACCCTCAACGTAAAGCTTGAATCCGAGGGGAACAAGGTGCTGCGAACGGGCGAGATACCGATGAACGACCCGGAAATAGCGGAGCAGAAGCTCAAAGAGCTTGCGTCAAAGCGAAAGCGGCGGCTGTCGAACTTCGTGCTTGAGGACATCGGGGACGACGACACGGACTTCTACAGCGACGACACGGACGACACCGCGCCTGAGGACGACGAGGCGGGGATATGGGAAGACCTTCTGCTGACTCAGAAGGGGCTCAGGATACGTTCCGTGCTGCTGTTCATCGTGACCCTCGCGCTTGTGGCGGCGGACGTGCTCCAGCGGATACTTATAGTAAACCACATCGGGCTGTTCGGCAGCGAGATAGGGCTGCTTGAAAGCAAGCCGCTCGTGCTCGTGAACCTTGTAACGGGCGTTGTCGGAATGATGATATGCGCGTCGGTTATGCAAAGCGGCATCGTGAAGCTTTTCAAGGCGCGCGCGGACTGCGACAGCGTGTGCGCGGTGAGCTGCCTTGTATCGCTTGTGACGGCGGTGGTGCATCTCATGGACACCAACGACCTTCAGCAGGGTCGGGCGTTCATATATATCCCTGCCGCGCTCATCGGACTGCTGCTCAATTCCGCGGGCAAGCTCAGCATGATAAAGCGCGCCCGCAGAAACTATCGGTTCATCTACTCCAACGCGAGCAGGTATTACGCCGAGGTGATAGACGGGCAAAGCGAAGCGTCGGCGCTCACAAAGGGCGTGGTGACGGAGCTTCCGTACCTCGTGACGATGCGCAAGACCGAGCTTTTCACGGACTTCCTCAAAAAGAGCTACTGCGAGGATATGGCGGACAGGGTGTCACGAAAGCTCGTGCCGCTCTCGCTGCTGCTCGGACTGATAATGGGCGCTGTTGTGTACTTCGTGCCGAACAGCACGGAGGTCAACGGCGTGCGGGTATTCGACAACAACATCTACTGGGCGGTATCGGTGTTCACCGCGATAGTGTGCGTGATGTCATCGTACTCGATGATGTTCATGGTAAACAACCCGTTCAGGCGCGCGTCGCGGCAGCTTTTGAAGCACGGCAGCGCTCTCCTCGGCTATACATCGGCGGAGGAATTTGCCGAGACCAACTCGGTGATGATAGACGCGTCAACGCTGTTCCCGAAGTCGGCGGTGGAGATGACGAACATCAAGCCCTGCAAGCTTCAGAACTCCATAAACAGCATATCCCTCGACAACGCGATAATCTACGCCGCGAGCCTTGCGGTCAACAGCGATTCGGTGCTTTCGAGCCTTCTGTTCGACATGATAGGCGGCAACAAGGATATGCTTGTGAAGATAGACGGCTGTGTCTATGAGGACAACATGGGCGTTATGGGCTGGTACGAGAACAAGCGCCTTATCCTCGGCAGCAGGGAGCAGATGAAACACCACAGCATAAAGATACCCGAGCTCAGCGCGATAGCGAAGTATTCCCGCAACGGCTCGGACACCGTTTACCTTGCGGTGGGCGGAGAGCTTGCGGTGATATTCTTCATACGGCTCACCGCGAACCCGGTCATACGGCGCGAGCTCAAGGAGCTTACCTCGCGGGGAGTTTCGATAGTGCTCAAGACAACGGATTCGCTCATAACCACGGGCAAGATAACCGACCTGTTCGATATCGACCCCGAGAAACTCCGCATAATCGGCGCGAGCCTCCACAAGCTGTACAAGGACTGTACGGCATACACCCCGAGCGGGTGCGGAGCGCTTTCCTGCGTGGGCTCCTTCGTATCGCTCGCGAAGGGCATAAACGCGTCGAAGAAACTGCTGAAAGACATCAGCCTGTCGAGGGCGGTGATGTTGTTCGGCATAGCGCTCGGCGTGATACTCATGATATTCCTTTCATTCTCGTCATACACGTTCGTGTATTCGCCGGAAACGATAATCGGCTGGAATACGTTCTGGCTGCTGATAATGCTGTTTTTGCAGGGATTCAGAAAATACTGACATAAGGGAACCTCTAAAAACCCAATTTGAGAGAAAAAGAGCTATCCACGCCGTCTACTGCGTCAAACCTCCTAACCGGGCGCCAGCCCGGCTTCGTCGGCTTTCCTTGTATCCGACGCAGCTATCTCATTTTCTCTTTTCAA
>JAGBLA010000195.1 GCA_017635675.1 Ruminiclostridium sp.
CTGCTTTATTGATAAACAAACCGGCAGACTGAAAACAGTCTGCCGGTTTTGGTATCAGGCAGCGTTATCGAGAGCCGCTGAACCCTTTTTGCCGCCTTTCAGCAGCAGTATCATGCTTACTATACCGACCAATGCGAGAACTGCGAGGTATTCCATGAAGAATGACATTGGTTCCATATCCGTCAGCTTTTCCGCGGCAGCTTCCGTTCCGAATATGGATAACAGTACCGTTGCGCTGAGATTGTTGTTTATCGCGTGAGTGAACGCAGCCGGATATATCGAATGTGTCTTTTCTGTGATCAGTGTCAGAAACGCGTTCATAGATATGCACATCAGACACATGAACAGTATCCCGAGCCACGGGTAGCCGGGATATTCCACGCCGAAGTTGTGTCCCGCAACGGTAAGCGGCGCGTGCCACAGTCCCCAGATAACTCCGCCGGCAACGACTGCCGCGGGCTTCGGCATAAGCTCCATAAGCTTCGGCATCATGTACCCGCGCCAGCCCCATTCCTCACCGAACGCGGGGAAGAATATCACGATCGAGAATGCGAGATTCAGCAGGAAAAGCCCGGTGTTTTTCAGACTCGGTGACGCTAAGCTTTCCTGAATGCCGCCGAGCTGAACAGCGCATAAAAACAGCATTGTAACTGCCGAGTAGGCGAGGGGAACGAGAACGGAAGCTATGAAATACCCCATTTTCCCTTTGCAGTTCAGACCGAGATACGATCTCCCGAAACCCTCTTTTGTGACAAGACGGGTGATGAGATTTGCGCATGAAGGTATCATCATTCCGAACACGCCGACAGCGTAGACTGCAACTGCGACATCTTCTCTTTCGGACGCGAAAAACGGCTCACCGTAGTATGACCACATCGCGGGAACGATGATATAAAACGGGAAAAACGCGAGTATCAGGAAGATGATGAGCCTTTTTACCGTAAGCTTCCTGTCATTGTTCATAGTTCTCCGCTCCTTTCCGATAAACACATACCGATATGCGGTACGAGATATAGTACGCCGCTCCTGAGAAGAAAGGGAAAAGCCCCAGCCAGAATATCAGATCTCCGCTTTGCAGCCACGCGATAAGCGCCTTTATCGGGTCGTCGTTGCCGTTCAGCCATGAGATATCCCCGAACAGGAAATATACTGCTATAACAGCAAACAATATCCCTACCATAGCACCTTTTATGTTAAGCCCCCGCTGCGAGCCGAAGCGTATTATGAACGGTATCTCGACTGCCATAAGCATAAGTCGCCAGCCGAACAGTATGACAAGCACAGGCGATGCGCTGAAAAGACCGTCCAGCATCACGGTGAGTATAGTGTCGCATACGAACAGCATGAACAGCGTGATCGTATTTGTAATAAGCAGATAGTAGTATTTCGACAGAACATGACCTTTTGCGCCCTGTGGGAGCCCCATAGCGAAGGCTGTGCAGATTCGGCTCTCGTCCGCCTGAAAGATCATAATGGTCGTCATTGCGGGCAGCATAAATGCCAGATAATATACGACAGTGACAATTAATGCGGTGTTGTTTGCTGCCTCCTCATCCCTGATCATAGAGCTGCCCGCAAAAAGACACAGCAGTATCAGCGTAAGACAGCAGACTGCCGCCGTACAAAGGGAGAATATGAAAGATGAGCGGTTGATACGGAAGTTTTTATACAGAAGTCCCGACATAGCTTATTTCTCCCTCCTTTTGTAAAGCAGATACATTATCGTAAAGTCTGCCGCAAGCACAGCAAAGAATACGAGCGGCGCGAACGGACAGAAGTTCCTGCAGAATGGCAGTAGAGCGTTTTCAAGGTCTAACTCCTCATCGTGTCTGCCCATACCGTTTGTGAATGCGTATATCCATACCGGAACCAATATCGTCCCCATAAGCGCCAACATTCCCCTGTCCATACTGTGAAACAGCATTATATACACCTGCGCGAGTACGACAATACAGCTTATCGCCACTACGCACACCGACAGCACCGACAGCTCATCGTAGCTCACGCCCTGCCCCTGCAAAGCGTCTATGAACGCGATATACGCTATCGGCAGCAGAAACGATGCCGCAGCCGATATAACGAGAAATGACATTCTCACCGCCGCGCGTTTTGCGGGAGTTACCGGTGAGCAGCGCGCAAATCTCTGCCATGTAACAAGCTCGTCGCGTCCCGCCAATTCCGTTGTCAGGAATATGAACTGCATACTTATGAGCGAGGGCAGCCCTTTCATCATCAAGAACACCGAATCCCGTATATTGCTCATCTGTTCCTCGGTCACCTCAAGCTCTGTGAAAAGCTTCGCGAGGTTGCCGAACTGCGTGCTGAGAAGCAAGAGCCAGCCGAACGCCGCGAAAACCGCGAACATTATTATCCCGGTGATGATGCTCTTTCTCGATAGATATAATTCCCGATAGAGAAGCCCCGAGAATTTCCCTTTTTTAAGCGTTTCGCCCATCATGACCACTCCTTTTTTCCGCGGTTCACATAGAACAGCATTATCTCCTCAAGCGTAGTTTTTTCGATGTCCGCGCCTGAGTATTTTTTACCTGCCGCAGTTCTGTCGGAAACCATGACTTCCGCGCCGAAGTCGTTCACTCTCGCGCTGATGAAGTCGTCGGGAGCGATATCCCTGTATTCGTCTTTTGTGCATTTTATGACTCCGTGGGAATCGAGAATGTCGTCCTTATAACCGGTAAGCAGTATCTTTCCCCGGTCGATGAAGGTGACGCAGTCGGCTATC
>JAGBLA010000196.1 GCA_017635675.1 Ruminiclostridium sp.
TTACAGTTTCCGACATTTTAAGCCTCCGTCATGTTTTATGTTCCGGACATTTGACCTGGTATTCTATACCAAAAGTATTATATCATATATCTCAAAGGATTTCAAGTAGTTTTTTACAAAAAAACACGGACGAAGTATGACCTCGTCCGTGTAATATCACATATTCTCTCAGCCCTCGGGAGTGAAACGTACCCACTGATATTCCGCCGTAAGCGGCAGATTGCCGTCTGTGAACGCGTTCAGCCAGCCGTCAACGCCTGTGCCGCACCATGCGTTCATCATTATCTTACTCGGTGTGGAGGGGAGCTTCTTCTCCGCCTTGTGGACTTCTTCCCCGTCAACATACCAAGTTATGCTGTCCTCAGCCCATTTGAAACCGTAGGTATGGAACTCCTCGGCAGCATCGAAGCCGAGCTCGTGTATATACTCGTGACCGCCCTTGCTGTCGGTGAAATAGTTGAACTGCACTATGGTAGTGTCCTTGCCGAGAAACTCAATGTCTATCTCATCCCATGGATTGTTGTCCGAGGGGCCCGTGTAGGTAAAGAATGACGATACCACGCCGTCGTTCTTTATGGGCTTCATGCTTACCTCGTATAGTCCGTAGCCGTAGAAATCCTTGCTTCTGAACTCGCCTCCGGAATAAGGTATGCCGCCCTTGGGTTTCTTGTCATTGTCAATGATGAGCTGCATCTTCCCGTCCTCGAACGTCACATTGTCGCCCCGCCATGTCACATTGAACATACTGCCGTTCGTCCAGCCGTCGGAAGCCTCAAAGAACGCGGGCATTCCCTCGGAAAGCAAGGCATACATCGAGCCGTCTTCCGCAAGCTTTGAAACAGGCTCGGGAGCTGCGGTCGTAGTTGCTGCCGTGGTCTCGGCAGGCGTTGTCGCCGCGGTCTCGGCAGTCTGTGCGGGCTGCTGTGAGCACCCTCCGAGAAGCGCCGCTATTATAATGGTCGTTGCTAAAAATCCGTAAGTTTTTTTCATTGTGGTGTACCTCCGATATGTTTTGCTTTAACTGTATTATAGCACTTTCGGCTTTCCGATAATATCGTGTTTTTGTCTATAATATCATATTTTTGTGCAATTATAGTGCAAATTTATGCAACAAACAGCAATTTTACGATATTATTTTTCCGAGGACTATGCTATAATATCGACAGTAAATCAAGAAAGGGTGATCCCGATGAAAGAATTCAAAGGCTTCAAAAAAGGCATCGACCTCGGCGGCTGGCTCTCACAGTGCGATTACAGCAAAGAGCGCCTTGAGGGATTTATTGTCGAGAACGACATAAAAACTATCGCGGAGTGGGGTGCGGATCATGTTCGTCTTCCGATAGACTTCAATATCCTTGAGGACGGAAACGGCGGTTACAGCGATATCGGTTTCGGATATGTCAAGGGCGCTGTTGATATGTGCTTCAGACATGGTCTCAACATTGTTATCGACATTCATAAGACCGCAGGCTTCTCATTTGACCAGGGTGAGCAGGAAAGCGGTTTCTTCGACAGCGAGGAGCTCCAGGAACGTTTCTATCGCCTGTGGGAGGAAATAGCCCGCCGTTTCAATTACGACACCGAGCGCATAGCATTCGAGCTTCTCAACGAGGTGACAGACAGGTCATTCTCCAAGACCTGGAACCGCGTGACCAAGGAGTGCATAAGACGCATACGCGCCATAGCTCCCGACACCGTGATACTTGTGGGAAGCTACTGGAACAACAGCGTGAGCGCTGTGAAAGACCTCGACCCGCCGTATGACGACAAGGTAGTTTACAACTTCCACTGCTATGACCCTCTGATGTTCACTCATCAGCACGCGTACTGGGTGCCTGCCGAAATGGGCGATGTGAACAAGGACATGAGCTATGAGGAGAGCGGCGCAACACCGGAATACTTCGAGAAGCTGTTCGCAGAGGCTATCAAAGTGGCGGAAGAAAACAGCACCGTACTTTACTGCGGTGAGTACGGCGTCATAGACAAGGCGTCCCCCGAGGATATACTTGCATGGTACAAGGCAATAAACGCTGTATTTGAGAAATATAACATAGGACGCTGCACATGGACATACAAAGAAATGGACTTTGGTCTCAGCGACAAGAGACTGGACGGCGTAAGAGAGGAATTACTTAAATACATATAAAGAAATATAGAACAATAATGTATAATGTAAATATAAATAACAGCAGACCCGCGGGTCTGCTGTTTTATTTATCGTCATTTTCCGAGATAGTGTACACACATCATTGTTATGTCGTCGAATGTATCTGTGCCGCGGGCAAAGTCGTCTATCAGATCCTTCATTCCCGTCAGCAGGTCATACGGCGCAAGATCCGGCGCGGCATTCATAATCTCAAGCATCTGGGTCGTGCCGAGGTGCTTTCCGAGAGAGTTCTTTGCCTCGGGTATGCCGTCGGTATATAAGAACAGGCTGTCGCCGTCACCAAGACGGAAGGTCTCATCGACATATTCCGTCTCCTCGTCCGCCGCGAGCGGCGGGCAATGCTCGGTCATCATCAGTTCATATTTTCCGCCGCTGCGCTTGACAGCGGGGTATTCGTGACCCGCATTGGCGCATATCACCTCTCCGGTCGACAGAGTAAGGATACCGAGCCACGCGGTTATGAACATTCCAGAGGCATTGCTCTCACACAGCCTGAAATTGACATCATCGAGAATGCTTGCCGGCGTTCCCCGTCCGGAAAGCGCCTGATTTGAAATAAGAGTTTTTGCTATGACCATGAACAGCGCGGCAGGTACTCCCTTTCCCGAAACGTCAGCCATTACCAGCGCAAGGTGGTCGGAATCCAGGAAGAAGAAATCATAGAAGTCGCCGCCCACTTCCTTCGCAGGTGACATCAGCGCATACATATCGAGGTCGTTTCGTTTCGGGAAATCCTTCGGGAGCATATCGAGCTGTATCTTTGTGGCAACACTCAGCTCCGCGCCTAAACGCTGCTTTTCCACGGACATCGTAGTTATCTCGTCTATATATCTACCGAGCTCGCGAAGGGTATCTGCTGTCTGATGCGCGAGTGAACCGAGCTCGTCATTTGTATTCATAGTCTTGTCTATCCTGTCGGCTGTCTCCTTGTTCTTATCAGCCGCAAACTCCCGCACGCTCGCCTCAAGATATATTATCCTGTCGATATATGTCTTCTTGATGAACCACACCATGCAAATAACGCAGACTATCAGCACAGCAGACGTAATACCGATCTGTATCATAGTATCGCGCAGGATATTGCGGTTTATATTCTCTACATTCACATCGGTGCATACGAGCCCGATTTTCTCACCGTTAATTATGAGCGGCGTATAGAATGTGTAGGTATGCCCCCAGTTGTTGTTCCATTCATAGTATTCATCGAGCGTCTCTCCGCTCTCCCAGGTCTCCCACTCTACGCGATGATTTTCCCTGTCGTTGCCGTACGTATCACCGAGGTAGAGATAACCTGTGCCGACTTTCTCACCGTTTTCATTTATGACGGTCTCCTCGGTACGCTCTCCGTCGATAAGATACAGGACATTGTAAGCGGGGTCTTCGTCAGGAGCGAGATCCTCGATCCTTGCGCGGGGATCCCCCATTATAAGAAAATATGTGTAAGCCTGATCGAAAGCGTCACGTGCGCGCTCAAAGGTAAGCACCCAGTATTCCTGCGTATATTTGAAAAACGCGAGCTGTACATCGTCCGACAGTTCCTCCACAGTTATGTTCGCTCCGAGGGTCATGCCCGGATACTTCTTTGAAAAAAGGTCATGATATTCCTCATACGCAGTGAGGTATTCATCAAAATCATAGGGTATCTTGAACTCCCTGTAATGCTCCATATACAGCTGTATATATTCGCGGGTGTCAAAGCCCTCCGACTCCATAAGATTTGCAAGATATGCCCCGAGCTTGCGGCTGTTGTCACGGCACAGCCTTGTGTATGTGTCCATCTGGTTCACATACGTCGCTATACCGCTGATAATAATAGCTATGAGGGAGAAAATCAGAAATATGACCGCAAGTTTGTATATCAGCTTTTCCTTTTTCTCTTTTTCCATTTCAGCAGCTCTCAATCATTTTTATTCGTCAGACCGCAGCACCGTCATTGCCGTTTCCTAAATAACGAAGTGCCATCATCGTGACATCATCAAACGGATCCATATTGCCTGTAAAATCATCTATCTCCTTCTTCATATCCGCGAGCATGGATACAAGATCCTTGTCTGTATCGCGGTTGAGTATCTCAAGCATCTTGTCGGTGCCGAATCTTTCCGCGGCAGCGTTTTTGGCTTCAGGCACCCCGTCCGTATAGATAAACAGACAGTCGCCCTTTTCAAGAGTTATGTGCTCCTCGTCGAACTCAAGATCCTCCATAGCCGAGAGCGGCGGACTGTTATCGCTCACTGCCAACTCAAATTTGCCGTTTCCGCGCTTTACCGCGGGATACTCATGTCCTGCGTTGGCATATACGAGCTCACCGGTCGAGATAGTAAGCACACCGAGCCATGTTGTTACGAACAGACCCGAGCGGGTGTTCTCACATAAAGCGTTATTCGCTATCGAGAGTACCCTTCCCACTCCCTGACGGCTCATCATAGTAACGTTGCGCAGTATCGACTTTGTTATTACCATGAACAGCGCCGCAGGAACGCCCTTTCCCGCGACGTCCGCCACGACGAGAGCAATGTGGTCGTCGTCGATGAAGAAGAAGTCATAGAAGTCTCCGCCGACCTCCTTTGCGGGGGTCATGGTAGCGTAAAGCGAAATATCATCGCGCTCCGGGAAGTTATACGGCATCATGTCTGCCTGTATCTTCGTTGCGACACCAAGCTCCGCGCCGATCCGCGCCTGAGCTGCCGCCATTCCCTTTATCTCGCGGAACAGCAGGATTATCGAGCCGATAAGCAGAAGGAATGCCACAGCAACTACGACGATTATTTTTAACACCTTCATTGTAATATCGGCGCTTAAATTCGTCACTATCGACCCCGGGACAACAGACACGAAACTCCAGTCATGCAGTCCGACCGGCGTAATGACAGCGATCCTGTCCTCGCCGCCGGAGGTAAAACTGAACAGGCTGTCGGTCTTGTCCTTTATGTCAAGCACCTCGTTGAAGTTGCGGACATCGTCGCTTATTATCCCGAGCCTTTCGGTGCTCGCGAGGATATTCCCGTTATCGTCAATGAGCAGGTTCACACTGTTGCCGAATTCACCGGTGGACATGATAAGTGAATTGAACACAGTTTTTGTGAAGGTACCGTAAACTACACCGACACATCTTGAGTTCTGTTCTATCGGTACAGCAAGAACGAGTACTTCTTCCCCGTCCTCGTCAATGTATGCTATCTCGGAGATCGCGTTACTGCCGCTCATTGCCTCACGGAAATAATCCGTGAGCAAAATATTGCCGGAGGATCTGCCGTTATAGTTCATGGTCGCGCCTGTTTTGTCAGCCACGCCGATGTTCTTGAATTCACCGATCCCCTTGGTATTGATAATGGTCTCCTTCATGGCGTTGTAATCAGTCAGATCTATGTCGCGGAAATAACGCACCTGTGACTCGAGCATGACGAGCTGGTCACTGAGCTTTGTATTGAACACCGCAGCACCGGACTTTGTATTTTCGATAAGATTTTCTTCGGTAACGCCCTCAATAAGACTGCCTGTGGAATGAACGAAAAGCAGGAACGAAACGATAAGCAGAACTATCGTCAGGATAACAGCACCGAACACAACATAGCGGGCTTTGACTTTTTTAATCATATATGCTCCGTGAAGAAAATGTGTATAACAGACAAAGCGCATCACATACGGACCCTGAAAAGCCGTGTCCTATGCTGTGCGCCTGTGTTTCAGACGAGGTTGAGAAGTCTTACGAAACCGGTTACCTTGAAGATCTCCATTACTTCCTCGTTGGTATTCTTTATTACCATCGATCCCTGCGACTTCATCATCTTCTGCATTGTGAGCAGTACGCGAAGTCCGGCAGATGATATGTATTCAAGACCTTTAAGATCGAATATAAGCTCGGTAACGCCGTCGATCTCCTTAAGAAGTCTTTCTTCGAGCTCAGGGGTGTTCATGGAATCGACCTCTCCTATAAGCTCAACAGTCAGTGTATTTCCACCGTTTGTTTTTTCAAAATTCATGATATATCTCTCCTGTTTACATGATATTGAATGATCTTTTGAGTCAGACCTCATCCGTTTTTCTTCTCGAAATCCTTCTCGATAGTAAGAACATTCTGACCGTCCTTATGCTCGTATGCCACGTTATCCATAGTGGTCTTCACAAGGTAGATGCCAAGACCGCCTATCGGTCTTTCGTCAAGGCCGAGCTCAAGATCCGGGTCATCACGCTTCAGCGGATCGTAAGGCTTGCCCTCATCCGCAAAAGATATGATGACACGTGACTGTTCATCACCGCCGACTACATCAACACCTATCTTCGCGCAACCGACCTCCGGCTTGTATGCATAATGAGTGATATTCATATATACCTCTTCCACGCAAAGCTTGATCTGACGCTTAACCTTCGGCGGCATATCGCATTTATCCAGAGACTCCTGTAAAAAAGTAAATACCTTAGCGAGATTTTCGATCGTAGCTTCGACTTTTATCTCCTTCACGCTGTTTCCTCCTTCCTTGTGCGGTCAGTTCACCGCGTTTTTTCATCTCTTCCCTGAGCTGTATCACAGCAGCCTGTAAAGTATGAGTTTCCGAACGCATCACAGGCAGTGTTGATTCCATATATATTTATCCTATCATATTATATCATAACTTTGGTAATAAATCAAGTGTTTTGACCGATTTTATTTTCGATATCAAATTGTGTGCGGATTTCACAAAAACACTTGCTTTTTTTATAAAATAGTAGTATAATAATCGTTAGATTTTTACAAACGGAGGTTTACCTATCATGGCAATGTTTGACAAGCTGCTCGCCAATCTTAAGGCAAGCAAAAAGACTATCGTATTTACCGAGGGCACGGACGCGCGCATACTTTCCGCTGCGGACAGGCTCCTCAAGGAGGAGCTTATGGGAGTTATCCTTTGCGGAGAGCCAGGCGAAGTGAAGAAGGCTGCCGCTGACGGAGGCTTTGATATCGAGAAGGCAACTATCCTTGACCCGCTCGGCTATGACGGCATGGAGGAGCTCGTTGCGAAAATGGTAGAGATACGCAAGGGCAAGATGACCGAGGACGAGTGCCGTGACCTGCTCAAGAAGTCCAACTACTTCGGCACAATGCTCGTTAAAATGGGCAAGGCTGACGCGCTCCTCGGCGGCGCGACCTACTCCACCGCAGACACCGTGCGTCCCGCGCTCCAGATAGTAAAGACAAAGAAGGGCTCTTCACTTGTAAGCTCGTCGTTCATTCTGTTCAGAGAAAAGGACGGCAAGGACGAGACTATCGCTATGGGTGACTGCGCTATCAATCTGCGTTATGAAGACAAGCTCGACAAGGAAGGCAACGTTGTTCAGACCGGCGCTCAGCAGCTTGCAGAGGTGGCTGTCGAGACCGCACGCACAGCAGCGTTCTTCGGTATCGACCCCAAGGTAGCGGTGCTCAGTTTCTCCACCTACGGCTCCGGCAAGGGCGGCACAGTTCAGCTCAGCCACGACGCTGTCATCGAAGCGCGCAAGCTCGATCCCGAGCTCACGATCGACGGCGAATTCCAGTTCGATGCCGCGGTTTCCGCTGAAGTCGCAAAGACCAAGTGCCCCGACTCCAAGGTCGCGGGTCAGGCGAACACATTCATCTTCCCGATGATAGAGGCAGGAAACATAGGATATAAGATCGCTCAGCGTCTCGGCGGCTTTGAGGCTTACGGTCCGATATTACAGGGTCTCAACGCTCCTATCAACGACCTCTCCAGAGGCTGCAACGCCGAGGAAGTTTATAAAATGGCTATCATCACCGCAGGCATGGCTTGATAACGGCATAAATTAAAACAACGCACTTCCGATGAACGGAAGTGCGTTTTCTTTATGTATTGTTTCCTGCCGGCACCGTATCCGGGAGCGGCTCGCCGCGGTACAGGAGTTTCAACACTATCGGCGTGGTGATCGAAGATACGATTATAAGAAGTATTACCGAGGTGAAATACAGCGGATCCATCATTCCTACGGCAAGACCTTTCTGCGAGACGATGAGCGCGACCTCGCCGCGGGTCATCATGCCGACGCCCACTTTAAGGCTGTCCTTCATGCTGTAGCCGAGCAGCTTTGCCGTGATGCCGCAGCCGATCACCTTTGTCACAAGCGCCATGAGCACGAACGCCAGCGAAAACCATATAAGATCGGCGGTAAATCCGTTGAACTGAGTTTTCAGACCGATACTCGCAAAGAACACGGGTCCGAACATCATGTATGAGCTGATATCCATTTTCTCGGCTATGTATTCCGAGTCACGCAGATTGCAGAGTATAAGTCCTGCCACGTAAGCGCCGGTAATGTCCGCGATTCCGAAGAACTTCTCCGCGGAATATGCCATTATCATGCACAGCGCAAGCCCGAGTATCGGTATGCGCCGCTTATGCGGATAGCGCTTGTCGATGAACTTGAAAACGTAGTAGGTTATAATGCCCACGCCAACGCTGAACAGTATGAACAATCCCGTCTGCACCGCAACATCAAGCGGCTTTGATTCGGGATTTTTGAACCCGATAACGAATGTGAGCACGATTATGCCTATAATATCGTCAATTATCGCGGAGCTCATAATGAGCGTTCCGATATGTCCTTTCAGATGTCCGAGCTCCTTGAGCGTCTGAACGGTAATACCCACAGAGGTCGCTGTCATTATCGTTCCGATGAACACCGCGCGCATGAACTGCTCGCTGCCTATTTCAGAGAAACCGAAGAACAGACTGTAAACGAGAGTTCCTCCCGCAAGAGGCACCAAAACTCCCACAAGCGCCACGAGCAGCGCTTTCGGTCCTGTTTTCATCAGATCCTTCATATTGGTCTCAAGACCCGCGCCGAACATTATCAGCACAACGCCTATTTCCGCCATACGCGAAAGAAAATCCGACTGACCTACCCAGCCGAGCACCGACGGACCTATTATAAGTCCCGCGATTATCTCCCCCACGACCTGCGGCGCTTTCAGCTTTCCCGCCGCAAGACCAAAGATCTTCGCGCTGACGATTATAAGCGCGAGATCCTTCAGATATTCGATCCCTTCCATTACTACTGCCTTCTTTTGTTCTTTTTTACCGGGCTTCCCGTACCATACGCCCCGGTATATTTCTGTATATAAATTATTACTGCAGCGGTCAGACCATGAATATGTATTTAAGATGTCTTCTTTACAATATTCAGCCGCTAAAAATACAATATATCACAAAACGTATTATTTGTCAAGCTGTCGTCATAAAAACAGAACAGCTTATTACGAAAGCTGTTCTGTCTCTGAGCCGTCTGACAACGCGGATAAACTCTGTCAGATTATCTTCCTTTCGTTTTTGTCATAGCAGTACACCGTTGTCTCGCCCGTTCGTCCGGGACACGGATAGAAGAACGTGTACGGCGCGTTTGTGATATCGAATGAGACCGTGCTATCGGCATCCGATACGCTTACTTTCCTGCAGTCCGTGTTCTCGATATGTATTGCGAGCCCTCGATGCCACATACACAGCCAGACGCCGTCTGCCTCTTTGAGCACAAGCTCATTATTCTCCGCGGTGTATTTACCGTCGGAGGTCTTTCTGAACGTCGTTGCCTCGCAGCGCTTGTAAGTACCGTTTGTATAAACGAACCATGCAAGAGTCTCTTCTCTGTCATAGTTTGTGCCTGCGATCTCCATTTTGTCATTCTCGTAGAAATCTCTCGCATACTGCTGCATTCCATTTTTGCCGCTGTACGCGGTCTTTCCGCATGAACCGAGAAGTGTCACCGCGGCAAGCAGCCCTGCGGCTGCGGCTTTTGCGTGTTTTTTCATGCTCATTGCTCGCTGTCCTCCGTGTCCGGTCTTTTTTCGGGATTGTTTATCTTATAGCACAGCGCCATAAGGCTGTCACCGAGATGTACGTTCTCGACAACAGCTCCGGGGATCTTTTCAAGCGTGATATCATAATGTGAGAAATTCCAGAACGCTTTTATTCCAAGCTCCGAGAGCCTTTCGCATACTTCCGGAGCAGCCTCGCGCGGTATGCAGAGTATCGCGATGACAGGAAGCTCGTTTTCACAGAAGCTCCCGAGCTCGCTCATCGGCTGCACGGTCATGCTGCCGAGCACCGTACCCGCAAGCTTTTCGTTTATATCGAATACGCCGCATAGCCTGCAGCCGTACTTTTCATAGTCGAGATGTACGGCAAGGGCGCGCCCTAAGTTCCCCGCGCCGATAAGCACTGCGGGGAGCTCCTTGTTCACGCCGAGTATCTCGCCTATCTCCTCGCGCAGCTCCGAGACATTGTAGCCGTAGCCCTGCTGTCCGAACCCGCCGAAGCAGTTGAGATCCTGCCGTATCTGCGATGCCGTGACTTTCATTCTTTCCGCAAGCTCACGGGAGGATATCTTGCCTATCCCTTCCGAGAGCACCTCACCGAGAAAACGGTAATATCTCGGGAGCCTGCGGATCACCGAATTTGAGACTTTATCGTTCTTAGACATATTCATGCCCCTTTTCGTGTGCTTTCGTGAGTATCAGACCAGAGCTTTGAGTCTTTCGTTGATCTCGTCAAGGAACTGCTCGGTGTTGACCTTTCTCTTGTCAGGGAGCGTTGAGAGCACATACAGGTCGCCTGTCATTACCCCTTCCTCGATGGTCTTTACAGTCGCTTCTTCAAGCTTCTTCGCAAAATCCGTGAGCTCGGGAGTGCCGTCAAGCTCTCCGCGCTTCTTGAGCGCGCCTGTCCACGCGAATATCGTAGCCACCGAATTCGTGGAGGTCTCCTCGCCCTTGAGGTGCTTGTAGTAATGACGGGTAACGGTGCCGTGCGCCGCTTCGTACTCGTAAACTCCCGACGGGGAAACGAGCACCGAAGTCATCATGCCGAGACTTCCGAACGCTGTCGCCACCATGTCGGACATAACGTCGCCGTCGTAGTTTTTGCACGCCCATATATAGCCGCCCTCGGAGCGTATAACACGTGCCACCGCATCATCTATCAGAGTGTAGAAATACTCGATGCCCGCCTCCGCGAACTTCGACTTGTACTCTGTCTCGAAAATATCGGCAAAGATATCCTTGAATGTGTGGTCGTACTGCTTTGAAATGGTGTCCTTTGTGGCGAACCATATATCCTGCTTCGTGTCCAGCGCGAAGTTGAAACACGAACGAGCGAAGGAAGCGATAGAGCTGTTGATGTTGTGAAGACCCTGGATAATGCCGTCGCTGCCCTTGAATTCGTGAATGAGTTGGCGTGTCTCTTTGCCGTCCTTGTCTGTCACGATGAGCTCAGCCTTAGAGCCGTCCTTCACCTTCATCTCGCTGTTCTTATACACATCGCCGTATGCGTGACGCGCAATGGTTATCGGCTTTGTCCATGTGGGGATAAGGGAGTTTATGCCCTTTACTATTATAGGTGCGCGGAATACTGTACCGTCAAGGATAGCTCTTATTGTGCCGTTCGGGGACTTCCACATTTCCTTGAGGTTGTACTCGGTCATTCTCTGTGCGTTCGGCGTGATAGTAGCGCACTTTACAGCAACGCCGTACTTCTTGGTAGCGTTGGCGCTGTCTATGGTTATCTGATCATTCGTTTCGTTGCGCTTTACGAGTCCGAGGTCGTAATACTCGGTCTTGAGGTCAATGTACGGAAGCAGGAGCTTATCCTTTATCATCTTCCAGATAACTCGGGTCATTTCGTCGCCGTCCATTTCGACGAGCGGGGTCTTCATCTGAATTTTTGCCATTTGTATTTTTTCCTTTCGGTATAGTTTTATCCCTTGATATCGGTATCGAATATCATCTTTTTGCAGCCGGGACAGTAATCCGCATCTATTGTAAATGCAGTGAGAGTATATTTTGCGGCAGTCAATTTGTCTATCCCGATAAACCTGTCAAACCAGCCGGTCTTTTTTTCGCCCGGTTTAAAAGTCACAGTGCTTCTGCCGTCACCGGACAGTATCCCCGACTGCATTTCCTTTCCGCAAAACGGACAGTTCATGTTTGTCACCCCTGCTTTTTCGTGTAGTTGAGCAGACCGCCCTCAAGTATCATGCCCTTGCCGCGCTCGGAGAGTTCAAGTGTTGTATGGAAGAACGTACCCTTTGTGACGTTCTTGACAAGTATCTTGTCACCGTGCTTTATCGCGGTCTTCACGCCGGGTATCTCAAGCTTGTCGCCCTGTTCTATCTTGTCGTAATCTGCTTCGTTCACGAATGTGAGCGGGAGAATGCCGTTATTGATGAGGTTTTGCTTGTGAATGCGGGCGAATGACTTGCAGATTATCGCCTTTACTCCGAGATAAAGCGGAGCGAGAGCGGCGTGCTCACGGGACGAGCCCTGACCGTAGTTTGAGCCGCCGACGATTATGGACTTTCCGGCTTCCTTAGCGCGTTTCGGGAATGTCTCGTCACAGACTGTGAAACAGTATTCAGATATCGCAGGGATATTCGAGCGCAGAGGAAGTATCTTCGCTCCCGCGGGCATGATGTGGTCTGTGGTGATGTTGTCTCCGACTTTAAGTGTAACGCCTGCTGCGATGTTCTCAGCGAGAGGCTCGTTTATCGGGAACGGCTTGATGTTCGGACCGCGCAGTATCTCAACATTCGGTGCTTCCTCTTCGGACGCGGGCGGAGTTATCATGTTGTCGTTGACAACGAAGTGCTCCGGCATTACATAAGGCGGCATAGCGCCTATCGTTCTCGGGTCTGTGAGCACACCTGTGACAGCGGAGATCGCCGCGGTCTCGGGTGAAACGAGGTATATCTGACCGTCCTTTGTGCCGCTTCTTCCCTCGAAGTTGCGGTTGAAGGTGCGCAGAGAGATACCGTGTGAGTTCGGTGACTGTCCCATGCCTATGCACGGACCGCAGGCACATTCGAGTATTCTCGCGCCCGCGTCGATAAGGTCGGAAAGCGCGCCGCACTGTGCCATCATGTTATACACCTGCTTTGAGCCGGGCGCTATCGCAAGGCTCACGTCGGGGTGAACTGTCTTTCCTTTGAGGATATGTGCGACTTTCAGAAGATCCTGCATGGAGCTGTTGGTGCAGGAGCCGATGCAGACCTGATCTATCTTGATATTTCCTATCTCGTCGATAGTCTTTACGTTATCGGGGCTGTGAGGACAAGCTGCAAGCGGCACAAGCTCCGAAAGGTCGATCTCCACGGTCTGGTCGTAAACCGCGTCAGGGTCAGCGGACAGCGGAACATAGTCCTCCTCGCGTCCCTGTGCTTTAAGAAATGCGCGTGTGGTCTCGTCGGACGGGAATATCGAAGTGGTAGCGCCGAGCTCCGCACCCATGTTGGTTATAGTAGCGCGCTCGGGGACTGACAGCGAAAGCACTCCCTCGCCGGTGTATTCCATTACCTTGCCGACACCGCCCTTAACCGAGAGCGTCTGAAGCACTTTTAAAATAACATCTTTTGCAGACACCCAGTCGCTAAGCTTGCCTGTGAGCTTTATATTCACTATCTCAGGCATGGTTATGTAGTACGCGCCGCCGCCCATTGCGACAGCTACGTCAAGACCGCCGGCGCCGCAGGCGAACATTCCGATGCCGCCGCCGGTGGGGGTATGGCTGTCTGAGCCTATGAGCGTCTTGCCGGGCTTGCCGAAGCGCTCAAGATGTACCTGGTGGCAGATGCCGTTGCCGGGACGGGAGAACCAGATCCCGTGCTTCTTCGCCACGCTTCCTATAAAACGGTGGTCATCGGCGTTCTCAAAGCCGGACTGGAGCGTATTGTGGTCGATGTAAGCCACAGAGCGCTCGGTTTTTACGCGGTCAACGCCCATGGCTTCAAACTGCAGGTATGCCATGGTGCCTGTGGCGTCCTGTGTCAGGGTCTGGTCGATGCGAAGCCCGATCTCTTTCCCCTTTATCATTTCGCCGTCAACGATGTGTTCCTTGATGATCTTTTCGGTAAGTGTAAGTCCCATTCGGTTGCCTCCTGTGATATTTTATTCCATACTACATATTGTACTATACACAATGAAATTTGTCAATATTTTGACAATAAAAAAATCAACCGTTCATAAAACTGAAAATATGAACATATTGCACAATTTCACGTGTACAATTTTTATGAACAATTTTAGCGAAACCTATTGACTAAACAGTTTGCGGGTGTTATAATCATAATACGGCATAGTATGCGCGGGGGTGACATGTTGAAAAAGTTGAAAATATTTTACAGCGCTCTTGCATTTTTTTCCGCGCTCACTGTCATTTCCTCCTGCAAAAGTATTGACACGCAGGCGCAGATCACCACACCTGTCGTCACCACAGTGACAGGGATACCTATTCAGAACGGAGATTTCGGCGGGATAGCGCTTGACACCGCAGCTTATGATGCCGCACAGGCACTTCCCTTCCCGAAAGTGAACGAGAGCGGTGTGAATGCCGATACTGCCGCGGCACAGACCACATCTCCCACTGTCGTTGAGAACACTTCCGCGACCTCCGCTGTCACGGAGACCTCAACCGCCTATGCTGTTTCTTCATCTGCCGCCGCGGCTGTGACTGCAACTACGGTTGAAACCTCTGCAGAAGTCACAACTACCGCTGCTTCAACTGCCGCACAGACGACAGCTTCCGCAGTCACGACTTCGAGTACATCAGTGACAACGACAGCTGTTACGACACCTGCCGCACCGATCTCAGGCAGCTACCGCAAAAACTCCTACAAAGCCGTCAATCATACACGTGTAAAGGCTGTGTGGATATCATATATCGAGCTTTCCAATCACCTTAACGGCAAGGACGAAAGCGGTTTCCGCAAGGAATTCGGAGCCATGCTCGACAACTGTGCGGGATTCGGCATAAACACACTGTATGTTCATGTCCGCGCATTCGGTGACGCCTATTACTACTCGTCGCTGTTCCCGTTCACAAAGCACATCAGCGGCGCCGTCGGAAAGCGCACCGCTTACGACCCTTTGAAAATCATGCTTTCGGAAGCTCACGCACGCGGAATGTCGTTCCATGCATGGATAAACCCGCTAAGGCTATGCTCCGGCACCGATATCGCCGCTGTTTCAACAGATTATCCCGTGGGAAAATGGTACAACGGCTCCGAAAAAGGCAAGTACATCGTGAACGTTAACGGAACATGGTACCTCAATCCCGCTTATGATGCTGTACGGCAGCTTATAGGCGACAATGTACGCGAGATAGTCTCAAACTATGATGTGGACGGCATACACATTGACGACTACTTCTATCCCACCACAGACGCGTCCTTTGACAGTGCGGCTTTCAACGGAAGCGGCTATTCAAGCCTTTCCGCTTTCAGAATATCGAACTGTTCATCAATGGTAAAAGAGATGTACACGGCGACCCACGAATGCGGGTCGGCAATCTTCGGAGCTGCGCCGCAGGGCAACAACATAAACAACCTCAATCAGCTCTACGCAGACACAAAGGCATGGAGCGCGGGCGGATACATCGACTACTTTGTACCGCAGATATACTATGGTTTTGAGAACTCAGGCGTTCCCTTCGCTGCGTGCGTCGATGAATGGGCGGGCATAGTCCGCGGAACCGGTACAAAGCTCTATGCAGGGCTTTCGGTCTATAAGGCGGGTACCGAGGACAAGTGGGCAGGAACCGGAAAAAACGAATGGCAGAACACTACCACAATGCTCAAGCGTCAGACCGAGTACGCAGAAGCGAACGGCTGCTGCGGGATAGCGCTGTACAGCTATTCTTACCTCTTCGACAGCGGCTATAAGACTATCGCGACACAGGCTGAGGCTGACAGCCTTAAACCCTTGCTCACAAAATGAAATTTCCCGTAAGGAAACGGATAACATACATAAAGGAAGATAAACATGAACAACGTAAAAAGACGCATTGCTGCTATACTTACCACGCTCTCTGCGGTATTGTTCGCGCTGCCCGTATTCGCCGAGGGAGTGGCGGACGAGGCAGAGGAGACAGGCTGGGTCACACTTGAAGATAATACGTCCGCTGGCGCTTTGACGGTCGCGGATATGCCGATGTTCAGCCTGCCGGAAGATATGCGGGCAGCTGTGCTGACGCCGTCGGTGGATTTTTTCAAGGAGGACGAGAGTACAGCGGAGCTTGATTCGGAGCTTGACAATATTTACTCGGGATTTGCCGAACTCGGACTGAACACTGTCATAATCAATACTGTTCATGACGGGCGTTCATATTATTCCCTCGGAAATAACACTGAGACAGACCCGGTTCTCGCGGCTGTGGAATCCGCGTATCAATGCGGGATATCGCCCTATGTGGTGTTCGATCTCGGCTCTGCTCTGTCGGACTGCCGTTCCGGGGCAGATGCCATTGATACACTTGTCTCACGCACTCACCGTTTTGCCGTGAAATACGCGTGCAGCGGTATCCTTCTGGACGACTATTACGTGCGCCGCAGTGTGTCGAGTTTTGGTGAATACATGGATAACGGGTCGGGTGTGGGCTACAACAACTGGCTTTATGATACTGCCGAGCAGTATTTCAGCACCGCCGCCGACGTTATTCACGGCACTGATAACTCCATAGCTGTCGGGTTCATCGTCAACGATATGTGGGCAAATTCCTCAACAAACCCGGACGGGAGCGAGACCAATGACTACGTACAGGCTTACTACGACGGTCACGCCGATACAAAGGGATTTATCGGGAAGGGCTACGTTGATTTCGTTGCGGTACGCGCTTACGGCTCTCTGACCTCCACCGCACTGCCCTTTGAGAAGGTAACAGGCTGGTGGGGTGATGTCGCTGAAAAAGCGGGTATCCCCATGTACGTTGTTCATCATAATGAATTCATCGGAACAGACACCGTGGGCTGGGGCGCTGCCGATCAGTTATTGAAGCAGCTCACCGTTGCCAAGGAACTCAAAAGCTATTCCGGCAGCATTTTCAACTCCTATGAGGCACTGGAAAAAGATCCTCTCGGCTCCACCGAAGCTCTGAGATCCTATTTTAACGAGCAGATCGACGAGAGCTCGCTGTTCGAGGATCTTAAAATGACCTCCCCCGCGAGCCTGAAGTTCACTACTGCCGAAGCGTCGGTGTCCTTCATGGGGAGTTTCGACAGCAACTTCCCCGTTCTCTTCAACGGTGAAGAGATAAAACTCAACGACGCGGGTAATTTCTATTTTGAGAAGCCGCTGCAGGACGGGCTGAACACATTTACAATAAGTCACAAGGACAAGACCTATACATACAGCATAACCCGGAAGATAACTGTGCTCAAATCCATTGGTTCAGCCATTTCCGAGGGCAAGAACCTCACCGTTGACGGCGGGACTAAGATAACCCTTACCGCCAAGGCATACAAGGGCGCATCGGTGTATGGCGTGGTCAACGGCACTACCGTTTCACTCAAGGAGCTCGAAAGCACCGACGAAGAGGAGGCAAACTCCACCTACGTCCGCTTCTCCGGCACCTACACCGTTCCCGATGGCGTAATCGGGCAGGTGACACAGCTCGGACGCATACTGATCGGCGCATCTTACTCCGGATATAAAATGGAGGCTGTCGGCGCCTCTGTCACCGTGAACGCAAAGCCCGAGCCGGTAAAGCAGGTCGAGGTGGTAATGGCTGCCGACGCGTCCGAAGCGGGCAGCGGCGAAGTGCTTGCAACTCTCGACACGGCGCACACTGCCGGCGAGTCGGTAAAATACGTGAAAACTCTGTCCGACAATACCATAGTATATGACGGCAAGACCGCGGACGATATACCGTCGCCGCTGTTTTCACAGCTTCCCGCGGGTACGCTTGAAATATACCGCTCCACCTCGGGCAACTACTACGTCACCGAATCCGGCAAGCGAATAGCTTCAAGCGCTTCCACACTTGAAGACGGAACTGCCATAACCGAGAACTCGCTGTTCGTGAAATCAGTCGGAACTACCAACGGCAACAGCTACATCAAGATAAAACTTGACCACAGGACAGGCTTCAATATGCGCCTTGCCGGAAATAACTACTACACCGCGTGGGACGGAGACTACAACGTCAAGAACTTCACCGCCACACATCTGTACATAACCTTTGAAAACATCACAAGTGTCACTGCTCTCCCTTCTTTTGAGCACAATATGGTATTCAAGTCCGGCAAGTGGGACACCGTGACCGAGGAGAACGGCACCAAGTTCCGTCTTATCCTGGAGCTTCGCCAGCCAGGAGTTTATTTCGGTCAGTACGCGAAATACGACGGCAACGGCGATCTTATACTATGGTTCCCCGTGCCTGTCAACACTCTCAGCGGACTTACGATAGTGATCGACCCCGGTCACGGCTACGGCAAGTCTGCCACCACCTTCGACCCGGGCGCTATCGGTGAGGTCGTTGAGCAGGAATGTGTGCTCGCGATTGCCAAAGAGCTTGAAACACAGCTAAAAGACGCGGGTGCCAATGTCGTAAGGCTAAAGACCGAGAGCGAGTTCCTGCTTACCAAGGAGCGCCCGAATTACGCCCGTGCATACGGCTGTGATATATTCATTTCGATACACGCGAATAAGGCGCTCGGAGATGCCCGCGGAGCGGAAGCCTACTACTTCACTTCGTGGTCTGAACCCCTTGCAGCCGAAATATCAAAGGGCATCGCGGGCTACTATAAGACAAATGTCTATTCCGACGGCGCGGACAGGGATCGCGGAGCCCGTTACAGCTACTACCATGTGACGCTCCAGCAGGATTTCCCCTCAGTGCTCGTGGAAACGGGATTTGTAGATAACATACAGGACGCTATGGCACTTGCTTCCGATACCCACCGCAAGGGCATAGCCGCAGGCATAGTCAGCGGAATAAAGAATTACATCTCCAAAAGCAGCATAGCGTATGCCGCCGAAGGCTACACAGCAGCCGAAAACCAGGCTGTGGCGGCTTCCCTGCCGGCACAGGGAACCGGTGATCTCACCGAAGCCGCAGCAACCTCCGAAGCCACTTCCGAACCCGCTCAGTCAGACACCACATCAAGCAGCGGAGATATAGAGGACGAGGAACAGCCGGAAGAGACCGAACCCGAGGAACCCGACACCGAGGGTGCAATAGCTCCCGAGATCGACCCGCCTGCAACAGAAAGTGAGTTTTCAGTAACCGAGCCCGACGATAACGAGGACGACATCGACGACATCAGCGATGACGAATAAAAAATGACCCCGGAACGACAGATAGTCATTCCGGGGCTTTTTTCGCATTATTCACTGACTCCAAGCATACCGAGCACCATACGTCCGATATTGTCAAAGCCGTCAAGAGTTCCCATGCTGCCGGGCTCAATGCTCTTGCCGTACATCATAAGCGGCACATATTCTCTTGAATGGTCGGTCGAGGGTGTTACCGGGTCACAGCCGTGATCCGCGGTTATCATCAGCACATCGTCCTCACGAAGCGTCGGCAGAAATCCGCCGAGCCACGCGTCAAACTCGTTAAGCGCGTTGGTGTAGCCCTTAACGTCATTGCGGTGACCGTACAGCATATCGAAATCCACAAGATTTACAAAGCAGAAACCTGTCCAGTCGCCCTTTGCGAACTCAGCGGTCTTTTCCATTCCGTCAGCGTTGCCGCTCGTGCGGACAAAGCCGTTAAGTCCCGCACCTGCGAAAATGTCATTTATCTTGCCGACACCATAGCAGATAAGTCCTGCGGCACTGATCCTGTCAAGCGCGGTAGGTTTCGGCGGTCTCAGCGAGAAGTCGTGTCTTCGTGGAGTACGTGTGAACGGGTGTTTACCTGTGAACGGACGTGCGATAACGCGTCCTACCGCGTGCTCGCCCACCAGCATCTCACGTGCGATCTCGCAGTACCGATAAAGCTCCTCAACGGGAACGATGTCCTCGTGCGCCGCTATCTGGAACACGCTGTCGGCAGAGGTATAAACTATCAGCGCCCCCGTCTTTATATGCTCCTCGCCGTAATCCGCAATTACCGCGGTACCGGAATATGGCTTGTTGCAAAGCACCTTTCTTCCTGTACGGCGCTCAAACTCGGAGATGACCTCCGGCGGAAAACCGTCAGGATATGTCGGGAAAGGCTTTTCAGCTACTATCCCCATCATCTCCCAATGTCCGGTAGTGGTATCCTTGCCTTTCGACAGCTCGCGCAGCCGCGCAAACCTGCCGACAGGCGCGTCACACGCTCCGCCGTATTCGTTGCCGTCGATATTGAACAGCCCGAGCTTTCGCATATTCGGCACGTTCAGCTTTCCCGTATCAAAGCACACATTTACGGTGTTGCTGCCCTCGTCGCCGTAATCCGCTGCGTCCGGGGCTTCACCTATACCGACGCTGTCAAGAACTATCAGAAATACACGTTTTGCCATTATTCCGCCTGCTTCTTCTTTCCCGTGAGTATTTTCACGCCTGAGCTTGTGCCGAGCCGCGAACAGCCGAGCTTTATGAATTCTTCCATGTCCTCGCGGGTCTTTATGCCGCCCGCAGCCTTTATCTTCACATTCTTGCCGACGTTCTTGTCGAAAAGCTTTATGTCCTCTTTTGTAGCGCCCGCGGAACCGAAACCTGTGGAAGTCTTGATGAAATCCGCGCCCGCGGTGGTGACGCTGTGGCATAGCATTATCTTTTCGTCCTCGTTGAGATAACAGGTCTCGGCTATGACCTTAAGGATATGGGAGCCGCAGGCAGCCTTGACCTCCTGTATCTCTTCCATAACGAAGTCAAAATCGTGGTTCTTGATAGCGGTGATGTTCACAACCATGTCTATCTCATTCGCGCCGTCCGCTATCGCACGGGAGGCTTCAAGGACCTTCGCCTCCGTCACCTCGTAGCCGAGGGGGAAACCTATGACCGTGCAGATATTCAGCGTCGGGAACTCGTCATGCACCCGCTTGACATAGCACGGCGGTATGCAAACGCTGGCGGTCTTGTAATCAAGCGCCTCAATGCACAGCGTTCTTATCTGCATAAGCGTCGCTGTCGGTGAAAGCAGGGTGTGATCTATCCGTCTGAAAATCTCTTCGTTGGTCATGTTTTCCTCTCCCTCCCGGTCATGTTGTCTTGCGCGCCTGCATCAGACCATGAGCGCGCATACCTTGTTGCAGTATTCTACCGGATCCTCTATTTCAAGCCCCTCTATCAGCAGCGCCTGGTCGTAAAGGATATCCGCGTATGCCGCAAGCTTCTCCTTATCGTTGTCGAAAAGGAACTGCAGCTTTGCGAATATCGGGTGATCCGCGTTGATCTCAAGCACCCTGTCAGCCTTAGGTTTCATCTCATTGCCCGGCATAGCACCGAGTACCTTCTCCATTTCAAGCGAGACCTCGCCGTCGCTTGTAAGGCATACGGGGTGTGAGCGCAGCTTTGCGGAAATGCGCACATCGGCTACCTTGCCTTCAAGGGACTTCTTTATCTCACCGAGCAGGTCTTTATTCTGCTCTGTCTTTTCTTTCTTTTCCTTCTTCTCGTCCTCGGATTCAAAATCCGCATCGGAGGACTGGATCGACTTGAATTCCTTTCCGTCATAGTCAACGAGCATCTTGATTATGAACTCGTCGATGTTATCGGTAAGGTACAGTATCTCGTAGCCCTTTTCCTTGAGCATCTCCGTCTGAGGCAGCGTATCGAGCTTTGCCACACTTTCGCCGCAGGCAAAGTATATAGCGTCCTGTCCCTCTTTCATGCGGGTTACGTACTCTTCAAGCGTAGTAAGCTTCTTCTCCGCGCTGGAGGTGAACAGCAGAAGATCCTGCAGGAACTCCTTCTGCATACCATAGCCACCGTAAAGACCGTACTTTATCTGAAGACCGAAGTTCTTCCAGAACTCCTCATACTTCTCGCGGTCGTTGTTGAGCATCTTTTTCAGCTCGTTCTTTATAGTTCTTTCAAGGCTCTTCTCTATCAGCTTCAGCTGTCTGTCATGCTGGAGCATTTCACGGGAAATATTGAGCGAGAGATCCTCGCTGTCCACAAGTCCTCTTACAAAACTGAAATAGTCGGGCAGCAGATCAGCGCACTTGTCCATTATCAGAACGCCGCTGGAATAGAGCTGTAAGCCCTTCTCGTACTCCTTTGTATAGAAGTTGAACGGTGCCTTCTTCGGTATGAACAACAGGGCGTTGTATGTTGCGGTACCCTCAGTCTTTGAGTGGATATGGATCAGCGGATCCATGTAATCAAGGAACTTCTCCTTGTAATACTCGTTGTACTGCTCGTCGGTAAGCTCCTGCTTGGACTTCTTCCAGATCGGCACCATGCTGTTGAGTGTCTCTATCTCGGTGGTCTCGTCGTACTCACCCTCCTTGCCCTCTTTCGGCTTGCGGTGAGTTACGGGCATCTTTATGGGGTATCTTATATAGTCGCTGTAACGCTTTACGAGGCTTTTGAGCTTGTATTCGGCAAGGTATTCGCCGTAATCCTCGTCCTCGGTGTTATCCTTTAAGAAAAGTGTGATGACCGAGCCGTTCTTCTCCTTCTCCGCGTCGGTTATCGTATAGCCGTCAACGCCCTCGCTGCTCCAGAGGTATGCCTGTTCTTCGCCGTACTTCTTTGTGAGCATCTCTACCTTTTTAGCCACCATGAACGCGGAGTAAAAGCCTACGCCGAACTGACCGATGACATCGACTTCTTCCTTGTCGGCATCGGAGTTATCCTGCTTGAACTTGAAAGAGCCCGACTGCGCGATAACGCCGAGGTTGTTTTCAAGCTCGTCCTTGTCCATACCGATACCGTTATCCTCAATGGTGATCGTCCTTGCGTCCTTATCGAAGGAAAGGTTTATCGAAAGGTCATCGCGGGTGATACCGAGGTTCTCCTGCATAGACTTGAAATAGAGCTTATCCATAGCGTCGCTTGCATTCGAGATAAGCTCACGGAGGAAGATCTCCTTATGCGTGTATATGGAGTTTATCATCATCTCAAGCAAGCGCTTGGACTCCGCCTTAAACTGTTTTTTTGCCATTTTTACCGTCTCCTTGTTTTATATGTTAGCACTCATTCGCTCCGAGTGCTAAATATATTATATCACTTTTTTCAGATATGTCAACAGTTTTTTGAAAATTATTTTGGCAGAGCCGAAAAACGGCGGTATTATAATAATCGGGTCTCGCGGTTTGACCGCAAGACCCGTTTGCTATTGAATTATCAGTAAATTCTCCAGATACCCTTAGCGTAATCCGTGACAGCACGGTCTGCGGAAAATACGCCTGAACCTGCGATATTCGCAAGAGACATCTTATTCCATTTCAGAACATCCCTGTATATCTCGCTTGCCTTTTTCTGAGTGCCGCGGTAGCTGTCGAAATCAGCAAGACACATATACTGGTCAACATAGCGGATAGCATTTGCCACCTCGTCGAATGTAGCGCCGTTGAATCCGCGGTACATAGCGTCGATAGCTCCGCGTATCGTATCGTTGCGGTCATAGTAGCCGTCGGGAGAATAGCCGTTCTGACGCATAACTCCGACCTCGGGAGTGGACATACCGAAGATGAAGATGTTGTCGTCACCGACCTGCTCGTGTATCTCCACGTTCGCGCCGTCGTAAGTACCCATTGTGACTGCGCCGTTGAGCATGAGCTTCATGTTGCCCGTGCCGCTCGCTTCGGTACCCGCAAGGGATATCTGCTCGGATATCTCAGCCGCGGGCATAAGAATCTCGGAGAGCGTTACGCGGTAATCCTCAAGGAATACAACGCTGAGCTTTTCGTTTAGCTTCGGGTTCTTTTTGAGCTCCTCACCTATGCACCAGATAAGCTTGATTATCTGCTTCGCCATGTAGTAGCCTGGAGCCGCCTTGGACGCGAAGATATAGGTCTTGGGCTGATAATCCGCGTCAGGGTTATTGACGAGATAATTGAAATCGGCTATGATGTTCAGCGCGTTGAGCTGCTGACGCTTGTATTCATGCAGACGCTTTACCTGTACATCGAATATGCTGTCGGGGTTGAGCTTTGTACCGGTAGTGTTGTAAACGTACTTTGCGAAATCCTGCTTGTTAGCGTGTTTGATCTCTGCGAGCTGTTTGAGCACATTGCTGTCATTCTCGAACATACGGAGCTTTTTGAGCTCGCCGCCGTCCTTCTTGAAACCGTCGCCTATAACCTCGCTGAGCATCTTTGTAAGACGCGGATTGCTCTGCAGCAGCCAGCGGCGGTATGCTATACCGTTTGTAACGTTGGTGAACTTATAGGGTGTAAGCTCATACTCGTCATGGAACACGCTTTCCTTGATTATCTCACTGTGCAGCTTAGATACACCGTTTACAGAGTGGGAAGCGGCTACACACAGTGTCGCCATTCTTATCTGATTGTTGCGGAATATGGACATTTCCTCCACCTTCTCATAAGGAAGGGTCTCGGAAAGCTTCTCGCAGTAGCGGCGGTTTATCTCGCACAGGATACCGTAAATTCTCGGGAGGATACGCTCGATAAGGCTCTTGTCCCACTTTTCGAGCGCTTCTGCCATTACGGTGTGGTTTGTGTAAGCGAATGTGCGGCAGACGATATCCCATGACTTGTTCCAGTCATAGCCGCAGTCGTCCAGCAGTATTCTCATAAGCTCGGGGATAGCGAGGGTGGGGTGAGTGTCGTTTATGTGTATCGCTACCTTGTCGGGCAGGTTTTCAAGCGTGCCGAAAATGTTCATGTGGCGCATTACGATGTCGCCGATCGACGCGGCGCACATGAAGTACTGCTGTCTGAGACGCAGCGCCTTACCCTCAAGGTGGTTATCGTTCGGGTACAGCACCTTTGTGAGCGAATGTGCGATATTGCTTGCGCCGAGAGCGCTGAGATAGTCACCCGAGTTGAACGCGCTCATGTCGAATGACATACTCTTCGCCTGCCACAGTCTGAGCTTTGAAACGCCCTCGCTGTCGTAGCCGGAAACATACATATCATAAGGCACGGCATAGACCGTGTTGTAGTTCACATGGTCAACATGGTGATAGTCATTGTCCCAGTATTCGCGCACTTCGCCGTCGAAATGCACCTCAACGGCCTGATCCTCGACCTTTGACAGCCATGCGCCGCCGCCGGGGAGCCAGTCGTCGGGGAGCTCGGTCTGCCAGCCGTCGATTATCTTCTGCTTGAAGATACCGTACTCGTACAGCAGCGAATAACCCGTTGCGGGATACGCGCAGGTAGCGAGACCGTCAAGATAACAAGCGGCAAGTCTTCCGAGACCGCCGTTGCCAAGTCCCGCGTCGGGTTCTTCATCATATATCACGTCCGGTTTTATCTTGTATTCTTCCTTGAGGACTTTCTCAACGACCTCATTCGCACCTATGTTATAAAGTGAGGTCTTGAGCGAACGTCCCATGAGGAACTCCATGGAGATGTAATACACCTGCTTTTGACCGTGGGAATTGCATTTGGTCATGAACAGGTGGCGCTTCTCCTTGAGGTGCTCTACCACAAGCTTTGATAGAGCCTTGTATATCTGTGTGCTCGTAGCGTCATTCGGGCCTGTACGGAACTCGTACTCAAGCGTTTCTTTCAGCTTCTGGCTGACATATTCGGGGGTAAACGGTGAATTCAATTTCATCAAATCCTTCCTGAATGTGGTTGCGTGCCGTATATTATGAGCATACGACAGCACTTGCTTTTCACATACATCTACATTATACCACAGGTATGGCTAAATTTCAACACTTTTTCAAAATTGCAGTCTTTTTTGTAAAATCTTCCTATAATAATCCAAAAATATATGTGCAAATAAGACAAATTCCGACCAATATTTTGTTAATTATTTATCAAATTTACACACAAGTTAAAAAAGCTGCTTTATGAAACGCACTGTCACTGTATCAGTTCCGTGAAACTCGTTATGTACGCGTCCGCCTTAGCCTTTATCTTCTCGATATCGCGTTCGGAGGTTCTGTCATATACAGCCGCGGTGCGGAATCCTCCGTCGGCGGCACCGCATATCGCTATGTAGATATCCTCGAATACCACAGTTCCGCTCACATCTGCCCCCATGCGGCGGCAGGCAAGCTCATACACATCGGGGAAGCCTTTTTTTCTGCCGCATTCGTCCACAGTGGCAAACGCCTCGAACATATCCGCTATGCCGCACCTTTTCAGTGCAGGCAGAAAAAGCTCCTCGCTGCTCGCAGTCGCAACTGCGAGCTTCACGCCCGCATTTTTCAGCTTGGTGAGGTATTCGCGTGCACCCGGCTTTAACGTGACCCTCTCGCTGTAAAAACGCACAGCGTCCTCATGCCACTCCGACATCATCTCCTCGGCAGACATATCGAACCCGAAGCGCTTACGGGTGTATTCCGCAGTTTCCAGCGCTCCGAGGTGGGCGATAGCAAGCAGGTAATCCTCCGGCACATCGTTTATCCCGTGTCTTTTCAGAAAAAGCTCGTCTATCTCCGTCCAGAACCACATAGAATCCATTAATGTGCCGTCCAGGTCAAATACAGCCGCGGTAAAATCCGGATTTATAAGGTCTATACTCATTCGCCGCACTTTTCCTTTATGTACTGTGCGATAAGGTCGGCAGACTTTTCTATGCCGATGTCCGAGTTCACGGAGATATCATAGGTCTGCACCTTTCCCCACGCGTCGTCCGCGAAATAGTTATAATACGCGATACGGTTCTTGTCCTTCTTCATTATGTGGCTGCGGAAATCGCCCTTTTCGGCAGTCTCACCGTATTCGTCACGCACCCTCACTATGCGGCTTTCAAGCGGTGCCGTAACAAAAACGTTCACAACGTCCGGGAAACCGCGCAGAACATAGTCCGCACAGCGCCCCACGATGACGCAGCTCTCCTTGTTATAGAGGTCTTTGATGACCCTCGACTGTGCTATGAATATCATATCCGACGCGGGAAGTATCTGACTTCCGATGTACAGGTGATACAGCAGGCTCTGGGTCTTTTTCTGGTCGTTGCGGCGGACAAATTCCTCCGTATAGCCGCTCTCCTTGGCTACAAGCGACAGCAGCTCGCCGTCGTAGTAGCCTATCCCGAGCTCGTCGGCAAGCTTCTTCGCTATCAGTCTCCCGCCCGAGCCGTACTCTCTCGATACTGTTATAACTGTCTTTTTCATGTTCATTCTCCGTTATGTTTACTCTGTGTAGGCTTTGATTATCTCCCCGACATACATAGTGTGCGGGTCGCCGTTTGCATAGTCGGTCGCGGGAATTTTCTTATCAGCGAACGCGTTCATGTCCAGCGGCGCGGCATACAGCTTGCGGCAGACGAATATCAGCTTTGCGCCCTCAACGGCAGCCGTGCCGTCGATATACAGCGGCTTCACGCCCGCTCCCGCAAACTTGTCCTCATTCCTGCCGGAGTGGGAGCCGAGGTACCCCAGCGCCTTGCGGTCGGATATCAGCGACAGCGTGAACAGCTCGCTCTTATCCATGAATTCCTTTGTATAGCGGCTCTCACGGACATAGGCTATCGCAGTGGGGCGGTTCGGGCTCCACAGGCAGCCGAGATGTCCCCACGACACCGTCATGCCGTTGCAGCCGCTCTCATCGCCCGCGGCAAGCACCAACCAGTCCCTGCCGATAAGCGTGAACGGGTTTATTTCCAGTTCTCTTACGTCAACTTCTCTCATAGTCTCCTCCTCATATCTCAGCGGCAAGCTGCTCCATTTCGTCAAGCAGCCTGTCGAACAGTGCCAGTGCATTGTTTACCGCCTCGGCACCCGTCATATCTACTCCCGCACCTTTCAGCAGCTCTATCGGGGTCTTGGAGCAGCCGCCTTTAAGGAAGCCGAGATAGTCCTCACGTTCCTTCTCGCCGCCGTTCAGAACCCGCTCCGACAGTGCGATAGCCGCCGAGAAGCCCGTCGCGTACTGATAAACATAGTAATCATAATAGAAATGCGGTATCCTCTGCCATTCGTGGTCTATCTCCGGGTCATGGACTATGCCGTCACCGAAGTAGAGGTCGTTGAGCTTGCCGTACATCTCACACAGCGCGTCAGATGTAACAGCCTCTCCCCTTGCCTGCATCTCGTTCACTTTCAGTTCAAACTCCGCAAACATCGTCTGACGGTAGACAGTAGTGCGGAACTGCTCCAGGAAGTAGTTGATAAGATACGCTCTTTTGCGCTTGTCTTCCGTGGTCTTCAGCAGATGCTGCATCAGCAGGTTCTCGTTGAATGTCGATGCGACCTCCGCCACGAATATCTTATAGTCCGCATAGGTTATGGACTGTGTTTTGCTTGAATAGTAGGAATGCAGCGCGTGACCCATTTCGTGGGCTATCGTGAACTCCGACTGCAGGTCATCGGTGTGGTTGAGCAGCACGAACGGGTGTACCGAGGTTCCCGCGGAGTAAGCGCCGCTGCACTTGTTCTCGTTCTCGTAAACATCTACCCAGCCGTTCTCAAATCCGCCGCGCATGATGCCGCAGTATTCCCCGCCCAGCGGCTTTACCGCTTCAAGCACGGTCTTTTTGGCTTCCTCATAGCTTATCTCGTCCTTGACATCGCTCACCATGGGCGCGTACAGGTCGTAATAATGCAGTTCATCGACCCCAAGCAGCTTTTTTCTCAGCGCCACATAGCGGTACATCTTATCCATGTTCGCGTGGACAGCTTCGATAAGATTGTAATATACCGACGGCGGCACCTCAGTGCTGTCGAGCGCCGCTTGGAGAGTGTTCTCGTACTTATGGACATCGGCGTTGAACGCGAGCGTCTTGAGATGTGCCGCGAAATTCGCCGCGTAGGTATTCTCAAAGCCCGCATAGGTGCTGTACAGATTGGTGAACGCGGACTTTCTCAGCTCCCTGTCCTCACTCTGCATCATGGGGATATAGCTTCCGTGGGTGAGCTGATGCTTATTCCCGTCCTTATCCACAGCGTCAGGGAACTTCATGTCGGCGTTGTCGAGCATAGAGAACACAGTAGCAGGCGACGCGCACATCTCCCCCGCCATTGCGGCTATCCTCTCCTCCTCGGACGAGAGAATATGGGGACGCTTGGCGCGGATGCGGTCAAGGGCGAGGCGGTAGTGCTCAAGCGCGGGCTGTTCCCTGTAATAACGCTCCATATCCTCATCGGATATCGAAAGTATCTCGGGCACCGCGAATGCCGCCGCGCTGCTTATTTCCACAAGAAGAGCGTTCACACGGTCGCAGTAGCCCGAATACAGGCTCACTGCGGTGTCCTCGTCACTCTTGCGGTTAGCGTAGTTTATAAGATCCTCCGCCTTTTCGGTAAGTTCATCGTCAAGCTTCATGTACGCCAGCAGCTCCGCACCCGACGTACTCAGCTTTCCGGCATAGCCCGCAAGGATATACGGGTACTTTCCCGCGGCAGTGAGTGCTGCCTCAAAAGCCTCGTCGCTCGGATAAAGATCCTCGATATGCCACTTGAATTCCGCGGGTATCTCGCTTCTTTTTCTAAGTTTCTTCATTCCTCAAAATCCTTTCTGTTATTCTATCACATTGACATCAAAGTCATCAATATCAAATTCCACATTGCCGGAGCTGTCGCTTTCACTTTGTATAACGTCGCTCTCGTCGATGCGCAGCAGCTCGCAGTCCACGGTGTACGGGTAATTTTCCGTCCAGTTGTTGTACGCATCTACCTGTATGCCGGTCTCGGACTTTTCTTTGAGATATTCGCGTATCTGCTTTTCTATTTCCCCGACCTCACTGTCTGACACCTGCGCGTCGCCTGCGTACTGAATTATATATACTCCGTCGCGGCTCACAACAGGCTCGGCTATCCCGCCTGTTTCTCCAATGCCGTACAGCGCGTTCACGAATGCTTCATCATAAGAAACAGAGTTCCGCAGTACATTCACATTGTTCACTACTCTGAAATCCTCCTGCACCTCGTCAAGCTCAGCACCGGTCGCGAGCATTCCGCTCACTTCGGCGGCACGCTGACGCAGCTCGGGAGTATATGCCTCTTCTATCAGGCGTTCGGCTTCCTCGTTCTTTCCGGCTTCAAGAGCCGCGTTCACCGCTTCAAGCACCTCCGCCGGGAAGTTCACCACTGCGTAGCGCGCAGTCCTTGTGCCTTCGGGAATATACACGCTCTGATATGACGGCATCATCTCGTATGTCTCAACATCCTTTTCGGCGGCTTCCTTAGCGTGAGTGCGCAGTGTTTCAAGCTCAGCCTCAACGTCCTCGTCACTCACCGCCGAGGCTTTGAGCATCTCCGCAAGGGCAAGCTCCTGTATCTTGGTGTTGAGCTCCCACTCATAGAACATATCATATCCGATGCCGCACTTTTCAAATATAACATCAAGCACTTCATTGCAGAGCTTTGTTATATCCTCGTCCGCAGCACCCTCGCCAAGCTTTGCCGCTGCCGCCGCATAGAAATTCGACGCCCAGTCAGAACGCACGCCGTCCGCGGTAGCTCTCACCTCGTCAAGCTGCTCTTTCGTGAGAGTCTCGGGAGTAATGCCGTAGTCGTGCTTCGCCGCATACAGATACATCTTCTCGAACATAAGATAGTTGACGATGTTCACACGGTAGCTTTTGCAGTCGTCGTAGTGCTCCTCTGACATATCATCGGTTATGCCGTAAACTATCAGATAGTACATATACTCGTTTATGAAGCTGCCGAAAGTGACGTCGAATTCTGGTATCGGGTCGGGGTCGCTCACCGAGCAGATTATCCTTGACGGGTCGATATCCTTCCATGCGGCGAAGCTGCTGCGGTCGCCCGCGAAGTATTCATCGGCTATCTCGCGTGCAGCGGGGCTTACGTCGGCATGATAAGCGGGAGTTTCGGTCGTCTGTTCCCCCGCGGGAGCGCCGCAGGCTGAAAGCGTGAGCGCTGCTGCGAGCAATGCCGCTATTGCTGTTTTTCTTTTGTTCTTCATTATATGCTTCCTTATC
The DNA here is from genome assembly GCA_017635675.1 of Ruminiclostridium sp. Classification (GTDB taxonomy): domain Bacteria; phylum Bacillota; class Clostridia; order Oscillospirales; family Ruminococcaceae; genus Ruminiclostridium_E. The sequence continues at coordinate 30,867 of JAGBLA010000196.1, forward strand.
TGTGATCTGACAGCAGGAAAGGCTTATCCTGCGTGATTTTCCGGGCAAACGGCGCGATATGCGCCGTCATCTGAATACAAGTATAGCATAAATCCAATGAAAAATCAAAACTTTTTCAAAAATTTTTGAAAAATTTTGAAAAAACTGATGATTTTTTCGGAAAAGTGTGTTATAATAGGGTAGTATTATGAAATATTATGCGCTCTGTACATATCCACAGCGCTGCAGAAGGGGTATGAAAATGTCCGGAATAATGAGAAAGATCAGGAATATAACGGCATTCCTGCTTATAGCAGCCTGCTCGGTAACGTTCACCGCCTGCACCGGCGACGAGCCCGAGGAGACTGTACCGACAAAAATGGTGACGTTCGTTGACGAATTCGGCGACCTTGTGACCGACGATAAAGGCGAGCCTGTGCTTACGGACGTTCCTCTCGAAACAATAGTCGTAACCGACGAGGAGGGTGCTCCCGTAACCGACGAGAGCGGCGTGACGCAGTATGAATACGAAGCTCTCCCGGATGAGGAAAAGATCGTTTACAAGGCAGGCTTCATATACAGCGGGTACGTCAGCGACGGTGCTACGAACGGCTGTTTCGAGGTGGCGAGAGGACAGATAGAAAAGTCTCTCGGCATCGAGACCTGCTACATGGAGAATGTGCTTGTATCGGACTTTCCCGAAGCTGTCAACACACTTAAAGACGAGGGCTGCAACATCATAATCGCCTGCAGTCCGAAATTCGCGAACTCCGCCACCAAGGAGAACAAAGCGTCCGTTGACACATACTACATCGCGTTCAACGCAGGCGAGGGCAGAATGATCTCGGGATTCGGCGGTTCGCTGTACCAGACAGCCGCGGTCTGCGGTCTTGCGGCGGCGCATAACACCAAATCCAATACCATCGGCATCGTTGCCGACCCCGGCGAATACAACGCTTACGGCGTTATCGACGCGTTCGTGCTCGGCGCTGCGGAGATATGGTCAACACATACAGATGTGCGTCTTGACTGGGCATGGTCAAACAGCCACAAGGAGATAGAGCAGGCGGTAGATGACCTTATCTCCCAAGGCTGCGATGTCATCATGTCCTACATGGAATCCGACTATGCGATAAGATACGCGTCCTCAAAGGGTGTGAAGGTAATAGGCAACTGCTATGACATTCCCGATATAGCACAGGACAACTACCTGACAGGTTTCTTCTTCAACTTCAGCACGTTCCTCGTTGACGAGGTACGCTCGATAGTCAACGAAAACTTCAATCCCCGCGCGTACAGCGGTGACGTGGGCGCAGGTATGATAAGACTTGTGAACTTCGGTGAGGCATGTGAGAAAGGCACAGAGGATATCTGCAAGACCCTCTATGACTACATCAAGGAAGGCAAGGCAGAGATATTCATGGGCGAGATAAAGAATACCGACGGCAAAATCATGGTTGAAAAGGGTCAGACTATGTCGTTCCACAATGTACTCGCGATAAACTGGCTGGTACAGGGCATACGAAAGACCGGTTCTTTCACCGAGGTCATTGACGACCCCGTAGGAACAGATTTCACGGTACACAATTAAGGGAACCTCTAAAAACCCATTTGAGAGAAAACGCGCCAGCCCCGCCGAATACTTTGTCAAGTCTCCTCGCCTTGCGTCAGCAAGCCTTCGGAGCCTTTCCTCGTCTTCAACGCGGCTGACACATTTTCTCTTTTCAAA
>JAGBLA010000197.1 GCA_017635675.1 Ruminiclostridium sp.
ATAATATCGGGATTATCAGAAACAAATCTGCCCTGCTGCGGACGCGCAGGCGCGTCATACTGCGGTGCAGGTGCGGAATAACCCACAGTCTGCCGCTGATACGGCGCGGAGCTTTCCGTCCTGCCGTTCAACTGAGAATACATAGCCTTGACTTTTGTTACAGCCGCTTCATAACGCGGAATATCCCTTTTGTTTATCGTTATCGTAGTCGTAAATCCCTTGCGAACGCCGCTGAACCGCACTCCGTCAGCTTCGAGCTGCTTTGCGATATTGTCGGCATGACGGTTTTTGAGGTTCGGGTAATACTGTAAGTCATTCTTACCGCCGAGCGCCTCATAGGGCGTATTTCCGAGTATATTCGGATTTTTAGGTTTAGCCGCATAGGGCTGCTGATAGTTTGGCATCTTTTCCTCCTTTTTGGTGTTGTTCTCTGATACCGGGGCATCAAACTCCAGTTGAGCTGCATACTGATAGTCGGGAACGGCAAAGCTGTCATTTCTCCCCGCTGTTTCAATTTCATCACGGGACAGCGCGATCTCTCCGTTGATATATACATCAAGGTCTCTGTCCCACATTTCGAGCGCGACCGCCTTTGAAACTGTCGCAAGTCCCTCGGTATCGGCTTTCGTGCGGTTCTGATCTTCCTCTTTTTCGATGCCGAAAAAACCGTCGAAATTCTCTATCTCATAGCGTTCAAGAGCCATGCCCTCGGAATTGTCGGGATAGAGCAGATATACAGCCTCGCCGCGGTCGAATGCATCAAGCGCGGCTTCTTTACTGCCCAGCGGTGTCATATACGAAAATTCATACCCATAATTCATGCGCTGATTTATTATTGCTTCGGTATCGGCGATCAGCTTGACGGTTTCCTCGAAGTCCTCGTGATCGGCAGCGAACACCTTTATAGCGTCGATCTCGGTCTCGTCATAGACAAGCCCGTCATCAATGCCGTGCTCGATGATAAGCTCCGCTTTCTGAATGTTATTGAGCTCGTCGTCTGCAATAATATCTTCGAACGAGAGCTCCCGTTTCTGCATTTTCAGCAGTTCGGATTCCACTCCGGAGATTATAGTTTTCGCGGCAGTCTGTATCTCCTGCAACACTTTCTGTAACTGTTCAAGCGTCTTCCCGTTCGTCCAAGTCGCTATGTACGGGAAAGAATAGTCAGATGTATCTATCCCGAAGTGCTCCGCAACAATAAACGCGGTGGATTCAGCCTGCACTTCCTTTTCGTTACGGGGAGCTTTCGCGGTAACTATCTTTTTGTCGGGATCGTGCAGCAGACAATGTGCGGTCTCGTGGAATACGGTCTTTACCGTCTGGGTATCACTCATTCCCGTTTTTACCGCTATGCGCTTACTTTCGGGATTATAGTACCCCTTTGCGCTGCCGCGAATGTCCTCAAACTCTATGTTTATGCCCGTGACCTTGCGAAGTGCCTTAAATATAGCTTCCATTTTAGCGGAATCAATATCACCTTTCAGTTCCTCGACCGGCTCCGGAATTGGAGCACCCTCCGTCTGCGACACATCGAACACATACGCTTTCTTGAACGCGATGCCGGAAACATTTTCTGCAACTGTCTCCATTTTCTCCGTGCCGTCCTCGTTGTAGAGCGGGTTTCCATATTCGTCTTTAGCAGGACGCTCATACTCTACATATTGATTTGTTTTATACCTTACGGGAGCCAGTATAGGGATACCTGCTTCACCTTTCTTGACCTGTCTGCCGAGCTGCTTCCACTTGCCGTAAGCCGCAACAAAGGACGCATCGGGACGCGCACGGTTTATCAGCATTGTGTTATTCGCAGAATAGTCCGTGAATTTAGCCGAGAATTTGAGGTATTCGACATATTTTTCGGACGTGAACACCGAGCGGACACCCTCGTCAATGCGTTTGAAAAGCTCCTCCATTTCTTTCTGCTTTTTCTGCCGGTAAGCAGCGTTTTCTTCCGCAGAATAGCCTTTTATCGCCATAAATGACCTCCTCTCCGTTACAGAACGAACTCGTCAAGGTAATCTTCTTCCTTCACTTCAATAAACTGCGGCTTCAAAGGTTCTGTCACAACAGTATCATCGTCCTCTATCTTTGCAGATTCCGAACCTTCGTGCGAAGGACCGGGGATATATTCCACATCGGGATCGTCATGCTCAAATTCCGAGCCCTCATCTTCCGGCATACTAAGCATATAGTCCGTATCGCTGTGAATATCCTTGAAGTTTGTATGATAGTTGTTATCACCGACCATATAGTACCTGAGCGTATGATACATTCGGAGCTGTATGGATATTGCTACCTCAAACGGGTCTGCAAAGGCGTTCCACTCGGCTATTATAACGGAAGTCTCATTCTTACGCCAGCGCCAAGCTGTTCTCCTTTTCCAGAACTCCGCAAGTCCCGTGTCGTAGAGAGTAAAGATAAGGTCATGGGTAAGATCGGAGCTATGGAAAATATAATTGTAACCGTTCTTATCCTTGTTCCGAGAGCAGGTCAGGCTCACATTGTCAAAAGCGTGAGCGAGCATTTTTGCATACCGCTTGACCTCCCTGTTCACGAAAGTATTTATCGGAGATATATTCATTCTCATTTTACCACCCCTTAAAGTGAATGTTTCTTCGGTTTCTGCTGAACTTCCGGCGTGGGAGCCGTCTTGCTCTCCGTCTGCGGTTCCTGCTTCTTTGCCAGTTCTTCATTCCTGCGGTCAATGGAATACTGCATATCATCGGCAGTTTCCTCCATAGCCAGCCCAATATCGTAGAGCGCATGGAACTCGCTGTTCGTACACCAAGTTTCATATATCTCGTCAAGCGTGTTTGTGCTTGACAGTAAAGCCGCATACTGCTTTTCCGAGAGCGACGGCGACTGCCCGGCAAGATAATCGAGAATGTCCTTTTTGGTTACTATCTGATACGCTGAATCTACGATCTCGTCCGGGGACTTCTTTTTTATGTCCGCAATAAAGCTGTCGTATTCCCCCTGCATCTTTTCATACAGCTTACTTTCATACTGGCTTTTAATGAACTTATCACGAAGAAATGCAAGTTCCTCGCCGGTAACATTTCTCTCAAGATTTCCACTGATGATCTCCGCAGCACTGTCACGGAACTCCGCCCAATCCGGCACCTTCATATATTCCTTGACTCTCACCGCAAGATCGTAGTCCTTGACAAATATCGCGTCCCCTGCGTCAAGCGAGGTTTTCAGATCATCAACATCGTAGTAATAATTGAACCCTTCACAGGCGCGAAGCTGAACGCCGAGCTTGTCAAGCTCTTTGGCAACATCGGGCTCCAGCGTCAGCGAAGCATATTCTGTAGGATAATATACCTCCGCCTTTATCATCTCCACTGCCTTTGAATAGGTACATTCCTCGTAAGCCAGCGCCACAAAAGCATTTGTAGCAGTTGAGTGATACAGCGTGTCACTTTTTATGCTATCAAGGAACTCGTCCAAATATTTCTCGTGGTTTCTCTGAAAACGCGAGAACTCGATTATGTGGTCAAAGTCCTTTTCATCTATAAGACCGCTGGTATATGCGTCACACAGCTTGTTTATAGACTGTACCGTAAAAAGGCTGTCAGCCATATCCCGTGCGTCTGTTGTTGTACGCTTCGCCATTACCGACAGGGATACATCGCTGTATCCCTGTGTAATGACCTTACGCATTTCCTTTTCGTTGAGCTTCTCCTTGAGAATTTCCAAGCTCTCATCTCTTGTCATATTCATTCCCCCTCTTATCGTATTTTCGGTTTACTCTGCTGCACCATAGGCTTTGCCGGAACAGCGTCCGCAACCATTACACTTTGTCGCTGTCCGGTCTTGTCCCTGTCATCATCACGGCTTTCATCAACGGTAGGCTCGTCCTCGTCAATCGAATCGTCTATTATCGGTATCGGCTCATCATCGTCATCATCAAAAGCATGATTTTTTGACAGTTCAAGATTCACCACCGCAAGCCGCTGTATTTTGGCTTCAAGCTCCTCCGCGTGTTCAAAAGGCTTTGCAAGATCTTCCTTTGCACGTTCAAGGTTAGA
>JAGBLA010000198.1 GCA_017635675.1 Ruminiclostridium sp.
TAGGAGGTTTGACGCAGTAGACGGTCACGGCAGGAAGCCGTGGTATTGCCGCCAAAAGCGCGCAGGACGCGCGCATACAAAGCGGCATAAAGTGGATAGCTCTTTTTCTCTCAAATTGGGTTTTTAGAGGTTCCCTATAATTCAAATTACTGCATAATGTTTGTTTTCGGACAGTAATGACATGGACGGCAAATGATTCTGTCCATAAAGGCAGCTATGCTCCTCAAGGCAGAAAAAGCCGTAAGTCTTGAAAACGCCAAAGCCGCTCTGCTGCAGATAGCTTAAGAGCGGCTTGCTTGTTTATATTTCTCGTTATTTCCCGGCTTTTTTCATTCGTTCTGTAACAAAATGCGCGCACAGACCGGTGAACAGTCCCGATATGATGCCGCCGATCATAAGGAACGGCAGATAGCCGATAACGGCAAATGACCCGAAACTCACAATTACAGCCGCTATCTGACCTATGTTGTGCAACACTGCACCTATCACACTGCACGCCCATATCGGAAGCTTCGGGAACAGCCGTGAGACAGGTATCATTCCCAAAAGGCACAGAAGAGCGCCCGATGCGCTGTACAGTATCGTGGAGAAGCTCGCGGCAAACATCGCGCCGATAATGACTCTGACCGCAGCGACAAGGGCTGCTTCCCACGGCTTATAGCGATATACGCAGTACACCGTGATTATGTTCGCAAGCCCGAGCTTTACTCCTGGTATCGCGGTAAGCGGCGGTATCTGAAGCTCGATCACGAATATTATCAGCGCGACCGCCGTGAGCATCGCAAGCTCGGTAAGCCGCTTTACCGGCATTTTCCCGTTGTCACTCATATATTATCTCCACCGGAAACCCGGAGCTGTTTCTGAAACTGTCGGCGATTTTTTCTGTGATATATACAGTTCCGTCGCCTGTCACGAGCACCATATCAAAACCGCCATTCCCGCGCCAATAGCTGACAGCACGCTCCTTTCCCATAACAAACAGAGCCGTTGAGAGCGCGTCGCACATTATCCCCCTGTCTCCGACCACTGTGACACTCACAAGCCCGCTGTCTGCGGGATGTCCTGTACGCGGGTCGAGGATATGGATATAGACATTGCCGTCGTCGTCCGTGAAATAGCGCTGATAGCCGCCTGAGGTTATGACAGACTTGTCATGTATCTGCAATACCCCGAGCAGCTCGTTCGGTGAAAACGGGTTCGCGATCCCCACAGACCATTCCGTCCCGTTCGGCTTTGAACCGAGAGCCTGTACATTTCCCCCGAGATTGACCAGCGCAGAGTTGATCCCGTATTCCGACATCACTCCCAGCATCTCGTCGCCCGAATATCCTTTCGCGCAGGAGCCGAGGTCAAGCATATATCCCTCCGGAAGCGTTACGGTGTTCCCGGAAATGCCGATATCCCTGTAACCTGTTTTGGCGAGTGCCGCTGCAATATCTTCCTCAGAGGGAACATGCATATTCCCGGTGGTGAAACCCCATTCACGCAGAACGGGATATATCGTGATGTCCAGCGCACCGTCTGTGCTCTCGCAGACATTCGCAGCTTCGGATATGACATACGCCGTATTATCGGAAACATTTGCGCTGCCAAGTGAGTTGAGCTTTCCGATATCGCTGTTGATGTCCGTTACGGAAAAGAGGTCTTCAAGCTCCTTTAACCTGTTGGCTGCGGCGTTTACGGCTTCTTCACTGCGCTGTCCGTATGCTTTTACGGATATTATGGTGTCCATTGCGAAAAGCTCACGCGAAGCTTCCGTTTCCGGTACAGCGCCGCATGATGATACTGCGGCGAGTATGAGGACTGCAAAAAAATACTTAAACTTCTTCATAGACATTATTTTATCATTGCCGGAGGCACTTGTCAAGCGAAAGAGGGAATTTCCCGTCAGTCGGATATTACGATAATTAATCCACAACAACGCGCATAAACGGTATAAAATGATGAAAAAATAATTATTTATGATTTTCTCTTGACAAAATTATAGCATAGTGCTATAATATATTAAGTTAGCTGCCGCTAATCGTCAATAGGTTAGCGCTAACTAACCAAAGTGCATTAAAAGAAGGAGAATTCAGAAAATGAAAACAGCAAAAAAGATATTCGGTGTCGGGCTCTCCGCTTGCACAGTGGTCTCTTGCATGAGCTTTGCTGCGGGAGCTGCCGACGAGTATGTTTACGGAACTATGGATATCCCGTATGACCTGTTCTACGCGGGAGAGATCGCAGGTGCCGCAAACAGCTGCACAGTTGACGCGGTATCCTCCGCGACAAACGTCAAATGGTCAAAGAACGGCGAGGGTGAGCTTTTCGAGGGGACATATCACTCGGAAGCAAACGAGGACGGTTCGGGCAAAATACTCGGCGTTACCTATCCCGTGGCAATAACACAGGCGGCTCTTGACGCGCTCGGAGCAAACAGCTATAATTTCAAAAAGCTGGATTCCGTGCCTGCGGCATACAAAACCGTTACGGTTGACGGAACGACAGCTTCCTTCTCCGCGATAAATGACAGCACCCCGGAGACCAAAACAGGCAGCGTGAGCATAGACGCGAACTCCGTATGGGGCGATTATCAGATCTCGGTCGAGGGATTTCCTGAGGACTTCGGAGCGGTTTACGGCGCATTCATCACAACTTCGGATAATAACATTTATGCAATGCGCCACGAGCAGAATATCTGGAGGCAGGGCGCTATCGCGTGGTCGGTAGGTTTCAAGACCGAGGAGCCTCACGGCAATAAGCTCGATCACGATATTTACGCAGATTCACAGGGCAAGACAATAGACAAGATCACATACATCACAAAAGACGGATATGTTACTTACGATGTTGATGTCTATATCCCGAAGAAGTTTGAATACACGGCAGAGATCGCAAACGCGGCAGTAACCGCGGGCAGTACAGATATTACTCTCACAGGCTTCCCGACAGACTATGACGTACAGTATGAAATAGCGGGACTCGATTTCACAGTTGACGGCAGCACTCTCAAATTCAGCAATGCTTCCGCAGGCGGTTACAGCGCAACTATTTCCGATAAGAGCGGCGTTTATCAGAATATCCCCGTAAGCTTTGAGCTTACCACCGATGCGATGCCCGCACAGTATGACGCGTCCGCAAAGGCTCTCACTGCGGCAGACGGCGCTTCGGCAGACGAGTTTGCAGGCTTTATAAAGAATATCTCTACCGTAACTGTGGACGGCATGGAATACGCGGCTGCCGGAAAGCATGGTCTTAAGATAGTAGCTGATGACGGCACGATAAACCTTTTAGCGGAGAGCAGAGGAGGCAAGGCTTTCTCCGATGACAAAACCGAGTTTGAGGTAACTGTTAAGGCGGCAGGCTATACACAGGAGCTGAAATTCACACTTTCAACAGCCGAGGAAGAAACCTCGGACAACGATGAAGGATCAATCGAAGAAACCGTTGAAGAAACAGTTGAAGAAACTGTCGAAGAAACTGCCGAGGAAGCAGATGAAGAACCGATAATCTTATCCGAAACTGACGCCGCGGTAAGCGACGCCGACATTGCTCCCGCGTCGGATAATTCAAACCCGAATACAGGCGTCGGCATATCGCTTGTAGGCTTTATCCTTTCGGGTGCGGCGGTAATTGTTTCCCAAAAGAGAAAGTAAATCCCCAATAATACAAACACATTAAAACGCCTGTCCGAACTTAAAGCCGGGCAGGCGATTTTTATGAAAGAGGTAAAAATGCTATTCCTTATCGCTCTTGTCATCGCAGTTTCATTCTCACTTTTATGCGCTCCCGCATTACGTAAAAAGCCGCTTCCGTTTTATATCGCGGCGGCTGTGATCTCCGCAGCGGTGGTGATACTCGCCCAATACCGCATCGAAAACGAGATAGTACAGAAATATGTCATTGCTCTGTTTTCCAAGGGCGCAGCAGCCACCGCGTTCTGGTGCGTTGTGATGTTTGCCGGAGCGCTGCCGCAGAAAAGTGCGCCGCGAAAGCGTCTTATGCCCTCGCGCGGGGAGCTTTCCATATTCTCCGCGCTGCTCACCCTTTCGCACATTGTGACATACGCGGTCATATATATAAAGCGGCTGCTGGTTCCCGACTTTGACCCGCAGACCGATTTTATCGTGACCTGCGCAGTCGTTATATTGCTTCTGTGCATTATGATACCGCTTACGGTAATGTCTTTCAAAAAAGTCCGCAGCAAGATGAAACCGAAGACATGGAAAAACATTCAGCGCACGGCATATCTTTTCTTTGCGCTTATCTATGTTCATGTCCTTGTACTGTATCTGCCGCGGGCTATACGCGGAACTGACGGCTATCTGCTTACGGTAACGGTTTATACCGCGGTATGGGCGCTGTATCTTATCATGAGGCTGCGCAAATACTTTACCGAGCGCAGGAAAAGCAGCGCAGCCGCCGCTAATGCATTATCCGTTCTCGGCGTCGCAGCACCGGTCATCGCTGTGTTCTTCGCAGCCGGAGGACTGCCGGAACAGAAGGATATCCCTGTCGAAGCTCCCGCAACTGCTGCCGTGACAAGCACGGCTGAAATAACAACATCTTCCGGGGCGGAGACCACTGCTCCACAGACAACAACGCAGACGAGCAGTGAAAGTCACGCCGCACAAACGACCGCGGAGCTTACGGTCACAACAGTTCCCGAAACTGTAACGGCTGTTGAAACAACAGAGACGGCGACCGAAACTGCAACAGCGACCGTATCGGAAACGGACGAAGTTCAACAGACTGCGGAAGAAACTGACGCTGTACAAACAACGTCATCGGCAGATACGACTGTTACGGCAGTTGCAACAACTGCGGCGACCACGACTGTTACGGCAATTGCTCCGAGCACAACAACTGCGGAAAATACCACGGCGACAACTGCTGAAGAGACGGAACCGCCCGCGCTGAAGATATACAATGACGGCACGTTCACAGGAAAAGCATACGGCTACGACGGGTACATTTATGTCACTGTAACAATAGAGAATGATATGATAACATCTATCTCCTCGACCTGTGGGGAAGAAGACATTTCATACTGGCTGTCGTGCCGCGAAAAAGTGATATCTCAGATAACAGATTCACAGCAGACGCAGGTCGATGCCGTTTCCGGAGCCACATACAGCTCAAACGCGATAATGAAAGCAGTCGCGGAAGCTCTGGAAACAGCGAAAACGTCGTAATAAACACCTACATCTAAGATCGATCAAAAATACTCTTTATCACTCTTGCGGGACTTCCCACAGATATCATATTCTCCGGAACGTCCTTTGTTACCACCGAGCCGGCGCCGATAACGGCATTGTCGCCTATCGTGACTGAGCCTATCCACACATTTTTGCCTATGCGTATCGGCTTCGGGTGCAGGTCTGCGCGCTCTTGGCGGCAATATCACGGCTTCCTGCCGTGACCGTCTACTGCGTCAAACCTCCTAACCGGGCGCCAGCCCGGCTTCGCCGGCTTTCCTTGTATCCGACGCAACTATTTCATTTTCTCTTTTCAAAGCGGTTTTTAGAGGTACCCTATTATAACAAGTCGATTGTCAAGTCGGATAATAGGCATTCATTATGTAGCTTATACAGATTCGGTTGAGTTCTGCGGATATATGCTACATTGTATAAAATGCACTAATATCAGTCGGAATTTTGTTGCGTCTGTACAAAATAATTGCTTGAGTTCAAATAACAATGGACATTTATGGCAGTTTATGGTACAATTATTATAGGTTTTTCTGAAGAGATATTGCAGCCGGAACGTGCTGCAAGAGATTTTCAGAGGTGCCATACAGTTTAAGCCATATTTGGCTGATCATCGTGAAAGAAAAGAGGAATCTGAACATGGAAACTATTCTCCAAAAGCTCCGGCGGTACACAAAGGAAGACCCGAACGCAGTCATACTCTACGATGAAACTCACACGAAGGGCATATCCTATGCACAGCTCGATGATATGTCGGGCAGAATATACGCTTTCCTGAAAGCAAAGGGAATCGGAAAAGAGGATTTCGTGCTCATCGACCTGCCGAGAGGCGTTCTTCCGGTCATTGCGATGATAGGCGTCTGGAAAGCGGGTGCGGCATGGGCTCTGGTAGAAGACACCTATGCTCCCGAACGAATTGCGTTCATACGTGATGACTGCGGCTGCAAGTTCGAGTTCACAGCCGATAACTGGGACGAGATAATGCGTACTGAGCCGCTTGATGGCTTTGAGGAAGCCGGCCTCCATGACGCAGCGTATGCTATCTATACTTCCGGCACCACCGGAAACCCGAAGGGCGTTCTTCACGAGCGCGGAAATCTCGAACGCTCCATCGAGTCCATAAAACTGAACGGCAAGATCCCGTTCGTAAGCGATGACAGGCTCGCCACACTCGCCCCGATGAACTTCGTTGCGACCGTTATCGTTATTCTCGCGTGCCTGAATGTGTTCAAGGGCAAGAACTTCATAGTTTCTTACGCCACTATAAAGAATCCCGGCGCGCTGGCGAAATTCTTTATAACCAAGCGTATAACCATAACCTTTCTTACGCCGTCTTATGTGCGTATGCTGGGAAATCAGACGGGACCGTTCCTGCGTATGCTTTTTGTCGGTTCCGAGCCCGCAAACAATATCTACAACAAGAATCTCGATCTAATCAACATCTACGCGTGCAGTGAATCCGGTTTCGCGGTAGGTGTGTTCAAGATAGACAAGCCTTACGATTCCTGCCCGATAGGTAAGCCCGAGGTGGAAACGGAGATAACTCTGTATGCCGAGGACGGAAGCGTGGCGGCTGAAGGCGAGATAGGCGAGCTGTGCTTTGAGAACCCCTATGTGCGCGGCTACATAAATCTTCCGGAGGAAAGCAAGAAAGCCTTTGTTGACGGTGTGTATCATACCGGCGACCTTGCGAGAAAGGACGAGAACAGCAACTATGTCCTGCTCGGCCGTTCCAACGATATGATAAAGATAAACGGCAACCGTATCGAGCCTGCAGAGATCGAAGCTGCCATAAAACAGGCACTCGGCATAGACTGGGCAGCTGCAAAGGGCGTCGAGGAGGGTGGAAAGAGCTTCCTCTGCGCGTACTACACCGCTGATGTAAAGTTCGACCAGGAGGAGCTTCGCAAGGAGCTGATGAAGCGTCTTCCTTATTATATGATCCCCTCGTACTATATGAAGATAGACTCCGTTCCGCTCAAAGCCAACGGCAAGCTTGACCGCAAGGCTCTGCCCGTGCCGGACGCAAAGGATTTCAAGAGCGATTACGCGGCGCCGACCAACGACATTGAAGAAAAGCTCTGTAACGCTATGGCGAAGGTGCTTAAACTGGGTCAGGTCGGCATTCATGACGACTTCTACGAGATGGGCGGAGATTCCCTCGCATCTATCGAGCTTATACAGGAATGTGATCTCCCGGGACTCAACGCCGGCGAGGTATTCCGCGGCAGGACCCCCGAAAAGATAGCGAAGCTTTATGAGGAAATGCACGCAAACGATGACGGCATCGATCCCGACGAAAAGAACAGAGAGTCCATGCAGACAGAGCACCCGCTTACCCCGGAGCAGCTCTACATGATCGATTATCAGCTCTATACGCCTAACTCTACGATGTACAATCTGTTCTCGGTAATGAAAGCGGACAAGGAACTGTTCGACCCGAAGACGCTGACACAGGCTATGAAGGCCGCGATAGAAGCGCACCCCGCACTGCTCACCACATTCGCATACAATGAGGACGGCGAGCTCGTGCAGAGATATACTCCCGAGATCCTGCAGGATATCCATGTTGAGAAGCTGTCCGAGTTCGAGTTCAAGTTCGTGAAGGACACCCTTGTTTATCCGTTCAAGATAATCGGCGGAAAACTCTACCGCTGCCGCATTTTTGAGACAGAAAAGTCTGTATATATCTTCTTCGATGTTCATCACTCGCTGTTCGACGGCACATCGCTCAAGGTATTCCTCGGCGGCATAGGCAAAGCGTTTATGGGAATGCCCATAGAGCCTGACTACTACTACCTTATGTTAAAGCAGCGTGAGGAAGTGATACAGACTGAGCTTTACGAGGAAAGCAGAAAGTATTTTGAAGAGCGCTATGACGGCATAGAATGGTCCAGCTATCCCACCGTCGATCACGAGACGACACACAAAAACGAAATGGGCGAGCTGATGACCTCTCTCGGTGTCGAACAGCCTCAGATGACTGCAATGGAGCGTTCATACAAGATAAGCCGCAACGAATTCTTCATCACTGTGGCGGCGCTGGCAATATCGATCTACAATGACAAGCAGGATATCAAGCTGTCGTGGATATATAACGGACGTGAGGATCTGCAGATGATGAGCACCGTCGGATTGCTGTTCCGTGACCTGCCCGTAGGCATTCGTTTCAAGGATGAAACAACGCTACGTGATATATTCGCGGATGTTCACGATCAGGTGCAGAAGGGCATCGAGCACAGCTGCTACCCTTATGTTGATCTTAACAATCAGGTCGCAAAGAACGAGAGCGCATATCTTCTGTATCAGCAGGATATTCGCGATATGAACGGTTTTGAGGGCTTCGATATCGAGCAGATAGATGTACGTCAGAATCAGGCGGCTTCGCAGACCATACTCGATATGGAGATACTCGACGGCGCAGACGGCTTGCAGCTTATGATAGACTTTGCCGCCAGCCGTTATGACGAAAGCAGCATAGAGAAATTCAAGGATATCTATGTCAAGGCGGCGCAGGCTCTCGTAACACACAACTCACAGAAGGATGTGACCGTAGGAGAGCTTAAAAAGAAACTCGCGGACAAGAAAAACTTCTTCCAGATCGTTTCGGGCATATTCTCCAAGAAGAAATAAGAGGTAATCCAACTGTGGAGACATACAAAAAAAACAGTGTCATAACGGGTGAATATGACAAGGATAAGGCAGCCGTGTGCGTTAACGGAACATTCATCGGCAAAGAGAATGACGGCGTCATTGCGTTTCGGGGTATCCCGTTCGCACAGCCGCCTGTCGGAAAGTTCCGCTGGAAGGAGCCCGTTCCGGTCACGGCATCGGAGGCTGTTTGCGAGGCATATTATAACGGCAGCTCACCTATACAGACAAAGCTCGATTCTGAACGGGCATCACTGTATCATCAGAGCGAGGACTGTCTTTACCTGAATGTATGGACTGCTGCCGAATACATCGGACATAAGCGCGCGGTCATGGTATTCATACACGGCGGCAACTACGGCTGGGGAGGAACTGCAGACCCGTTGTACGACGGTCACAATTTCGTAAAGGCTCACCCGGAGATCGTGCTTGTAACTATAGCATATCGTGTCGGAATAATGGGATTTGTCGATCTCTCGACTGTTCCGGGCGGAGAAGCGTATCCGACTGCCGGAAATCTCGGACTGCTTGACCAGATATGCGCTCTGAGATATATTCAGAGAAATATCGGAAGCTTCGGCGGTGACCCGTCGAATGTGACTGTATTCGGCGAATCAGCGGGCGCCGGCAGTGTTTCACTGCTGCCGCTGATACCCGCCGCGCGGGGACTTTTCAGCAAAGTCATAGCCGAAAGCGGATCCGTAGCGCTGACATACAGCAAAAAAGAATGCAGGAAGATCACCGATATGCTCCTGAAAGAAACAGGGGCAAGGACAATGCGGGAGCTTGTCGCACTCCCGACCGAAAAGCTCATTAAGGCAAATGAGAAACTCAACGACTGTAATAATTTCCCCGAGCGTGACGGGATAGTTCTTCCCGAAAACCTGTATGAAGCTTACGAGAACGGCGAGTCGCTGCCGGTAAGTATGATGATAGGCTCGAATGCCGACGAACTGCGCTACTGGATACAGGATGTGGGCGGCATAACCAAATACAGGATCATGAGCCGGGTATTGTTTAACGCTGTTATCAAGCAGATGAAGGACATGGACAGAAGGCGTATATACAGCTTTCTGCGATATATGTCTCAAAGGGAGCCTCACCGCACATGGCGGATAACAGAGCTGTTCAACGAGCTTCTGTTCCGCCTGCCTGCGATACGGCAGGGACAGGCTCACGCGGCACACGGAAATCCCGTGTATATGTATTACTGGAAATATCCGTCAGCGATTCCTTATATGGGCGCCTGTCATGCTGTTGAGCTTGCCTATGTTTTCAACAACCTGAACGAAACTATCTACACGGGTGACAATATAGATCCCGCCCTTGCGGCACTGGTGCAGCAGATGTGGGTGAATTTCGCGGTCTCGGGCGATCCCTCGGCAGACGGACTTGAGTGGGAAACGTATTCCGCAGAGTCACGCAAGACAATGGTTTTCGACACAAACTCCCACATTGAAGAAGATCTCAACCGCAGAGAGCGAAGGACACTGATGCCGCTGCTCGATTACCGTATAAACGGAAATTACATCGCGGCACCTGTGGAAATACCGGAAAGCGTGAAGCTCGGAGCCGCAGCCGCGGGTATAGGAATTGCAATGCTGGCGCTATGGCTGGCATTCCGCAAATGAACGGGACTTTGTATTGCAGTTTCCCGGAACGATACGATCAAATAAAAGAAGTATATAGGGAGCCTCTGAAAATCTGTTTTGAGAGGCTCTTTATATTTAAGTCTTCATAGGTGTCATAATAGAAAAGCTTGCAAGCTGATGTCAGGCGGAGCTTTTTTTGTGTCAGTCGGACAAATTGCGTTACGGCGAAAGTTTCAATACTGCCTTGACTTTTTGCCGGTCTTGTATTATAATATAGTTATCCGCCGCTAACTAAAGCGGAGTTCAGAAAAGGGGTAGGAACTATAAAATGGATATAAACAGACCAAAGGCAGTTATAGGTGCAAATTCATGGGGAAGTGCGGCATACGGAAAGCTGCTTCGCGGCAGCAGCGTCGATGATGAGACACTGAAAAAGTGCATTGATACCGCAAAGAAAAAAGACCTGCTGATATTTGATCTTGCGCAGGATTACGGACTCGGTAAAGCACAGAAGATGATAGGCGAGTTCGGAACGGATGATATTTGTCTTTCGTCGAAATTCACGCCGACAAAAAAATATACGCCGGGACAGGTGAGAAAGTCACTGGAACGTGACCTTGCGGAGTTCAGACGGGGGTATGTAGATATCTACTGGTTACACCTGCCTATGGATATTGAGGAAAATCTTGCGGAGACAGTTGAACTATACCGCGAGGGAAAAATACACAATATAGGTATTTCCAATTTCACGCTGGAGGAATGTAAGACAGCGAAAGCATTTCTCGACAAAGCCGGTGTGCCTTTATACGGCGTTCAGAACCATTACAGCCTTATCAACCGCGAATGGGAGGAAAAAGGCGTAGTGCAGTGGTGCAAAGAAAACGGCGTATCTTTCTGGGCATGGGCAGTTCTTGAGGAGGGAATGCTCACCGACCCGCGGGTGAAAACCAAAGGTTCGATAATGAAACTTATATTCAGCGGCAAGAAGAAAAAGCTCCGTCCGCTTTATGCCGCAATGAACAGGGTAGGTAAGCGGCATGATATTACTATCCCGCAGGTCGCGGAAGCCTTTGTTGCAAACAAGGGGATAGTACCTATATGCGGCTGCCGGAAACCTTATCAGGTCGAGCAGCTTTACACTGCGGTGAATGTAGGTCTTACACAGAAAGAAATGAGTTTCCTTGAAACTGTCGCGGATAAAGTGAATGTGAAGATACTTGGAGCGGATATGTTCAGATTTGCGGTAAAGAAGAAGTAAGAAGATCGAAAAAAGCAGTAAAACAGAGAAAAATGAAGGGTTTTCTCAGTGCTGAAGGAGAGATAAATCAATGAAACAAAACGGGTCTTACTGGACGCTGTTTGCGCCGATGATAAAGAGCAGCATCAGAAAACGTTTCGGGAAGGAAATGGCGGTCAGAGCAATAAAAAACGGTAAAAAACAATACCGCACTCTTGTTGAGGAAGCACCCGAACTCGGCAGCGGCAATCCTATGGCGTCAAACGCCTATTTCGCGTATGTTTTTGTCGGCGCGTGGCTGGGAACGGATAAAAAGCTGACCCCGGACGATATTGCGCTTGTAATGGGAGATGTGCTGACAAAGGTAAAACCGTTCTTCGGAATGACCGATCTCAACAAGACACCCGATAAGTGGTATAAGGATATGAAAAAATACGAGAAGTGGTACAATGCGGGGAACGGAAAGAAATATCCGACCACCTGGAAAGTTCATTTTGATGAGGGCAGACATCGTGACGGAAGTTTCTATTACTTCTCGGTCTGTCCTATATGCTCCTATCTGACAGGAAGGGGGCTCGGAGAGATCATGAGACCGCTTTGCGAGACCGACGAGATCATGTTCGCTTATCAGCATGGCAGGTTATACAGAGAGCAGACCATTGCCTCAGGCGGGAAAATATGTGATTACTGGTCTGTGGGTGACAAGGTCGATGATCCGAAATAAACATAGCTTTCGGTGTGCAGCCTCCTGCTCTGTAATTCAGATCTGTTTCGCAGGCGTGACCGCTTATCATTATACCGCTTGCTTAGTTGGTTTCCCTTATACATAATATTCCATAAAATCATCAAGCCGCACACACGCGAGCTTTCCGCCGATCATGCACGCTCCGCAGTCAATGAAGATATTGTTGTTTTTGTGCAGTATATACGGCTTTCCGGTGAACTTCTGCACAGGAGTATGACCGGTGACCACAAAGACGTTATCATCGTCAGAGTATCGCTCATCGGGAATGTGTCTGCACCACACAAGCTCGTCAGGCATATAGTCGTCAAAGGATCTTTCTTTGCTGAAATCTTCAAATCCCGCGTGAACGAGAACAAATGTGTTTTTGCCGACAGAGACCGTTTTGTGCAGGGCAAAGCCCCGCATATATCCGATGATCTCGCGGCGCTGCTCCGTATCCAGTTTTCCCAGACCTTCCAAAGTTGTACGGCAGCCGTTCATCTGCCACAGCAGATAATCCTTGTTGAATTCAAGGCTCTCATCTGTCAAAAAGCCGCTGCTGTCTATAAATTCACTTATCACAGACAGCGCGTTCAGCGCCATCAGCTCATGGTTGCCGAGCAGCGGAATAACGTTCTGACGCTGCATCATATCCTGCAATATCTGTATCGGTTCATCACCCCGGTCAATGACATCACCGATCATATACAATGTGTCATCGTCAGAAAACCCGATAAGCTCCAGCATCTTTTTATATTTCCTGTACATTCCGTGAATATCGGACATCACATAGATCATTTACACTCCTCCTTTATCCTGCGTCATAAGTATAACACAACGTAAAGTCAAAGAGCGACATTTTGCAGCCGCTCTCATTTTTTTATTATAGTTCTTCAATAATAGTATAACTACATTTTATATCATACACGGTCGGTAATGTCGATCGAAAAGAGCTGTGATCAGAAAAAATATTCTTTTTATACAGATATTATTGACAAATCTTTATATAAAGTTTATAATAAAATGAAAAGTTATGTTATATCGTTAAAGAGGTTTATCCCATGCATCGTCTCGATAAGGAAAATACACAATAAACAAGCCAGGAAAGCTCACGGACGAGGAATTTGACCGGATACGCATACACCCGGTAAGCGGCTATCATATCCTGCGGGATATAAGCGGAGACGAGCGCATAGGCTACGGCGCGAAGTTCCACCATGAGCGTTACGACGGCACAGGCTATCCAAGCGGACTTAAGGGCGCAAATATACCCGAGATAGCGAGGATAATCGGCGTAGCGGACTCTTATGACGCTATGGCAAGCAACCGAAGTTACAGAAAGGCGCTTCCGCAGGAAACGGTAAGACAGGAGATCGAGAAAGGCAAGGGCAGGCAGTTCGATCCGGAGATCGCGGATATAATGCTTCGGATGATAGACGAGGATAAGGAGTACAAAATGTGTCAGAGAGAGAACGAAGACAAGAATATACTTGTTGTTGACGACGAGATCATGAACATCAAAATGGTGGGTCGGATATTCAGGGATATTCCCACAGTCCACATATTAAGCGCCATGAACAGGGACGAAACAATGTCAGAGCTTGCGAACAACAACATAGATATGATACTGCTCGATCTGAAGATGCCCGACATAGACGGGTTTGAGCTTTACGGGCTGATACGGGAGAAATACAATACTCCGGTAGTCATCATGACTGCCGACAATAGCAGCGAAACTCTTGAAAAGATCAACGAGCTCGGCATCGACGATTATCTCACAAAGCCGCTCAACAAGTTTGTTACGCAGGAAATGGTCTATGGGATAATTAATTATCGGAAGAACGATATCTGACACGACAAGGAGTGACGGCTGTGATATGGATAGTAAATAACTGCGCCCTGCTGATAATGGGGACGATCGCAGGTATTATGGGAATTAGTTTCTTTTCGAGAAACAGAGGGTCGGCGGGACATATACGCTCTTATATCTTCTTTTACGGTGTATTATCGGCAGTATGGTGTCTTAGCTACGCTGTGCTCGGAGTAACCTACGATCTTTCCTTCTGTCCGTACATAAGGATACCTGGTCTTATCGCGATAAACGGCTTTCTGATGAATGAGGTCGTCCTTGTGACGGAAATGGCACAGCTCGGCAAACGCTCGGCGCTGTGTGTAAGAGTCGGCGCTCTGGCAATGTCGCTCACAGATCTGCTGGTATATTCAGATAAAGATGTAGATATTTTTGTGCGCGAGGACGGCTATACACGCTGGTACGCGAATATCGACAAGAGTTTCAACCGCCATATCCACGGCGCGTATGAAGTGCTGATGTTTGCGCTGCTTCTGATACTTGCGATAATATGGTTCAGGCGGACAAAGCTTAAACGCTCGCGGAGGTTTCTGACCATACTTATAGTTGCCAATTTCTCGCTGATATTTGCGACTATACCTGACACCGTGCTGCCCGCTTTCGGACTTCCGGGAGTTGCGACCTCGGGACTTGGCGGCGCGGCTTGTACGATAGTAATGTGGTACGGCGCGATCGTCCTTAATTCCTTTGATGTGAGCGTCGGCAATATCACGGCACGGCTGTTTGATTTTATAGAAGCAGGCGTTATCGTATTTGACACAGATCGGCATATCGCGATCGTAAACGCTTACGCGGAAAATCATCTTGCGGGCGACAGAAAAGAAGAGCTGTGCGATCTGTTCAGCATCGGTGAAGCGGACATAGAAGCCATGTTTGAAAAAGGCAAGGATCATATTTATTCTACCCGACTGTGGGATAAAAACAGGGAGAAAGCGTATTCGGTGAAGCTCAATTCCGTCAAGGACACCTATGGGGAGCCGTACTGCATTTTAATGGTGTTTACGGACGTTACGGAGGAGATAGAGCTTGCAGATAAATACGCTGCCGCCAGTCAGGCGAAGAGCAAGTTCCTTGCGAATATGTCGCATGAGATAC
Source organism: Ruminiclostridium sp. (assembly GCA_017635675.1). Taxonomy (GTDB): domain Bacteria; phylum Bacillota; class Clostridia; order Oscillospirales; family Ruminococcaceae; genus Ruminiclostridium_E. The sequence goes on from JAGBLA010000198.1 coordinate 15,362, forward strand.
GCACGCCTATCAACGGTATCATGGGAATGAACGCGATACTTATCGATGAGCTGAATGACGGCAATACCGAGGGAGCAAGACAGTACGCGGTGAACATAAACAGTGCAAGTCAGACACTGCTTTCGATCATCAACGACATTCTTGACATCTCTAAGATAGAATCCGGAAAAATGGAACTTATCCCTGTTGAATACGAGATATTCTCGGTGCTTAACGACTGCTATAACATGACCTTTTCGAGGGCGGAGGAAAAGGGATTGAAATTCTATATGGAGATTGACCCGAATATCCCCTCCGTGCTTTTCGGCGATGAGGTGCATTTCAGGCAGATAATCAACAATTTCCTGTCCAATGCGGTAAAATACACTCCGAGCGGTCATGTCACGCTCCGGCTGAGGGAGCTGTCAAGAAGCGGCGGTATGGTAAAGCTGTCGGTCGAGGTGTCGGACACGGGTATCGGGATAAAGAAAGAGGACATCGGGAGACTGTTCGGGAATTTTACCAGACTTGACGAGCAGAAGAATCGTTACATTGAGGGAACAGGGCTTGGTCTTGCCCTTACCGAGAAGCTCGTAAAGCTTATGGGCGGAGAGATAACCGTAAAGAGTGAGTACGGGAAAGGCTCGGTATTCGGAGCGGTACTTACGCAGGAAATAATTAACAGCGCGCCTGTCGGTGATTTTTCCGAGCGTTACAATGAGTTTGTCGTTCAGAAGAAGGGTGAGTCTGAAACGACTGATCTTCACGGAGTATCGATACTTGTCGTTGATGATGTGGAGATGAATATACAGGTCGTAAAGGGTATGCTGAAACGTACACGCGCAGATGTCGATCCCGCGCATAACGGCAGGGAATGTCTTGAAAAGATCGCCGAAAAGCGTTACGACATCATTTTCCTTGACCACATGATGCCGGAAATGGACGGTATAGAAACATTTGAGCGGATGAAGAAGCTTGAACACAAGAACAAGAATACTCCCGTTATTATTCTTACCGCCAATGCTGTTGTCGGCGCAAAGGAGATGTATCTCGAAAATGGATTTGTTGATTATTTATCAAAGCCGATACTTCGTGATGAGCTTATTGAGATGATAATCAAGCACCTGCCGAAGGAGCCTGTCACCGGAAATGCAGCGGATCTCAATGCGGCAGAAATGGACATCATCGATACTTCGGGTGAAAATTCAGACCTTGCGGAGCGCTTTCCCATGCTCGACACAAAAGTCGGAATGAGATACTGCATGGACGACGCAGAGTTTTATATCGAAATGATAGAAACATATCTGCACGGTGATAAGCGGCAGGTGATAGAAAATGCTTACGAAACGGAAATCTGGAATGATTATGAGACTTATGTCCATGCTCTGAAAAGCACGTCGCTGAATATAGGAGCGGTCAGCCTGTCCGAGCACGCAAAAGCGCTTGAATATGCAGCAAAAAACGGTGATTACGGGTATATCAAAGAAAACCACGGCAGTGTTTTTGAGGAATACAGTGAATTGCTCAGCGCTTTACAAAAGGCTTTGCAGGAATAATGCAATACAGGTGAGTGTTATCAATACGGAAATAAAGGCAAATCGGTTCTTTCTTTCTGCCGGCGGCAGTGAGTAAGAGCCGATTTGTCATAATTTGATCTGCATGATACAAAAAATACGTCAAAACATTGACATACGCGTCAATATGTGATATTATAGTTAGTGTGGGCTAACGGAATGCGCCAAGGCGGAAAATAAAATGCGGCAGGTGCAGGTATGAGTTAGTATATGCTAATTTGCGGAGGAAGATGTGTTTGAAAAAAAGAACATACAAGACAAGTTCGGGGGGACCAGCCGGGTCTGGTAAGGGCTCGCCTTTATATAAAAGTGACATTTCCGCCGCGAGGTGGATGGCATACGATATTCCGGGAAATATCGGGTGGATAATTTATCTTGTGGGTCTGATACTTTTGTTTATCAGTTCACCGGAATATATGGCGGATAAGGTGACGGCAGCTCTTACAGCTGCGGCGGTCATTCCTGCTCTGCTGATGCTTACAGGTGTTATTGAGCTTATCAGCGAGCGGATACATAAGCTCGACTGGACACTTCCGCGGATACGGCTTATCAGGGGGTTCGGCGCTTTGACGCTCGGCGGTATTCTGGGAACTGTTATCGCTGCTGTTATGATGATATACGCTGCAATTACCGGCGCAGTCAATGCGCTGTATGTATGGCTTATGTTTGCGGGCGGCATACTGTGCGGGGTGTTTGCTCTGCTGATCTGTAAAAAATATAAACCTGTTGAGAAATGATATTGGAGGACATTATGGGATTATTCAAAAACTATGTTAGTCAGACAAGAAAACCCGAAGGCAGGCTTGGAATGATGATGCTGAACGGTATGAACTCCGGACACGCAAAAATGGCGGATTGGGGATTGTCACACCTGAAAACTATCGCGCCGAAAACTATCGTAGATTTAGGCTGCGGAGGAGGGCGAAACATCGGAGAACAGCTGAAAAAGTATCCTGACGCCAAAGGAACGGCAATAGACTACTCTGAGCTTTCGGTAGAAAAGGCAACAGAATATAATAAGGAATTTATTACAGCCGGGCGACTTGTGATAAAACAAGGAAATGTATCGGCGCTTGAACTTCCCGATAGTATATATGATCTTGCGACAGCGTTTGAAACTATCTACTTCTGGCCGGGGCTCGAAAAATGCTTTGCGGAGGTGGCGCGGATATTGAAGGACGGCGGATATTTTATGATCGTCAACGAATCCGACGGTAAAGATGCCGCAAGTCTTAAGTTTGAGAAGATAATTGACGGTATGAAATGCTATACTGTTGAACAGATCTCCGATGCTTTGAGCGCGGCGGGATTCAGTAGGATAAAGACCGATCATCATAAGAGCAAGCCGTGGATCACAGTCCTTGCGAAGAAGTAACAGAGGTGATACAATATGCTTCTGACTGTTTTTCTTGCGATAGTTTTTTGCGGCGCGATTACCCTTATGCTGCTGTCGGCGGTGGTGTTCATCAAGGAGAAGAAACTGTTTTCTTCCGCTCCGAAGGAGGCTTTTGAGCTTGTTACAGAAAGAGAACAGGAGGAATTCTACGGGGCGCGGAAGGTTGGCTGGATACTGATGATAATGAGTATTCTCATGATACTCGGAGTCGGTGTTGTCGCGATCTGGGACGGATTCATGAACGGTTTCACATTTTGGCAGTTCTTCCTTAGATTTGTCCTGATATTTACGATATACAAGATCTATGATATGACATTCTTTGATTATTTCCTTCTGTGCAGATTTCATTTCTTCCAGTATTTTACTCCGGAGGTCA
>JAGBLA010000199.1 GCA_017635675.1 Ruminiclostridium sp.
AGGAGGTTTGACGCAGTAGACGGTCACGGCAGGAAGCCGTGGTATTGCCGCCAAAAGCGCGCAGGACGCGCGCATACAAAGCGGCATAAAGTGGATAGCTCTTTTTCTCTCAAATTGGGTTTTTAGAGGTTCCCTAAAGCTGTACCGCGCAAACAGCGCGGTACAGCCTGTATTTCGCGTTTTCATACGCTATACAACGAAGTAAACATACTCCCCATTGAGTTTCAGCCGGTACAGCGAATTCTTCGCCGGCTCATCTTCCTGATTTCCTCCTGTTATCATCAGCTTCACAAACTCCTCAAAAGTGATATCCTTGTATTTTTCGTATTCCTTGAGATATTCCGGGTCATCGCCGGAGTAGCTGCTCAGAGATTCCTTGAAGTAGTCATACATCTGCTTGTATTGCTCAAGATATTCCGGGTTTTCCATTATCATTTTGTAGCTTTCTGCATAGTAATCGAAAAATGTCATTGTACCGGTTTTCCCGTAAGCAATATCAAACATAATGCCGTCAGCATTATATTTACCGTCGGTCATCAGAAGCCACCCGGATTTTACCCACTTTCCGTTCGCGAATACCTCGGGAGAGTCCGAGCTCCCGAACATAACACCGATCTTTTCCTTCGTGAATTTGTTATTCTTCACAGTTATGCTTAGTTTTCCGCCCGATACCTTTGCGGTGCATTTCCCGCCGAAATATGTGAGCGCATCGTTATTTACCTTTTTGACGGTGAAGCTGTATGACGCGGTCTTTGTCCCGTAAGGTACCTTTATCGTGTATTTTCCCGCCGCAAGCTTTCTGTCGAGTTCGGCGGTCAGCTGCTTTTCGCCGCCCGCGAGAATAAGGCTGTCGGATACGGATATATCGGATATCTTCTTGCTGCCGCTTGCAACATACGCGGAGGTTATGCGGACAGGTTCTGTGCCTGTGTTCTTCACGGTGATGTCAATAGATCCCGTGCCTGCGGGGATCGTTTTTTCGTCTGCGTTTACAGACAGTTTTGCGTTCCTGCTTCCGATATAGAAGCCGCCGTAAACGGTCTTGCCGGAAACTTTCATTGCGATACGGTATTCTCCGGCAGTGCGCTTTACATCGGAAATGTCAAATCCAAGCTCGGTGTCGCGGTATGCCTTTGCAGTCTTTGCGGCAAGCGTCTTGTCGCTTGTCACGCTTACCCAGTTTCCGTTTTTGTTGTATTCGATATGGTATTTCCCGCCGACCTTGACATCTTTCGCGGTGTTGTTCCAGAAGAAGCAGTAAACCGTTTTTTCGTCGTCGTAAATGCGCAGCTCCGGCGGCAGGTAGTACCTCTCGGAATACATACGATAGTCATCTACCGTAACATTCGCGGTGAGCTTGCCGTCGGTGCCTTTCTGCCAGTAAACGAACCTGCCGCTGTCGGTGTGCTGGAGACGTATGGACTCCTCATGCCGTCCCGCCATATAGAACGAGAAACGGTCATTTCTCGGCGTGAGGTCATTCGACATACAGCGCACTTCGTATGTCGCGCCGTCGCTGTCTTCGTCCTCCGCGGACTGTTTCAGCGCGAAATCCGCGCTGCCGTCGCCGTTGTAATCGTCGAATACAAGGCTGAATTTTTCGTGGAAGTTTTCTTTCTGCGCATCGGACTTGTAATCCACAGGGGAGCTGTAAGTTGCGTTATAGCTTTCATCAAAATAGCCGTTGTCGTAAACTGTGGTCTTTATGCCGTCCTTGCCTGTCTGCGCGTCATATCTCGGGTATATCGCGACATAACCCACTCTTCCGTCTGCCATATACACGGGCGACGCCGCGGAAATGCCGTATCTGCCGAGTATATTGTATGTACAAGCTTTATCGAGCTTTTCCACCTGCTTTGTGTCGCGGTAAAAATCGAACAGGGTGTCATACTTCGCATTATTCGTGCGTATGCCGTTCAGTCCCGTCATGAGCCTGTTTTCGCCGTTTCCGTAATCAACTATGCGGCATACCCCGTTTTCCCACCTGCACCGAACGACAACAAGCGCGCCGCTGTAATAGTTGTAGAACTTGTTGTACCCGGAGTTTTTCGGCTCCGAGAAAACGCTTTCCTTGCTGAGCCCTGCTGCGTCAAAACCGATGGTGCAGCAGAATTCGCGTCCTCCGCTTATAAGCCCCTCACCGCGCAGGATATCTCTTTCGGTAGGGAGAGTTTCGCCGTTGAATCTGTACGAGCCGAGCTTGTATTCGCCCGTTTCATTTTTCAGAGAATCGAGCCAAGCGCCCACAAGGGTCGCCGCGGCGTTGAAATATTCCTCTTCCGTCTTCGGCTCGCTGCATTTTACCCTGTATTTCAGCATACGGTCGGGAATGCTGCTGTTCGCGTCATCAGTCTCCGCTATCTTCCTGCAAACCGTATCGAGAGCCTTGTTGTACGGATAAGCGCAGCCGTTTATGTTGAAATAGTCGAAATATTTTCCGTTTATGCATGAAACGGAGAAGCTCCCGCTGTCGCTGCTGCCGCTTATCGTGTAGTAATACTTCGCTGTGGAAGCATCGACGGGAAGTATGATATTTCCGAGGGCAGCGGCATTCACTTTTTTTGCAAAGTCGCTGATGACGCTTTCGGAAACGTCATTCCCATATATTCTCACATTCTTCCCGATAACCGTTTCATTCGTCCTGTACGATGTTTTCACCGCCGAGGATAACGACACGGGAATACTGTTCGCAGCCGACGCGGGGGCTGTCAGCGACGGCAGCATTCCGAGAATGATCGCTGCCGATGCAAGTACTGAGATATGCTTTTTCATTTTCTTTCCTTTCCTTTCCCGTTTTCAGTTCTGGTAGAACTGATCTTGCTTTATGTCAATCTCGCACTTCGGGAGCGCCTTTTTCAGCTTGTCCGCAAGCGCGGGATCAACGAAGTACGAATATATTGCTATGTTTTTGAGCGTCTTGATGTTTGCGAGCTTTTCACCGTTGGTTATCTGCGTTCCGTTCAGATATATCTCTTTCAGATTTTTGCAGCCCACAAAATCCTTGATATCGAATTTTCCCTTGCAGCCAAGCAGGATAACTCTTTCGAGCTTCGGGCATTTTGCGAGCGCGGAATAATCCCCGTCACTGCCGAATGTCTCGGTAAAGTTTTTCAGCGTCTTTGAAGGCTTGAAATCCTTGAAGGAGTGATAACTGCTCATTATCTCCGCGGTTTCGAGCTTCGGCAGCTCCGAGAATACAGCATAAGTGTTTCGCGTTTCATAAAGGCATATACTCTTTACGCCGAGCCCTTTTATGTCTTTGTCGTACAGCTTTGTATAGCCGATGAAAAGCGTATCGAGACTTTTCATCTTTTTGAGGAATGACCAGTCCTTCGTCTCCGCGCCGCTTATAGACAGGTCATTCAGCTTCGTGAGCTTAGTGAGCGGCGAAAAGTCGTAAGTCCCGCCGACACCTATTTTGAGCTTTCTGAGGTTTTTAATGCCGGATATCGCTTTCGGGTCAACATTTGCCACATTTTCGATATCCAGCTCCTTAAGCCCCGTCATATTCTTTATCCCTGTCATATCGAACTTCGTGCCGCACTGGATAAACAGCTTTGTCACGCATTTGCTCCTGAACAGCGTCGGCGCGGCTTTCTCGTTGCGAAGCTCGGCATACACGCTTTTAAGGCTCGTCATTTTTTCGAGGAAGCTGTAATCGGAGTATTCGCCGTAAAGCCAGAGCTTTTTGATATTTTTCAGATTTTTGAACGGTACGGTTTTTATGACGGGTGTTTCAATGAACCGACCGAAATTCTCGTCCGCGGAGAGAGGATAGTACGAAAGAGCCTGCAGCTTCGTCATCTTGCTTATGTACTTCTCGTTTTTGACCCGCGCCTGATACATATACAGCTCCGTAAGGTTCGGGAGCGCTTTCTGTATCTCTTTCATATCAAACACACAGTCGTCGAAATCCACCTCGTCGTCGCTGCACACCCACACGCAGTCGTCGGGGATAAAGTCGGTGAGGAACTTCACCGTAAATTCGTCACGGCTTGAAATGACGAGCTTTTTCGTGTTCTTCGGCACGAGGGTGTTGTATATGTAGAACGCGGAGTCGGAGCTGAGTTTAAGTGTCTCCGATATACTGAACGAAGCGTCATTCGCTCTTATTTTAAGGGCGGCCTCCGATTTTCCGTTATAATCGCAGTTCACAACCACGCCGCCTACCGAGCCTTTGCTGAACACGTCCGATATTGCGTTTTTGAAGTCGCTGTTCGTTTTCTGGAGCTCAAAAGTTCTGCGTATAGCTTTCTCGGCTGCTTTTTCATCGGTGACGAGCTGGCTGTCGCCGTTCGGCTTGCCATAGTAGAATGCAAATACAAAGTACGGCTCGACTTTGAGCTCCGATTCGCTTTTCACTCCCGCCTTTTCAAGCACAGCAGCCTTGTATTCCGCATAGCTCCCGAAATACTTGTCGCCGCCCATTTCCTCGTAGAATTTCTTGTCCAGCATTGCTGCCGCGGCAGACAAGGAAATGTCCTTATTTGCCTGCTCAACGTCAATGATAGCGTAGCTGTGATCCTTGCGGTAGGCGATACACGCGTTCTTTCTGTTCAATGCCTTCTGCACCGCGGTGCTTATCACCTTGTCCGAGGGCATACCGACATGATCCGCGGGGTCGTCCTTGCTCGATGATGCAGCGGAAAAGAAGACGTCGAACTGTTGTTCCGCCGACGCGGTCACAGTTCCCGCCGTGCTTGTCCAGAGCATTACTGCCGCACATAGCAGAGACGCTGTTTTTAGTACTGTTTTTTTCATAATATTCCTCTCTTTCCGTTTCGGGTTTTACTGCCAAAAAACTTGTGCAGCGCTCTCATATATATAACGAATGAAACGGCGAAATGTTACACGGGTTTTCCCAATTTTTTCAAGTTTGTGAAAATGCGACAATTCGGAATTAACGCGATTGTGCAGCTTGGACAAATCGTTCTTTCGATAAATTAATTATATCACATGATCGGATATACTGCAACAGAAAAAGCGCACAAGCCGGCGGTTTTGTTATATGCTTATCGGACTTTGTTGCATTTGCTGTAAAAAACGTGTATAATACTGTGAGATATGACAAAAAAGAAAATAATTTTCTGAAACTGTCACAAATCGGCTGTCCCATTCGATTTATTATTGAAGGCGCCTTACACGGAAAGGGGGATAGGAATGACCGATAACGAGCTTGACAGATGTATGCGGAAGTACTACACAAGCGTTTACAGCGCTGCGCTGTGCCGCTGTAAAAACCCGTCCGATGCCGACGATATCGCGCAGGAGGTTTTTCTCGACCTCTATACATATCGCGGGACATTTACCGGAGACGAGCATATCAAGGCGTGGCTGCTGCGGTGCGCCATAAATAAAAGTATAGATCTGACGCGGTCACACTGGTATAAGTTCTCACAGCCGCTTGAAACCGCGTATCACAGCACACAAAGTGAAAATGACGGGAGCAGCGGCTCCGAACTGCTGAAAACTATAATGAAACTTGACAGGAAGATCGTGGAAGTGCTGTATCTGCATTATTTTGAGGAGTATCCGATACCGGAGACGGCAAAAATACTCGGCATCAGCGAAGCTGCGGTGCGGAAACGCCTGTCCCGGGGAAGAAAGCAATTGAAAAAATTGCTCGACAGTGAAAGGAACCGATAATATGGATCACAAAGAACTCTGTAAAAAAGCCTTTTCAGCTGTGGTTGAAACATATCCCTGTTCCGATCACGAAACGGCACTTAATAATGTCATAGAAAGGGCGAAGAATATGAAGAATGACGTAGATATGCGGCAGGGAAACATCAGAGAGATCACCGTTGTACACTCGGAACCGAAGAAAAGCTCAAGGATATTTCATGCAGCCGTGGGAATTGCAGGTGCGGCAGCAGTGCTTTCGGCGGCAGTGTTCGGACTGCGCTATTTAGCCGAGAACGGAGGACTTAAAGAAGGCGGCAGTGATGAACTCAGAGCCGGGTATTCACAGAATACAGCGGCGGTGACAACAGCAGGTGAGGAGCAGCCGGAGTTCACGTATATATTTCAGGCATACAGTAATACCGATGACAGCGGTTACGTGAAAGTAGATCAGAGGTACGGTTTCGGTGACGATCTTACTGTGCATCTTAGAGAGTACATCTTTGACGGCATTTTCGCGAAGATAAGCTATGAGCTTGTATTCAAGGACGAGATCACCGGCGATATATCGGATATCAGACAGATATGGCCGAAAGATACAGAGAGCGGTCACTGTGACAGTGTCGAATATGGGTTCGGAAAGAATACTGTTTCATGTTCTGCAAGTTACCGGCTTGAAACTTTCGCCGATCAGACCGAGGTGTCATTCGGCTACAAAGATGATCCAAAGAGCGAGCTTTTCGGACTGACGATGTTCAAAAGCACCGACAGGATAAATGAGCCTATGATAACGACCGCCATTTATATGACCGCGCCGGATAACAATGACGCGCCTGTTATGACCGAAGAAACTACGGTAACTACCGATGTTCTTGTCACGTCGGAATATGCAACTACGGCAACAGCCGAATGGACAGATGATACAACATATAATATCCCACAGGTTAAGATAACCGACGGAATGCTCGACCATACAGATGTTACGCTCGCGCTCGGTGAGGGGAATGTAAAAATACTGCCCGGTAAGGTATATGACGGACGGATATTAAAGCTGAAACTTGAAGGCTCAGAGGAAGATACAAGGAAAATCGGGATAAGGTCAATATCGAACCCGAGAACCATAATGCAGAGTGTCGGTGAGTACAACTCTGACGGCACCCGCAGCTTTTGGGCTCTGATATGTGTTCCCGAAGGCGAGACAGACACATTGGAGCTGTTAGATCTCGGCACGGTACATACAGAAGGAAAGCCAAAAGCAACAGAAGTCATCAATATCAGCGGTATTGCAGACTACGAACCGCTTACTCAGCGTGTCGGCGTTGATATGATGCAGTTCGGTATGCCGGACGAGACTCTTGAATGGCTGTGGCTTTCTCCCCTCGGGCTTGAAATGTACTTCACAAGTGATAAACAGTGGTCATTACCGGAGATAAGTGTTGAAGTCACTTCGCTTAATAATACCACAGTCAGGATCAGCAGGTATCAGACCATGTCCGAGTATAACGAGAGCAGCGGAAAATATCGTACAACTGTTCTTGTTGTCCCGGACTATGATACAGACCTTACTGAGATGAAAGAGTTTTCAATAAACGGACTGAAAACCAAACGAGCGGAGTTTATGCCGAGAAGCTTCTGGGACATTCCCGAAGATGACAGCGGGACGATGACGCCCGTGGAAACTGCCGTGCATATAGCGGCTCCCGAAGAATAAAACAATCCCCGTATCGCTGAAAAAGCGATACGGGGATTGATTTTTCTTACATTGTCGGAAACGGTGTTTTTTAAGCAAGTTTGTGGAAAATGCACAAAGAAATCATAAATTGTTGATATTTATGAGTAAGTGTGATATAATAAATGTGAGCGTAAACGTTTTTACACGGAGGTGTCGTATGTATATAGACGATAAGATATCTGATGCGCTGGGTGTTTTGTTCAGGGCGGCAGCGGACAGGCAGCTCGAAGGAAAGGATTACGAACAGATCTGCAGGTCTGTCGGCGTGTCGAAGCTGTATTATGACATGGATCTGGGAGACTCCGGGCGATACCGCGACGCAAAGACCCGCGAGCTCGTCATATCCGGCATCGAGGAAAACGGAAACATAGTCCTTTATGACGACGGGACCGAGTGCTCGTTCAGAAAAAAATACATATATTACTACGACGGTCAGGAATTTGTACATGCTTACATCGATATGCACGACTCCGAACCGTGGGAAAAGAACGGCGAAGAGGTCTATGCCATGCTTGCGGATATCATTTATGTCCTCGCGAGCCGCGCAAATATGCGGAATATGCTGGATTTTGCGGAAATGACCGACGCGCAGACAGGTATCCCGAATGTCGTTTTCATTACAAGAAGGTTTGCTGAGGCGATACGCTCTCATCCCGGACAGTCCTACGCTGTTATATACTTCAATCTCCAGAATTTCAAGTACATAAACGAGACTGCCACCGCAAAATGCGGCGATGAAGCAATAATAAAGTATGCACATACCGTTGTGAAATTCGCCGATGACGACGAATGTGTATGCCGTATGGGCGGAGACAACTTCGTTATGTTCGTGAAAAGGGAACATCTGAGCGATGTTATAGAAAAGCTGCACAACGTAGCATTGAGCAAGCTTGAAAACGCGCCGGGAAGAACGTTCGAGATCTCCGCATGGGTCGGTGTTTCCGAGGGTCTGTCCGATGATAAGCGGCCGTTCGGCGCAAGGCTCAACGAGGCTGCAATGGCGTGCAACATAGGTAAATCACGGCTCAAACAGAGTGTAGTATACTATTCGGAGGAGCTTAAGCTTATGATGAACCGCGGCAGGGAGATCATGGCTATGTTCATGCCCGCGGTAAAGAACCGTGAGTTCCACCCGTTCTTCCAGCCGAAGGTCAACATGGTGACCGGAGAGCTCGTGGGATTTGAGGCACTCTGCCGCTGGATACACGAGGGGCGGTTCATTTTCCCCGATCAGTTTATTCCGATACTCGACAAGGAGGGACTTATCCACGACCTCGATATGGCGATATTCAGGGAGACCTGCGCCGCCATAAAGCAGTGGAAGGATATGGGGCTCACGCCGCCGCGCATCTCGTCCAATTTTTCACGCAAGAACCTGTTCATACCTCACATCGAGCAGATGATATATGATACTATCACCGAGAGCGGCATTGATGTGACCGATGTTGAGATCGAGATCACCGAGAGCGTTCAGGAAGCCGAGACCACGAGACTTATTGAATTTGTCTGCAATCTCAAAAGCTGCGGGCTCCACATTTCGATAGATGACTTCGGCACCGGATACTCCTCTCTCATGCTCATACACAACATCGACGCAGATATCCTCAAGATAGATAAGAGCTTTGTTGACGAGATCCCCGGCGACCACAAGTCCGAGGTGCTTATAGAGAGCATTATCAATATAGCGCAGAACCTCGATATGTCCCTCATAGCGGAGGGCGTTGAGACTGCGGAGCAGGGCAAAGCGCTCATCAGGCTCGGCTGTACCAATGCCCAGGGCTATTATTACAGCAAGCCCGTGGATTATGACGCAGCCACCGAGATGATCCGCACAAGACCCTTCAAGGCTATCATCTGACGTTACGGGAAAAGCACAGCGCACCGTTCGGCGTAATGACCGAGCGGTGCGCTTTTATCGTCCGCAAAAAACGCAGCGCACGTATCGTTATTACTGCCTATATCAATGAGAGGGAAAATACAAAGGTGTCTCGGCATTAATGTTGACATGTGACAGATTTTGTGATAAAATATAAGAGCTTTCGGCTGATTGCGGTTGTGCATAATAACAATTTCTGCGTAAAAGCACTCAGGCTCGGGAGGAACAAAACAATGTCTGAGGAATCGGCAGCAAAATTCGTAAAGGCGGTTTTGGCAGACGAGGAACTGCACAAAAGGTATCAGAGTGCGGCTTACAGACTGTGTGCTGTATATTCGCGGGCTTATAATGTAATGAGCAGGTTCATTACACCGTAAACCCGAAGTATATAAATCTATTCAATGAAAGGAAATCAAAAATGAAAAAAACAAAAAGAATGTTAGCAGCATTGCTTGCGGCTTGTATGCTGCAAACGAGTGTTCTCGGAGCAGTTACCGCGGGCGCGGAAACTGTTGTAAGCAGCGAAGCGCAGAGTGCCAAGCCTGTTGTTACCGCATCGTTCGATGGGAAAGACATAAAGCTCACATGGACATCGGTCGCCGGAGCGGTAAAGTACAGATTGTACGAGTATGAAAACGGCAAGCTGAAAAAGCTCGCAGATAAGACAGGCTGTTCCGCCACAATTAAAAATGCGGCGGTAGGCAGAGACTACAAATTTGCTGTAAGGGCGCGTGTGGACGGCAAGTGGACTTCGGTGACGAAGGGCGATCTTGTTACTGTTTCGGCATCATCAAGCTCCGCGGCAGAGGGAGAGAAAATGCTGTCTCTCTGGACATCGGACGCAAAAGCCAAGACCGAGCTTATCTCCTACATGAAGGCGATAACCACCGAGGGAAGCAAGGATTACATACCCGTTGAGAACCGCATAGCTGTGTTCGATTTTGACGGAACGCTGTTCTGTGAGACAGACCCGAACTACTTCGACTATACACTGTTAAAATACCGTGTTCTTGAAGATCCCGACTACAAGGATAAGGCTTCTGATTTCGAGAAGGAAGTCGCAAACAAGATAAAGGAGCAGAACGAGACAGGCAAGTCCTTCGACGGGCTTGAGGTGGATCACGGCAAGGCTGTCGCGTCCGCGTTCAAGGGAATGACGCTCGACGAGTTCAATTCCTACATACAGAAATTCAAGAAGCAGTCCATGCCGAGCTATGACGGCATGAAGCGCGGCGAGGGCTTCTACAGGCCTATGCTCCAGGTGATCGACTATCTCAAGGCAAACGGCTTCACGGTTTATGTAGTCAGCGGCACAGACAGATTTATCGTCCGCGGCATCGTGTATAACTCTGCCCTTGACCTGCCTAACAGTCAGATAATAGGCTCCGACGAGCTGCTTGTCGCGACCAATCAGGGCGATACAGACGGACTGAAATACACCTTCACCGACGCGGATAAGCTTGTGCTCGGCGGTAAGTTCATTATCAAGAACCTCAAAACCAACAAGGTCACTGTCATAGCGCAGGAGATCGGTGAGCAGCCTGTGCTTTCCTTCGGCAACAGCACCGGAGACGCGAGCATGGCTGAATATGCCACCTCAGGCAACAAGTACAGAAGCCTTGCATTTATGCTCTGCTGCGATGATACCGAGCGTGAGAACGGCAATATCGAAAAGGCAGACAAGATGTACTCGCTCTGTGACGAGTTTGACTGGGTGCCGATCTCGATGAAGAACGACTGGACAACGATATACGGCGACGGCATTACATACAACGGCGCGAAAACCGAAGTAAAGCCCGCTGCCTGAACAGTTCGTTAACGCAGCGATATATCGGATAAAGGTGACATATTGCTCTCTCTCTCCGACTACGGCGGGGGGAGAGAGCAAATAGTCAAACTGTTTGGTAATACTCGGTAAATAATGAATTTGCCGCTGTCTATGGTGGAACTGCCGTAAAGGCGGTTTTTTCCGAGCCGCCCGATCCTGCGGCATGATGCAAAACGATCATTTTCGTACAGGAGCAATACGATATGAGAAAGAATACAAAAAGAGTTGATATTATTATTGTCATCGTACTTATTCTGATCGCGGCGGCAATAGTGCTTGCGGTATTGCCGCCGAAAAATGATCAGCAGACCCATGACACGGTCTCGGCGGATACTGACGGCAACGGGACTATAACCTATAAGGACTACATAGGAAAGCGTGTCGGCATAATCACCGGCTCAAGCTTTGAACAGCCGACCCTTGAGTATCTGCCTGACAGCGAGTATTTATATTATGATACATTAAGCGACATTATCCTTGCGCTTAACCAGGGCAAAATAGACTGTTTCATCTGTGACGAGCCGGTCCTCAGAATGGCGCATATCGAGCATCCTGATATAGGCTATTTAAGTGAAGTTCTGAGAACTGACAATTACAGTTTCGCGTTTCGGAAGAACGATGAAAGAGCCGATCGTATAATGGAGCAGTTCAACGAAATGCTGTCGGACTTTGCGGCGGACGGAACGCTTGAAAAAATGAAGGATAAGTGGTTTGCGAAAGGCTCGGAAGCAAACAAGGTGGATCTGTCCGGATTTGACGGAACAAACGGCAAGCTTAATATCGTAACGGTCTCCACAAATGTTCCGTTTTCCATGATAGCGGACGGAGAGCTTACAGGCTATTCTATTGAGCTTGTGTCTGAATTCTGCCGCAGATACGGATATGACTGCAGTTTCGATCAGACGAGCGTATCTTCTTCGCTTGCCGGTATCTCCACAGGGATCTATGATATGTTAGCGTCTTGCGCAACTGTTACGGAGGAACGAAAAGAAAGCATGAACTTCTCCGACCCGATCTATATCGGCGGTATAACTCTTGCGGTAAGATCATCGGATATAACTCCCGACAACAGTACCGGTGCTGTCGAGGACAGACCGTTCTCCTACTACGCCGAAAACAAGAAGATCGGTGCGATAACCGGCGGTCTGTATGAGATAATGATACGCGAGCGCTATCCTGACGCGGAGATACTTCAGTACAATAATCAGCCGGATATGGCAGTGGCGCTCGGCGCAGGAGTTATCGACGCGTTCACCTGTCCCGAATCCTCCGCGAAGGATTTTATGAAAGCTGACCCCTCGCTCACATATCTGAAAGAGGTATTCATGGAAATACCGTATGGATTTGCGTTTGAGAGATCGGCGGACAAGGAATACCTCCGCGATCAGATGAACGAATTCCTGCGAAAGCTGCACGGCGACGGCACTTATGACGAGCTTGTGTCAAAATGGTTCGGTGATGACGAAAGCGTCAAGACTGTCGATCTTACCGGACTTACGGGAGAAAACGGCTCGATACGGTATATCACCGCCCCGACGATGCAGCCGTTCTCGTATATCTCGAACGGTACAAACGCGGGCTTTGAGGTGGAGCTTGTCGCGCGGTTCTGCCGCGAATACGGCTATTCGCTGAACATAGACAACGGCGAATTTGCTTCTCTTATCCCCGGCATAACCTCCGGAATGTACGATATAGCCTCCGGCACGATAATGATAACTGCCGAGCGGGCGGAAAGCGTGAATTTCTCCGATGTTTATTACACGGCAAACGCGGTGGCGGTAGTGCGGAAGGAGAATACCGATACCGAGACAGCTCCCGGCTTTTTCGACAGCATTGCCGAGAGTTTCGAGAAGAACTTTATCCGCGAGGAGCGTTGGAAACTTATCCTTGACGGCATCGGCACGACCTGTCTTATAACCGTGCTTTCGACAGTATTCGGTTCGCTGCTCGCGTTCCTTATCTGTATGTTCCGGCGCACCGGCAGCAGACTCGCCAACGCTGTAAGCAATATCTACGTCAAGCTCCTGCAGGGAACTCCTATGGTCGTGCTGCTTATGATACTCTACTATGTGATCCTCGGCAAGTCGGGTCTTGAAGCGGTGTGGGTGGCAATTATCGGGTTTACGCTCAACTTCGGCGCTTATGCATCGGAGATAATGCGTTCCGGCATTGAGAGCATCGACGGTGGTCAGCGTGAAGCGGCGCTTGCACTCGGTTACAGCGAAAATCAGGCGTTCTTCCGTTTCATTTTCCCACAGGCGGCAGTGCGATTCCTGCCGGTTTACAGGGGCGAGATAGTCTCGCTGCTGAAAAGCACCTCGATAGTCGGCTACATAGCGATACAGGATCTCACGAAAATGAGCGACATTATCCGGAGCCGCACATACGAAGCATTCTTCCCGCTTATCGCAACGGCAATAATATACTTCATTCTGGCATGGATAATTTCACTGATACTGAAATTCATTCTGAAAAAAGTTAGTCCCGGGAGAAAGAGAGGCTGATCGTCATGAGCATGATAAAAATAGAGCATCTCCGCAAGGAATACCCGAATGTGACTCCGCTCAAAGATGTATGCGTGGAGATCAACAAGGGCGATGTTATTTCTGTGATAGGTCCTTCGGGAACGGGAAAATCCACGCTCCTGCGCTGCCTCAATCAGCTTGAGGAGCCGACCTCGGGAACGGTAACGGTCGACGGCGAGGTGATAACCGACCCGAAGTGCGATATTTCGCTTGTTCGCCGCAAAATGGGAATGGTGTTCCAATCCTTCAATCTGTTCGCAAATCTGAATATAATAGAAAATGTCATATCAGCGCCCGTAAACCTGCTCAAAGTACCGAGGGAACAGGCGTACAGCGAGGGTATGGCGCTGCTGAAGCGGGTAGGTCTTGCCGAAAAGGCACAGAATTATCCCGACGAGCTTTCCGGCGGACAGAAGCAGCGTGTGGCTATCGCACGCGCGATAGCGATGAAGCCGGAAATAATACTGTTCGACGAGCCGACCTCGGCGCTCGACCCCACAATGGTAGGCGAGGTGCTCTCGGTCATCAGAACCCTTGCCAGAGAGGGCATGACTATGATGATAGTCACCCATGAGATGAAGTTTGCCCGCGATGTCTCCAACCGCATATTCTATATGGACGAGGGCGGTATCTATGAAGACGGAACGCCGCAGCAGATCTTTGAAGATCCGAAAAAGGAAAAAACGAGAATATTCATCAAGCGCTTAAAGCAGCTTGAACTCGGAATAAACTCGCCCGATTTCGACTTTATCGGCTTTATCTCACAGATAGAACAGTTTGGCAGAGACAATGTCATTGACGCTCGGATCGTAAGAAATATGCAGCTTGCCTTCGAGGAGCTTGTCATACAGAATATCGTAGGAAAACTTGACCACGAGGGAAAAGGTTTCCCGATAAATATCGGCATAGAGTATTCCGAAACGGATTCCTCCGCGGAAATGCGGATAAGCTACGGTGATGACAGGTATGACCCGCTCACGGAGGGTGATGAGCTTTCGGTAATGATCGTGGAGAAGCTTGCGGATTCCATCCGGTATCACTACGATTCGGAAAACCTGATCACAATAAAATTTACCGCTGTATAAGTATCGGGAAAACATCTGAAACCCATCTGATGAGAACCGGTTTATGAGAAAGAACACCAAAAAAGTTGACATTATCATTGCTGCGGTAATTATATTGTTTCTGCTGCTGTCTCAAAATGATCGGCAAGGCGTAAACACGGTTTCCGCGGACACAGATGCAACGGAGCACACGGCTTTGCCGAAAGCAATATAGATCCTCCTGCCGTTCCGAAGTATGCGTCTATAGCGGAGCTTGACAAGCCCGGTATTAAGATAGGGGGCGGTTTAGGTTCAACAGGGCTTATTGCTGCGGAAAAGACATTCAAATATGCTGATATAATCATCACTAACGAGGCATTTGCGTCTTATGAAGCAGTTGCTGACGGGATATATGACGCATTCGTGTATGACCGTCGTCAGATGCAGCTCGCAATAGACAACGGGCTGAAAGGTGTAACCCTCATTGATGAAGACCTCGGGGACGTCAGTGAGGTCTCTGTCGGAGTCTCAAGAGCAGCAAGGGTCCCTGATCTCAGAATAAAGCTGAACTCATTCATATCTGAGATGAACGCTGCCGGTATCCTCGATGATGCATTCGATCGCTGGTCGAACGATGGAAACTACGAAATGCCCGATATCCCGAAAGCGGATGCTCCGGGATTCACACTGCGCGTCGGAACTACCGGTATCGTAGAGCCGTACAGCTTCTATGAGGGAAAGACTCTCACCGGTTTCGATATTGAGATGGCGAGACGTTTTGCGGCATGGCTGGGAGCGGATATAGAATTCACGGTTTATGATTACTCAGGAGTGATCGCCGCTGCGGAATCGGGTGATATAGACTGTATTTTTGCCGATCTTATGGTCACCGACGAGCGCAGGGAAGCAATTGATTTCTCCGACCCGCTGTTTTTAATAAAGAAATAATCATTATCAGCGAAATCATAATAATTTAAATTGGCCATAATTTCAATCCGTCCTTTTTAACATTCTTTATAAATAGTTTTTCACTGTAGTCCTGAAAATCTGAATCTTTATATTCAAATGGACTTTTATTCCTTAAAATAAAATCAATTTCAGGACCTGATAGTGGATCACAAATATTGATCATATTGCGTTTATTCTGTAAAGTATTGAATTTCGGATCTTTTAAAACTATAAATAAATCAATATCAGAATTTTTATGATTGTCTCGTCTCGCATAAGAACCGAAAAGCCAAATTTCATCTATAAGATCTAAGAAATTCTCCAAAAGATGCTTCATGGCAAATTTAAGATTTTGATCGAACGTATCATTCATAAAATTCAACTCCTTCCTTTACATTAACCGACTGAAAATTAGCCCCATTTTAATCATCATTTGACAACTGCCATTATAGTCACATACAATTGGTTGTTAAATGGTAATTTCATTGATTTTATACTTGGCTCTATTATACACCCATAATATTAAACAGTAAATTCCACTTCTCATTTCACTTTGAAAGTCAAATCAACTATCATTCGCTTGGATACAGTTTTTCAATCATGTCTACAATTTCAGATGTATTTTTAAAATCACCATCATTTATAACTGCTTCATAGAACATGTCACGTTGTTTTGTAGGCATTAATGAAATTTCATCTCTCTTGGTGTAAACAGTTATTATCTGTATCTGTGACGCTATTGTAGTTTTGAATTCATCACGTAAAATTTTAGGGTCTGATATTTTCTCACCGGCACGTGTTGCATAGAATGTAGCGCCGACAACATTTGCCATATGTTCTACAATTTTTTCCACCAGTGACTTTTTCAAGCACCTATCATCATCACATACTATTACATAAAAAACAGCATCTATCGAATTTAACATCATATTGTCTTTAAGATCCATATTTGCCTTCATCTGGTGTCATGTTATTTTCAAAATATGTCTCTGCATTTCATTGAAATACCGTATTTCTTATGCTGCTGAATCAAATGCCGTGATCCCGACAAGAGACTTTTCGGGACTTACTTGTTTTATGATCATCTTCCCATTGACGTGTGCGGGATAGCGGTCCCGTTCCCGTTTTTGCTCATGCTGTCATTCACAGCTTGTACCGAAGATATTTAACCGACATATATAGACCAGACGATCTGATAAATAATATCATCATAGGCAGAGAAGTTTGATTCGGCATCTTCGCCGTAGATAGTATAGACGACGCCGTTCGGATCGCTGAACGCCACTATTTCCATCTGCATCGGAATGCCGTTTTCGGTATAGGAGCCGACTAAACACTTTGCGCCATATCTGCCTGCTCCGTATTCCGTTATCTGTGACGCGGGGATCCCTATCTGCTCGGCATAGCTTTTAAGGAAGCTGTCGGCATCGGTGACGCCCTGTGACGAGAAATCATTTTTACGTACATTGATCTTGTGATCCGCGCCTAAATTACCCACAGGTACATCAACGCCTCTTTCCACAGCGGAGGGAGTTCCGATAAGAGCGGTATCCACGAAGAACATAAAGCTTCCGTCTGCAGGATTGCATACCATGAAGTTTTCACTGTACGGCGCGTCTTTCATCGTGAAGCTTTCCGCCATAGCCTGACCTGCCGCTTCGAGAGCCTGTGCATTGGCTGCTCCGTTCGTCACTGCGTAGTACAGCACATATACGCCGAAATAGTTGTTTTCGGTAAGAATATACATTCTGCCTTTACCTGTATAGTCGCCGAAATCATAGGACACATCGGTCAGCATCATACCGCTCTTGCCGTCAATGGTGACCTCCTCGTATCCGCTGTATGTAAGGTTGCTGAATCCGAACTGATCTTTTATAAAGGACGCGCTCTTCGACCACTGGTCTATGTAGTCCCCTGCATTGAATATGACCGCATCGGTACCATAGTTGGTATTCTGATACTCTGCTATGAAGAGCAGATCATCATTGTATGCGGCTATACCGTCTTCGTATGGGGCTGCCTGAAGACCGTCGGGAACAGTGACAGTAAGGGCGATCTCTGTCGCCGATACCTTCTGCCCGCTGCCCGATGCGGGGACAGGTTTCTCTGTGGTCGATGCGGCCGTATCCTGCGGCGCGGTATCGGGAGCTGTTGTGAACGGCGGTATTGTATCCTGCGGTGCGGTATCGGAAACCGTTGCCTGTGTATCGGGGAAATATGATACATCTGCCGAAGTCTCGGCAGGGATATCGCTTACGTTTGCTGCTGCGGTATCGCCATATACCTGTCGGACGGGATAGAGAGAAAGAATGACATCTTTCAGAAAATCATCTTCGCTGCCTGCGCTAAGACTTTTTACCGTGTATGTCACCGTGCAGTCGCCGTACACCTCAATATACCTGTCTATTACCTGATCGACGCCGTCATAGACAGCTTTCATGCGCTGCATATACAGCGTCTTGCTGCCAACCTCCGTCTTGCGTATATCATCAAACTCGGGGGAGGAGTAGCTGCCGTTCATCTGTTTGCGGTATTCGGCAAAGTAACTCTCCGGGTCTGACGATCTGTTCACGCGGCTTATCATTATGTAGGGAAGTCCCTGTACGCCGCCCGAGTACAGATATATTCCATCGGAAAGATCCGTGCGTATGGCAGCGGAGGTCGGATATAAGAACGACACCTCAATATCATCTCCGTTGTACGCGCTTGTACCGGAAGGCTTGACTGCGGACGCGATGATGTCGTTGGTCGGTGTTTTATTGACGGTAAAGTTTTTATTGCCAAATAAAAATAATACTAAAATGACAATGCCCGCTATGGCTATCAGTGATATCCCGATGATAAGCAGCGCTTTGGCAGGCGACTTACGCTTCGGCGCTTGCTGTACGGGTACCGCATATCCCGCTGCGCCCGGCATATTGTAGTTTGGAACCGGCGGTGCGCCATACTGAGGTACTGTATTATCGGGCGGTATCGGCGCATTACCCTGCGGAGGAGTATTATATGCGGGCGGTATCGGCGCGCTGACCTGCGGGATAGCATTGTTCGGGAGATCTGATACAGGGCTTTGCGGCGTTACAGTATTTGCAGGTGATGCCGATGCTGTGTTCTGCACAGGCGCCATATTGTTTGCAGCAGGAGGAGTATCACCCTGCTGAGGCAGTACCTGCAGCTGTGCTCCGCAGCTTGCGCAGAAAGCTGCGCCTTCTGTGACATTTTTACCGCATTTCGGACAAAACATATTACGTTCCTCCTTGATTAGTTAAGATCTGCAATATCTGTGTTTTCGCCGTCTTCCATTGTAAATATCATGGGCTGCGCCCCGTTCATGGCATAATCCCAGCCGGAATCTGTGTAGTACAGCTCTGCTCCCTGTGTCAGTGTCGGATCAAGAACTTGCAGATCAATAGCAAGATATGTATTCACAGGAGCCAGAAAGCTTACATACCCATTGGTGTCAGGCCATGTCTGAAGCACGACTGAGCTGCTCTCCATATCATACAGGTATATCAGACAGTAGTAGTTTCCCGTAATATCGGAACTTACATGAAAATTAATGCGTCCGAACCCGCTTCTCATATACTGCCTTTCAGCTGCCTGTCTGTTCGCGTTCAGTACGCCGTTTTGCGTAAACACGTTGGTGAGCATGGTCTCATACGCCGTATAGCCGTTGGAACGGGCGCTGTATATAAGTGCCGCATACACGTCCTGAAAGTTGTTGGCGGGAGTAAGTATTTGCAGGGAAGTGTAGAAAAGATCAAACATATCCTCCAAAGGCATACCCTGTTTGTAGAGGAGATACGCTGCGTAGTTGACAATGCTCGAATTGGTATGGACGCCGCCGCAGTCATTGCACATCTGATTCGGATACAGTACATTGGGTACATAGTACACATCGCCTATACAAAGCGGCTGATGATACTTGTTGGGGTCTGACATGGATCTGAGGGTCTCGTTGCTGTTTTCCGACAGCTCCCACAGCACATCGGACGATCTTCCCATGAGCATTTCAACGATATTACCCATTACATCGCTGTATGCCTCATTTACAGCGCCTGCGTCATTCTGATAATTGCTTCCCTCTATGCTTGAAAATGTGACCGCGTGGGTAAACTCATGTGCCATTGCGTCAAGGTCATAGCAGAAATTATTAAGCTCGCTGTATCCGAAAGTGAGCCACCCCTGTATCAGAGAAACAAATACAGCGTTATCTACCTGCTCTCCGTTCTGATCGGAGAAGTGCCTGCACAGGAGCATGGGCGTTCCGAACCCGTCTGGAGACTGTATGTTATGGGCGGCATAGCAGTCATATACCAATGAATAGTTATAGTAGCAGGCAAGATCTCTTTCGTCCCAGGTATTGTTGGTGCTGGTGAGGAACTGAAGATCTCCCTGATAGCAGAACTTGTAGAAATCGGCTACTGCTATTTTGCGCTTCGTGTCCATAAGATAGTATGTCCCTGTCTTTGGGTCATAGGCAACGGGAACGGTTATGTTCTGTGAGCCTAAGTTCTTGAAATTCACCGTTCCTGACCATGTGGCGGACTGCAATCCCTCAAAATACTTGTCGTTGTCATAGAAACCCTGATCGACTGTGACGGAAAGGGTAGAGGAAGGTGCCTGCTGTAAAAATTCCCCGGACATACTGATGTAGTTGGCGAGATACATCATATTCTCAAAGCCTGCCGAGATCTGCGGGTTATCGCTGAATACCACCCAGCAGCGATAGAGGTCGCCGAAAATATTGACGGACACACGGGCAGTCGCCGCACTGTAAACCTTGCTCGGATAGCCGTTCTGGGACAGCGTCTGTGAAGCTGCCTTTTCAGCCTCGGCTGCTGTGATGTCACCTGAGCTGTCCGTTTTGATACCGATATTCGGGGTAAACGATGAGCTTACCGCGCAGGGACAGCCTGCGGGGTCTATCACTATATGAAGCGTGGCATTCTGAACGATGTCGCTGCCGTAGCGCTGACGGTAGGTAAGATAGGTATAGCCCTCCTTGTCCTGCTCGCCGTTGTCTGCGAGGAACTCTGTGCCTGCCTGCATACCGAGAAGTGTTGCTATGCCGTTGAGGGTATTGATGCCCTCTTCAAACGTGCTCATTTCGCCCGGGATCACCTTGACGGTACCGTCATAGTATTTCCCTACCAATGTGGAGACATAGCCCTGATTGCTGCGGATTATGACAGCCTTGTTATTGTTCATTGCCTGAATATCCGCTTCCGTAAGCTGATACGCCGTATTGGGACCGGAATTTACCACGAAACCGCCGCTGCCTGAGGAGCCGTCGTCGTTTGGCAGCCGATCGAATATCGAATCATCGGAGGACGGCACCGACGGGCTGCTGTCACTTTCACTTGTGACCGCCGGAGCGGTCTCCTCTGTTGAAGTCGGCGCTGTCACGGGCGCATTGCTGTCCGCAGGGGAAGTCTCTGTATTGCTTGCCGCGGAAGAAACCGCTGTATCGGCGGCTGCGGTACGGTCTGCTCCGCCGCCGAGCTGATAGTTCTCGTATTCCTTCGCTGCTCCGCAGGCTCCCGATATCAGCGTCACAGCAAGTAAAACGGCACATACCTTAAGCACGCTTATCCTTTGTTTCACGGTGAACATTATCCCGCCTCCTTGTTTAATCTGTTTTTGTATAATTGTTCCATTGGGTCAGTATCGTTTACGGTCAGTGTTTATGACGGTTTTCATTCTAAACAGTTTCCGCTCAAGTAAGCGGAAAAGTCATTTATTAAATTATTCTATATAATTATATCACATCATGACAGAAAAATCAATAAGAATATGTCAAATATCATAATAATACCCCGAAACGCTCTCATTTTTGGGGGGCTATGTGTCAATAAATGCGCGATACGTTCTCATTTTTATCATGGGGATCACCGTACATGAGTTGAAGATTCACATCGACATCAGCCGGTAATTCTTCGTCATATGTCGGTGTAAGTCCGCTAAAACCACAGATATACCAGTTGTTTGGCGAACGATCTATGACAGATACATCTTCATTGTGCACTGTATAAGGCGTCCAATTGGCGATATCGACTTCTTCCCATCGACCGTTTATCATTACGATATTCCACGAGTGGTTTATGCTGAGTGATCCGATCGTTGTACAAGGTATTCCTTGTGCCCGACACATTATGCTGAATATATTGCTGTAATCCCAACATTTACCTGTTCGCAGATCCCATACACTCTGAGCGCCTGACCAGTCGTTGTAATACTGAGGTCTCGATATATGCTGTCTGGCAAAATCGTCATACGGAATATTTTTCCGCAGCCAATCACATATCACATAGACTTTGTGCTCTTTTGACCAGTCTTCTTCTGTTATCTGATATGACAGCTCGATCCATTTTTCTGTATCACATCTGTATTTTTCCGGTTTACCAAATGTGTAATTCGGGTAATAGAACTTGTCAAGCTGCAGCGATTTTGATCCGTCGACAGCAAATCCACCGTTGAGTTCGGTCCCTTCTTCCCTTTCCATTGCTTCCAATAATAGTTTTCTGCGTTCTATAAAGTCATCGCGTTTGATAAGACTAGCCATATAATATGATGATGCGTATGCGCAGCATGTCAGTGTTCTTTCAGGTTTTACTATGAAATATGCTTCGAAAGCATGTTTATCGCCGGTTTCGTCTGAAAACATGAGGCGTATTTCATACAACCCCTGTTCCATATCGGAAGTATCGATGCAGCAAGGTTCGTCTTTTGTCAGTTGTATATCGGGGCATTTGTCAGGATCAAAAAATTCAGCTTTCAGATCGTAGAGTTTTGCGTATTCGATATTTATGTCTTTATCTGTATGATTATAGTACTCTACTTTTACAATGCGTCCTTTAACAGTTTCTGTTACGCCATAGTCAGCTTCTATGAACATGGGTCCGTAGCCGTCTATGCTCATTCCTACGGATTGTATCGTATTAAAAGCAAATGCGGTTTCTTCATAGCGAGGTTTATATGTCTCAATGGATTCTATTATCGACATATCGGGTGTAGGATCTCTGTCTTCGTCTTCATTGCTGTCGTCAGTTGTTTCAGCCGCTGTGGTTGTTTCAATACTCACTGCAGTCGTTTCAGCAGTTGATGTGCCTGCAAGATCTTTAAGATCGGCGGCGGGTGTCATAGTTACGGTTCCCGACGTTGACGCGGCAGTGACAACGGCGGTTTTGGCAGGTGATGTATGGGCCTCTGTGATAAGTCCTCCGCCCGGATCAGAACCGCACGCTGATGAACAAAGCACTGCTGCAAGCAGGATCAAAAAGCCTCTATATTTGAAAGGTGTCCTGTTCTTGTTCATGTGATCCCTCCGTATGTTTACTAAAAACCATTATATCATTAATATAGCTATAAAGCAAGACCTTTTCGGTATTTCGGGTTTATTGTTCCGATATCATGCCGGATCAAGTGATTATTGCTTTGGCAAAATCACTAAATCCCCGTACCGCTTGTGCAGTACGGGGTTCTGTTTATTCTGTTATTTCTCTGATGTTATCCGGAGTTTTTATGAATTCACTCTGAGCAGTCTCCGAGAACTCCGTGATATAGAAAACCGTTCTGCGGTCAAATACATTGTACCTGAACGCTTCTATCTTTCCGTTTCGGCAGAAGAACAAAACGGGGTTATGATTCTGAAATTCCCATTTTTCTATATCGTATTCCTCGCCGTTGATCGTACCCTTGTAAGCCGAAACAAAATTCATACCGTCAAAAGGTTCAAGAGCGTCGGGCAGATAATACCATATAGCTTCCGACGTATCATTTTCTCCCTTCTTACAGCGAGTGAAACTGCCGTTATCGCCCGACGTATAAGTGTAATCACCGACTGCGAGGAACTCTATCTGAAAATCGAATGTATTGTCATGAGATGCAACTATCTCATTCACATAATAATCCATTCCGTCGTAAGTCAGATAGTTGTAATCGTTTCTGAACCCGCCTATTGCGCGGTATTCGAGAGTAAACGGCTTGCAGCTCCTGAACAGATCAAGATATCTCCGCACAGTTGTAGGTTCGGAAACAGCTTCACCCTCGGCTATATCTCCAAGGAGCTCGGGAAGGTCATACTTCGCGGTGTCCTCCTTATACCAGTCATCGACGGTCTTTTTCCTGTCGAGCTCTTTTTGGTCTGCAATTTCCTTTGTATGCGTCCGTGCGTGTTCAAGCAATTCATTCATGTCAACAGGCATTTCTTCTATGCTCTTAACAGCGGTCATGACTGTAAGACCGTCCGCGCCGTACTGCCACGCGGAAACTATCCTGCCCTCATCATTGAGCAGCGCCGCGATACTGTCATCTGTGCTTTTGTATATCTCACAGCGATAGTTATCAGTGCTTATTCCGACATCAAATCCATAAGCGAATGTATATCTTTCTGCAATACGCTTTGCAAGAGGAACAGTCTCCCATGTACCCTCGAAAGTGTCCGCGGGGTAGAATATATCATACATATCATGGCGGCAGTATGCTTCGTCGGAATTTCCGAAATATTCATACTCGTCTGAGCTCTGATAATACGGCACGCCGTCGGTCATTACATCTGTTCTTGTGCTGCTGTCTTCGGAATAGTAGAAGTCGTCGCTGCTCCTTGCAAAATAGAAGTTTCTCCTTGTCCTGTCATTGATATAGCAGTGAACCGTCTCGCCGCATACAGACGAAATATCGTTGTTGAGCCGCGGTTCGCCTTTTTCCGCTGTAATGTCACCTACTGTCGGAATGCCGATATCATATTTATCATCTTCCGCCAGAATATCAAGGGCAGTATGCGCGGTAAGCTCATCGGCAATAAGCGCGGATCCGTTCTTATCATCGGGTATCAGCCTGCACCCGGAGTTCGTGATATCCGAGTAGTACCAGTTCCCGTCACCGCAGTATATGTATTTGCTTCTGAGTGTGTTTTTCACATCGACTGTAAGCAGACCGTCTTTCATATCCTGCACGGTCTGCGTTTCGGAGCTTTCACGCATAGCTTTAAGCCGCTCGTATATATCGACGTCGTATGTGCTTTGTATTTCCGCGCCGAAAGTAGTTCCAAAACGGTTCTTCGCGGTCATCGTTATACCGCCGTCGAAAGAATCGGTCACTTCTCCCTCAAACGGGATATCCTCCGTGAGATAATAACTCTCGTCACCGAATGTCTGGATAAGAATTTTCTTCTCTGCATAATTACTGCCCGCCGACATCTCTGTAGCTGCAGTCTCTGTCCCTGTGCTTTGCGCCGCGGGATCAGGCTTGTTTTCAGCGCAGCCCGATAAAACGAGAGCCGCAGCGATCGCCAGTGATGTTAATTTGTTTATGTGTTTCATAAATTCCTCCTGTTTGAAAGGTGTTATATATTATCCTTTAGGGAACCTCTAAAAACCCAATTTGAGAGAAAAAGAGCTATCCACTTTATGCCGCTTTGTATGCGCGCGTCCTGCGCGCTTTTGGCGGCAATACCACGGCTTCCTGCCGTGACCGTCTACTGCGTCAAACCTCCT
>JAGBLA010000200.1 GCA_017635675.1 Ruminiclostridium sp.
GAGCTTCCGCAGGAATTGAAATCGTGTCGGATACGACATTGAAGAACGCAGGCTGACGCTAAGGTAATTATACTATAGAAGGGAGGTGGTGTCAAGTGGCGATAATTATTTATGCACGAAAGTCGGTAGAGAAAGAGAACAGTATCAGCTGCGAAACACAGCTGATGTACTGCCGCTCAATGATAAGACCCGATGAGAAGGACGAGAAAGTCATAGAGATCGTCGATAATGGCTTTTCCGGCGGAAACACAGACCGTGACGGATTCCAGAAGCTTATGCATCTTATCCGCAGGGGCAGAGTCAGCAAGGTCATTGTTTACAGAGTTGACCGTCTGAGCCGTTCTCTCATAGATTTTGTGAACTGCCTTAACGAGTTCAAGGAGCATAACGTAAAGTTCGTATCCTCGCAGGAGACGTTTGACACCTCCACCCCATACGGTGAAATGGTAGTCAAGCTGCTTATGGTGTTTGCTGAGTTCGAGCGCACCTCGATAATCGAACGTGTCACGCAGGCTTATGAGCACCGCAGTGAAATGGGTTTTTATATGGGAGGACGCAGACCTTACGGCTTCGAGCTTGTACCGGCAATGATAAATAACATCAAGTCGAAGAAGCTTAGTCCTGTTGTAGGTGAGGCAGAACAGATACAGTACATATACGAAGTCTATGCGCAGGAAAACGTTACTCTGCGGAGATTGCAGTCTATACTTATCGCAGAGGGAAGACAGACACTTGACGGCAGTGAATGGACAACATCAAAGCTGTCTGCGCTGCTGAAAAACCCGATTTACGTCAGAGCAGATTCCAACGTGTACGATTATTTCGATGCGCACGGCGTAAACATTATCAGTGACGTGTCAGCATTCACAGGCGAGTACGGCGCGCAGCTATATGGACGAAGCAAGCACTCGCAGACAATTGCGGACTGGTCAGATATGAAG
The DNA here is from genome assembly GCA_017635675.1 of Ruminiclostridium sp. Classification (GTDB taxonomy): domain Bacteria; phylum Bacillota; class Clostridia; order Oscillospirales; family Ruminococcaceae; genus Ruminiclostridium_E. Next base: position 942 of record JAGBLA010000200.1, read on the forward strand.
CTCGTCGTCATGTCGCACTCCGGTATTGTCGGTTCGGAGCTCTGGCTGCGCTGTCAGCGAAAGCTTGAGCAGAACAAGCAGATAGGCAACAGCTGCAGCAACTCAACGAGCTGGCTTGCGGGAAAGCTGATCTGCGCAAAGTGCGGGCATAAGATGACAACGGTCAAGAGCGTTATCAACAAGAGCAATGAGATCCGGCGCTATTTCAGCTGCACCGGAAAACAGCACAAAAAGAACTGTAAGGGCCCGAAGGTGACGATATATGCCGAAGACATCGAGAATATGGTGTATGAGTGCATCGCGGCGAAATTCTCCGAGCTGAAGAGTGAGATACGGACATCGAAAAATCATTCCGACGAGATAAACGGTCTGAAGCTTCGGATAAAGGCTGTAGAGAAGTCCGAAGCCGGGCTGCTCGATAATATCCTTTCGGGCGGGTTCAATGCCGACCTTGTTGCGCTTGCGAACCAAAAGGCAACTGCGCTCAAAAGAGAGCGGCTTGAACTTTACGAAAAGATCGAGGAGCTTAAAAACGATGCTCCCGATATCAAGTATGTCACTGACCTTTCGCGAAGCTGGCAGAACGCTGATTTCAAGCGCAGAAAGCAGGTCGCGTCGATAATGATAGACAGAATCATCATCGGCGAGGACGGCAGCGCAAAAATAATATGGAATATATGACGGATTACGAGACGAGGGTATGCTTGATTCTGCTCTTAACACTCCGTTTCACATTTTACTGCCGTGTTAATAATCATCAGGACTAAATGTATGCGGCATCTCCAACACTGTATTTATCATCAGTATATCTCGAAATAAACGTCATAGCTGCCGGCGTAGGGAGCTGACATTCTTACTATGACCTTCGCCGTTCCTCTTTTTGCATTCTTGGAGTATCCTACTGTATAATAAGTAGATGAAATAATATTGCCGTCACAGTCACGGTCGCGGTCCCTACGGCTGTGTTGTCCTTATACTCCACACTATAATAAACATCGGGGACGATGTAACCGTCCTTGTCTGTTACCGTTACTTTGGGACAATAAACGGTACCCTTCACAAATATATACGAGTTATGAGCAAGTGTTATGTCTGCAATGTTCTTCGCAGCGGGATAATTTATCACAAAGTTCTCGGTATATGTACCGCTGTAAGGCGCGCTCATGGTAAGAACGAGAGAAGCTGTGCCGACTTCCACATTATTCTTGTATTCAGCCTTGTAGCAGGACAGAGGAACAAGCTTGTCGGTTTTCTTGTCCCGGACTGTAAAACCGGGCGTGCAGGGCTTACCGGTATAAATGCACTCGGTCTGCGAGAGAGTGATTACCGCTTCACCCAGCTCCTGCGCGCCGCAGCGTGTGCATACGCCATTCTCGTAGTCATGCCCGAGGGCGGGGATGGTGATCTCATTACGGGTAGTGGGCTGTGTGCATTCGCTGTCAGTGTAATAATACGAGTCTCTCCTATAGTGCTCCTTATTTCCGTGCTCGGTGCAGGTAGGTTCTTTTTCCTGGAAATACTTTGCCGGTTCTTTAGTTCCGCAGCGTATACAGGAGCCGTTTATATAGGCATGTCCGAGAGCTGAAATATACATTATTTCATCTATCTCCTGAGTACAGTATTCGTCGGCAAAATAAGAAGTGCAAGCCTGGTCGGCGCACCAGCCGTCAAATTGCCAGCCCGCTCTTGTGGGTCAGAGATAGGAGCCTCAACAATTTCGCCGCTCTCAACCGTTATAGCCGAAACAGCGGTGCCGCCGTTGGAGACGAAGGTGATCGTGACCTGACCATCGGCGGACGCGCTGACGCAGAATCCCGCCATGCACGAAACTGTCATGCACACGGAGAGAAATACGCTTAAAAACAATCTTATGTACTTCATTTTGACCGTCCTTTCGGTATTGTTTTTCTATATGTATTATAGCACATTTTTTCGTTAAAAAAACGAGACTTACAAAATTGTAAGAGTAAATTTAATTTACTTTGTATATCGGTATCGTAAACCGGAAACTTGTCTCCTGCGAGTTGGTGGAAAAAAGCTCAAGCGTACCCCCGTGCAGCTCAACAGTTTCCTTGCATATCGCAAGTCCCAGCCCGCTGCCCTCGCCGGTGGTGTAGCCCCTCTCGAAGATATGCGGCACAGCCTCGGGAGGTATGCCGCTGCCCGTGTCGGTCACGAGAAAGACCGCGCTGCTGCCATCATCCTCCGCCTCAACGGAGATCGCTCCCTTTTCCGTATAGCGGCAGGCGTTGACGATCAGATTTATGAGCACCTGAAGCAGCAGCTCGGCATTGCCACAGACCTTCTGCGCACACTTGCTGCTTACTTTCAGTGTGTTCTCCTTTTTGGCGCATACCGGAGCCATTACCCCCGATACATCGTTCAGAAGCGCCCCGACATCTACCGCCGTCATTTCCACATTCAACGGCTTGTTGTAGGTGTAATCCATAAGTCCGGTGACTATCGTTCCGAGCCTGTCCGCTTCACTGCGCATCGTGCGCAGCCGCTCAGTCGTTTTATCGCTTTGACCGCTCTTTTCCGCCTGCCGCCCGATGAGCTGTGCATAGCCGGATATCACGGTGAGCGGGGTTTTCAGCTCGTGAGCAACCATTCGCAGAAAATCACGATTCATTTCATTGGTCTGCTCAAGCAGCCGGTTTTCCTGCTTTACTTCCTCCAGCGCGAGTATCTGACGCTGTATCCTGCCGTTTATGACTATCGCGAGGAGCATAAGGCATATAACCATTGCAAGCGGGGTAAGTCCGAAGTAAGTGACGCTTTGCACTGTCCCTGTTGACAAGCCGTCCCTTATAAGCATCACCGTAAAAACTCCCACAGCGCCGAGACTGACAATTTCCATGCGATCGGGCTTTCGTACCTTTATATAGTACCTGCACAGGCGGAAGATGCACCACAGCATGACAGGGACGCAGACATAGTAGCAGACATGACACAGACCCACAAGCTCTTTCGAGTCCAATATAAAATGCAGCGCCGTCAGTACGCCGAACACTCCCCCGAGAGATATGGGGATCCTTTTCCCCACTGCCTTCGGGAAAAACGCACAGAGCAGGACAAGACACGCTGCCGGTATCAGAGATACATCAAGCACGGACAAGCGATATTTCCAGAAGAAACCGATGTCCGGGGCAAACAAATGCTCCGAAAAGAAAAATTGATTGCGGCAGGCTGTCACAAGGCAGCACAGAGCGAGTGACGCGTATTCCCAGCTCCGCTGTATAGCCGCACTCAGCAGGAACCAGAACATCAGGAATATAAGTCCGCTGCCTATCAAGATCGACCATAAGGCAAGCCCGCGCTGATACTCCTCAATGTTTTCAGGCGTTGATATGTATGTTGTTTTGATAAAGCCTCCTTCGTAATGCACGAAATTGGAATACTGAAATATCAGCTCGATCTCTCCGCTTTCTCCTGAATACATGGGAATGGTCATGTATCGCACCATTGGGACAGCTTCTGCCGGATCGGACGAAACATAGCCTATATTGCGCACCTCTTCGCCATTCAAAAACACACGCGTACCGTAATCCACGGAAAAGCTGCACATACTCAGCCATGCCTGATGGTTTCTAATGGAATATATCGTGATGTTATTGTTTTCATAGCAATAAGTATAAATTATATAATTGACAAATTCAAGGCGATATGCCACGGATCGGACACATCTGCTAAGACCGCACGAAACCGCTTGTCGAACTCCGCTTCAAGCAGGTACATTCTGCCGTCACGCATCATCAGGTCTATCACATTACGGTACTGATACAGATGCGTGAGTAAAAAAATCACATAGGTTTGCTTGCTTTCTGCGGTGAGATAGTTAAATTCAGAGTTTTCCAGCCACTTGCTTGTTTACGTGTCGATATAATAGCGCAGAATATCGTCCTTATCGGTGAAATTGCGGTAGAATGACACCAGCGTGAGGTCTGTGACAATAAACGATGGCTGAATGAGGACGATATACTGGAGGTCGTGGCGATAAATGCTGCTACCTTTGTGGGCAGCCGTACTGCGGGGACGTTCGGTGCTGTGCTTGCGTTCAAAAAGCTTCACCCCATAGCGATCATAGGCGTTTCTGCCGTTATTGGTATTTTTGCAGGGTATGCACTTGATTTATAATGATAAAAAGTCCGTGAGTTTCCCTCACGGACTTTTGGTTATATAACTGTTTCTCCGCTGTGCAGAGCAATGAGCTTTTCGCCCATTATTTCCTTCATCAGCTCAAATGCGGGAATGCCCGTGCAGTGACCGCTGAAAAATACGGTATCGAGCTGTGAAAGCTCCTGCGCTGTCTGAATGATGACTGCTTTTTCTTCTTCGGTATGTTCGCCCTCACGCTTCATCATGTGGAATCCTGTGATAACATAGTCGGGATAGCTGTCAAACAGTTCCTTGTATCTGTCAAGGATATTGAGTATTCCGTTATGAGCGCAGCCGGACAGAAGCCAGCGTTTGCCGTTCTGTGTGATAACAAGGCACTGCTCATGCACAAAATCGTCCTCGGTTTTTACACCGTCTTTCAGACAGAACAGCTTTCTGTTGCCCTGCGGATAGCACCGCCTGCCTGTGATGCCGCTGAACAGGAACAACTCATCGTCAAGCTGCATATCGCCGTCTATCAGCCGGACATTCGGCAATTTGAGAATATCCGTATCAATGCCGATATAGCGTTCACCGTTGTAATGCGGCTCTGCGGCTGACCTCTGCATAATGATCTGTGCAGAGTGGTTGAACTTTGAAAAAGGCAGTATCCCTCCCGAATGGTCGTAATGACCGTGACTCAGTATCACAGTATCAACAGCAGACAGGTCAATGCCGAGAACTTCCGCATTCTTCACAACTGCGTCAGTCTGTCCCGTGTCAAGCAGGAGTTTATGCTTTTCCGTTTCGATATAGATGCTCAGTCCATGCTCTGCGATACAATTTTCAGCTCCGCAGGAATTTTCTACAAGTGTGACAACCTTCATCAGTGGTTACCACAGCTATGGCTTCCGCAGGAATGACCTTCGCCGTGTTCGTGATCGTGATGATCGCAGGTAGGGTTCTCGTTCTGAACAAGTGTCTGTGCAAGGAAAGCCTGTACCGCTTCATCGGCACTGCCCATATTTCCTCCGTAGAGGGTGATGCCAGCCTCCTGCATAGCCATTTGTGCTCCACCGCCGATACCTCCGCAGATCAGAACGTCAGCCTGTGCATTCTTCAGAAATCCTGCAAGTGCGCCGTGTCCTGCGCCCATTGTTCCAACTACCTGCTCATTTATGATCTTGCCGTCAGCAACGTCATAGAGCTTGAACTGCTCTGTTCTGCCGAAATGCTGAAAGATCTGTCCGTTTTCATAGGTTACCGCGATTCTCATAATATTGCTTCCTTTCCGTGCGATCTCCTCCGAGATCGTGTTATCAAGAGTATAATTTCCGCCCGAAATTACGATGCGTCTGCCTTCGACCAGAGCAGCAGCGAGTTTCTTTCTTGCGCTGTCATAGATCGCCGTGACAGTAGTTCTTGCAACGTTCATCTCCTGAGCGCATTGTTCCTGCGTCTTTGACTGATAATCTATAAGACGTATTGTTTCAAACTCGTCAAGCGACATAACGACCGTATCGTTAGCTGTATCCTGATCGGGCGCAAAGCTCCAGTAATCGGGGTAACAACAGATACGGCGTGATTTCTGAGGTCTTGGCATAACAACATCTCCTTTCTGACTTATGTCAATTATAACATATTTATCGACTTATGTCAAGTATATTCTTGGCATTTTCGGATATTGACGGATATTGCATCATTTGGTATAATTACATACATGGAAAGCAGTGTCGATGTGAGTGGATACCCGAAACGGTTTGAAGCATCTGCGTTTCCATGATCTCCGTCATTCTTGTGCGAGCCTGCTTCTTGCTCATGATGTTCCAATGAAGGCTATTCAGGAATGGCTCGGACATAGCAATTTTTCTATCACGGCGAATCTTTATAGTCATTTGGAATACAATGCAAAGGTCAATTCGGCTGAAACGATTGCACGGGTTCTCGGCGGTAAGTCGGAGGATAAACCCGAAGCTGAAAAGCCTGCCGAAAAGAAAAAGACCACAAGAAGAAAATCAACGTCAAAGGCAGCAAGTAAAACACCGCCAAAAAAGACTGGCGGTAGAAAAAAGAAAAGCGATAGTCCCGAAGGCACGGGAGAATCGCAAATGTCAACATTATAGAATATAATCAACGAAAGTGGAATCAAGAAAAAGAAATCAAAAAACGTGTGATTTTGGTAAAAAAATGGTAGAAAAAAGTGGCATTCACGCTTATATTCTCTACCAACGCTTACTTGAAACGTAGTTAAATCGGGCAGAAACGGAAAAATTTACAATCAAACTCATATAATAGTGTAGACAAATGCACGATTTTATGATATAATTTAAGGAAATTAGCATGGTATCATACACGATAGCTGCGACTCGATCGCAATAACCCGCATCTGTTTCCGGAAAGAAATAAGAGAACGCTTATTCTGAAGCAATAGCGAGTCCAACAAATGATTAAAACAGCTCCCCTGATAAAAAATATATTCAGCGGTTGATTGATAAGGAATAATATTACGGTATTTACGATCGTTTTCTTGAAAAGGATATTATTATGAAATTCAAATATGTACGGATACAGGGCAGAGAACTTGCCCGAAACACAAAGTACGCAAAGGGCATATTCAGTATGTGCTGGCAGCTTATACAGAACGACGTTATGGAAGAAGAGGATGCCGATCTTTTCAGGGAGATAGACTCGTGGTTTGCTGAGGTGCTCCCGTTCCCGCCGCAGTGCAAGCGGCAGGAGAATGTGGTCTGCTTTTTCAAGACGGAAAACGCCGATACTATGATGAAGATGATAAATCCGGCAATGTGGCTGCTTGACAAGTATCACCACCCTTTTTATGTTGTTTATACGAATTATCCGGGCGAGATCGTTTATGAGGACGAGTATCAGGTTGCTGTAAAAGCCGGAGAAGATCTTATTTTTGAAGATATTCAGGAATCCTGGTCGCCGACAGACGAGGATCCCGACTCCATTACCGCCACAAGTTCCCAATAAATAGTGTGCTTGATAAAGTTTTACCGATGATTGCTTTGCAGATGGCAGGTAGTCGGAAATAACATCCGAGAGGGATAGCCTATAAAGAATATGCTCGATGCCGCATCTTGCATTTACGCAATAAAAAAGAAACCTTAGACCGTTTGAAGGCTCAATCCCGAATTTTGTGTAAAGTCAAAATAGCGTATAAAAGAAAGCAGAAAATTTATGATGAGACCGGCAGGAAACTGTCGGTCTTATCAGCATTGTAACACGATACTGTTTCTCTGTTGACAGAGAAACGCGCCCGCTCACTCGGGCAGACGGTCACCGTAGTAGATGACCAGCTGGGCGTAAATGCGGCTCCAGTCCTGCCGATGACCTGTCCATTTCTTCGTAATATCCTCCATTGCCAAATAAAGCAGCTTGAACAGGCTGTCATCGGTCGGGAATACGGAACGCGTCTTTGTTACCTTCCGAAGCTGCCGGTTGAAGTCTTCGATTGCATTAGTGGTATAGATCAGCTTTATGTAAAACCCCTTTAAATCAGTACGGTTTGTATCACCGAAGCGCTGGAAATGCACTACCTCGCGCTCACGGAGATAGCGTATGATGTTGGTGACATCGGGGTCGTCGCACATGCGCAGTATGTTGTCATAGGTCGCACGGGCTTTCTGCTCCGCTGCCATATCCTCCATGATATCCGCGATAGGGTCTGCCTTGCTCTGGAGGTATGCCGCACTGAACGGCACTCCCGACGCGCTGGCGGGATATACGCCGTTGGCGTGATCCACATAGTAGTCCCCCACCCCGTAGCGGTCAAAGCTCTTGGCGCCCTCACCCTTTGTGAGCTGCGTCACTATGCTTCCTATCATCTCGAGATGTCCGAGTTCCTCGGTACCTATGTCGGTAAGCAGTGCGATACCGCTTTTCTCGGTCTGCGCAAAGCGCTGTGAAAGGTATCTGAGCGACGCTCCGAGCTCGCCGTCGGGACCGCCGTACTGGCTGAGGATATAGCTCGCGAGCCGCGGGTTCTTGTTGTTTATCTTTACGGGTATCTGTGTCATCTTTGTGAAAACAAACATATCTGTACCTCCTTACTGCATTTTCTGCGACGGCCACGCGCCGACGAGCCATTCCCAGCTGTCGCCGCAGTCCGCGTTCACCGCAAACAACGGGTAGCAGCGGTTCTCGAACGCTTCAACGCAGGCTTTCGCGTTCGCGGCAGCCTCGGAGAACATTCTGAGCGCCTTTGTATCGTCGGGGTGAGTGTCAAGGTACAGCTTAAGGTCAGTCACATAGAAAAGAGCTTCGCTCACACGCTTCATAAGCTGCTGGGCGGATATATTCATATTACCTGCCATCGTAAAGCCCCCTCTCGTATTCGCCTATGCCGATATCGAGCTCGGGAAAAACGGTTCCCTGCTGCATTGCGCGTTCGGGTGTATAGACCCGCCCGAGCTTCTGGAACGGCACATACGCATAGCCGACATTCCCGCAGGTCATATCCGGCATACGCTCCATACCGCATTCGTTGCTGTTCATAGTATCATATCCTTTCGTTTTGATTGCCTTACGGCTTCTTTACAATATGCTCCCGCAAGGCTGTGTGTCACCGTTTTTCGGCATAAATTGCGGTTTATTTTGCCAAATGGTATTGAAATCATGTGAAAAATGTGATATAATAGATGAAAAGCGCTGTGTAAAAGGACGTGATATTGTGATAAATATAAGAGAAGCAAGAAAAGAGGATCTCGACGACCTGCTGCACCTGTATTCCGTGCTTTACGGAAAAACCGTGCTCAAGACCGACTCCGGTACCGAGGTCACATGGCAGGAAATGCTTTCAGACCCGTTCTATCATATCATAGTCGCGGAAGAGGACGGCAAGATAGTCTCCACCTGCGTCGTGGTGATAGTGCGTAACCTTACTTTCGAGCACCGGCCCTACGCTATAATCGACAACATCGTGACTCACGGCGATTACCGCGCCCAGGGACTTGCCACGGCGTGTCTCCAGGAAGCGAAACGCATAGCCGAGGACGCGGGCTGTTTCAAGATAACTCTCTCCACATCGTCACGGCTCCCGTCAACACATAAATTCTACGAAAGGCTCGGCTATAACAAGGAAGGTCTGACCGCGTTCACACAGTGGCTCGGTTGAGGTGATAAGTATGTCCGACAGCATCAAAACAATTGCCGACAACCGTCAGGTGCGGCATGAATACTTCATTCTCGAAAGCATAGAAGCAGGTATAGAGCTCACAGGCACAGAGGTCAAGTCCATACGCTCTGGCGGAGTGAACCTTCGCGACTCGTGGATAGAGATACAGAACGGCGAAGCCTATGTGAAACAGATGCATATCTCCCCCTACGAGAAGGGCAATATCTTCAACCGCGACCCGCTGCGCGAGCGGCGTCTGCTAATGCACAAGCGGGAAATAATGCGGCTCTACGGACAGGTGAAACAGAACGGGCTCACGCTTATCCCCGTGTCGCTGTACTTTAAGGGAAGCCGCGTGAAAATGCAGGTGGGACTTTGCAAGGGCAAAAAGCTCTACGATAAGCGTGCTTCCATGGCGGAACGCGACGCCAAGAGAACTATCGACCGCACCATGAAGGAGCGCAACAGGTGAGCAGCCGGGAATACAGGCTCGATACGCTGAGCATATCCCAGCCCTCGGGCAGCCCGTTCACCGCCGCGGAAGCCGCGGACAAAACGCTGTACTACCGGCTTGAAAAGTCATCGGCAGTCCTTGAGTTCGATGTCTCCGAAGGAATGTATGTTTTCTGCGATGCGGGGAATTATACAGGTCACGGAGTATGCACTCTGACCCTTGACTGCATCGGAGCCGACGGGGCATCGCTGTTCTCCTACGGAAGCGTGACACTGCCCTCCGACGGGTATTTCTACCGCGCAAGCATAGGAAACGGCGCTATGTACGCAGGACTTGCCGAGGGGACCGAAAAAGTACGGCTCACCATAGAATGTGCTGCCGCAGGCACAGCCGACAGCCCGTATTTCAGAGCATTATCGGTTTACACCGATGACACGACCGCAAGGGACATGAGCGTGAGCGGCTGGGAGCTTTCGGAAAGAATGTCACATCTCGACCTCGGGACTTCGCTGTCCGACCGCCTGATACTTATCGGTTTCGTTTGCGCGGTGGCAGGGATAATGATGATAGTCGCGAAAGCGCGGAATAAATACAGGAAAGGAAAATGAACATGGAAATAGTGATGAATATCGAGGGCATGATGTGCCCGCATTGCGAAGCAGCAGTTAAGAAGGCTCTCGAAGCGATACCGACAGTCGAGAGCGCAGAAGCGAGCCACGAAAAGGGCGAGGCTGTGGTAAAGCTCTCTGCGGAAACTCCGTTCGACACGCTTAAAAGCGCGGTCGAAGCGCTTGATTACAAGGTAACGGGGCAGAAATAAAAAACGGCAGACACTGAGTATCTGCCGTTATTGGTGGGTACATGGTCACAGCTTGCGGCTGAACAGCGAGCCGCTCATGGACGATGTGTATGCCGAATAAGCGGACTTTGCGGTGTTCACGGAATAGGTGTCCGCGCTAAACAGCGAGAGTTTTTTAATGCTTTCGGTCTGTTCGGAGATATGCGACGCGAAGGAGCCTTTGTTCGCGAAGATATTTGCAACATCTCCAGCATCGGCTTTCAGGAATTTCTCCTTGTCTATGCTGAGAATGCCTTTCATGTCGGACTTTACGCCCACCTTTTCAAGTGAACGCGCATAAACCTTCATAATATCGTTTATGAAATCGGATTTGCGCGCCACAGAGCTGTTGGAGGAGTTTCTCACCGCGGCGGTCATATCATTGAAGCCCTCGATGAATTTCTCCGCAGCGGCGTACAGCTTTTCCCCGTCGGGTTCAGCCTTGCCGAGCTCATCAGTGATGTCGTCCGAAGCGTTCAGCATTGCGTCGGTGCCGGTGTTGAACCTGCTGCCGGAATTCTTGGTGTACTTCGTTTCCTGTGTGCGGGCATACTTTGACAGGGCGGATGACTTTCTGACAGTTTCCTGTACCTCGGTACTGTCGTTCTCGTTTATATCATCGGTCAGCTTCTGCGCGTCCTGCAAATACTTTCTGAACGCGGTGCTGCCGCTGAGCTTATAGCTGTTTCTTCCGGAGGAGCTGCGTCTGAGCCCTGCCGATCTGCCGCTCATGTAACGGCTTATTGAAGCGCGATGAACGCTGAATGACCTCATGTTCTTTCTCCTTTGCTATGGCTGTATTATATATAATATCGTCAGCAAACTCATTATTATTAAGTCCCTCGAACCTAAAGGCAGAAATTTCAGCAATATGCACAACCGGGCATTGACCGAAGCACCATTTCATCACATTTCTTACAAATATCGGTAAATCATGCTTAAATCGTCGTTTTTTCTGTCACCTTCTGACAGGCTTCGGCGTTTTATATTACAGAGGGGCACAAAACAGTGCCTTTACAAATGAATACTAAGGAGGTCAAAACCATGAAAAGACATAAGATACTTTCCGCTGTGGCGGCTTTCACCGCAGCGGCAGCAATGATGACATCTGTATGCTCCGCGGAAAGCATATCGATGCTCACATCTCTCACAGAGTCCTTGTCCCTCGGCAATTCCGAGAAAACTGCGCAGACCTACCCCACCCCAATGTCCAACAGTACAACTTCCGCCAAATACAAGGCGTTCAAAGCCGCAGTGCCTGAAATAACAGATGTCCAAAACAGCTGGTACGGCACTCAGCTCAACTGGAAACCTGTGGAAAACGCTCTGCTGTACTATATCTACAAGCTCGAAGGCAAGTCGTACAAGCTTTTCGCCAAGGCTTCCGACACAAATGCCTATGTTGAAGACAGCGGTACATATTATATACGCGCGGTCACATACAACTACAATGACAAGCGTATTTTCAGCAAGCGCTCCGACACCATAGAGGCTATCCCCGAAGAAGGCGGATACTATATAGAAGACGAATATGACTCAGTATCATCGGTAAACTCCTCCGGCGGTGTTTATTACGAGGAGAGCGCCTATGCAGATGAGGACAGCGGGGTATATGACGATGATACGGTCACAGAAGGCTACAACTATGATATGCCCGCACCGGATAATGAGGAATATACCCACTATGACGCGGACGGTTTCAAGAAGGTATCGCAGACTCCCGTTTCCACATTCTCCGCGGACGTTGATACAGCCTCTTACGCGAATGTGCGCAGGCTTGCCACCGACGGCTACGGCATCTCGCCCGACGCAGTGCGCATCGAGGAAATGCTCAACTACTTCGATTACAACTACAAGAAACCCGAAAAAAGCAAGTTCAACGTTCACTATGAATATACAGACTGCCCGTGGAACAGCGAAGCGAAACTTCTCTTCATGGGCATACAGACACAGGCTCCTGCTAAGGAACCAAACTCAAACCTCGTATTTCTTATCGACGTGAGCGGTTCGATGTATTCAAAGGATAAGCTCCCGCTGGTGCAGGAATCTCTGAAAAAGCTCTCCCGCGAGATGACAAAGAACGACCGTCTCTCTATCGTTACATACTCCGGACAGGAAAAGGTGATTGTCTCCGGTGCGCGCGGAAACATGGTGAACTGCATTTCCGACCTTGCGGACAGCCTTTACGCGGACGGCTGCACCAACGGCGAGGCAGGCATAAACATGGCGTATGATATAGCTGCGAAGAACTTCATCAAGGACGGCAGCAACCGCGTTATCATGGCTACCGACGGCGACCTCAACGTCGGCATAAGCGACAAGAACGAGCTCTCGAAGTTCATCGCCGGAAAGCGCGATACAGGAGTTTACCTCACAGTTCTCGGATTCGGAACAGGCAACCTTAAGGACGACAGAATGGAAGCTCTCGCGAAGGACGGCAACGGCAACTATCACTATATCGACTGTGCGGCGGAAGCCACGAAGGTACTGGTTGACGAGCGCGTAAAGACCCTCGTGACAACAGCTGACGACGTGAAGATACAAGTTGAGTTCAACCCGACACTCGTTGACAGCTACAAGCTCATAGGCTACGACGGACGCAAGCTCAACAACGAGGATTTCGACAACGACAAGAAAGACGCGGCAGACATGGGAGCCGGTCAGAGCGTTACCGTGATGTATGAGCTTATTCCCGCCAAGGCGGACAGCACCTCGCTCACATATCAGACCTCCACAGGCAACAAGACCGATGTCTGCGCCGTAAAAATAGCGTATAAGGAGCCCGGCACGTCAAAGTCCATAAAAGTCGGCGTGAAGATAAAGGCTGCCGCATACCTCAAATACGCCAAAACGGGCATAAGATTCAGATTTGCCTCCTGTGTTGCCGAAGCCGCTATGGCGCTCCGTAATGAAGAAAGCTACGGAGATGTATCTCTGGAGAACGCAAAGAAGAGATTTGCAAAGCTCACCGATGAGGAGCTGGCGGTGATAGGCTACTCCGATGAATTTGCAGCGCTGCTCGAATTGCTGAAATAAGCAGACACCCTCAACCGTAACAAAAATACAGCAGACTCGTGATAACGGGTCTGCTGTTTAGTTTTTTATACGACTATTTTCACACTGCTGGAGCCGGTGACGGGGTCTTTTGTAACGACGAGCTGTTTGTCTATCTTCTCTTTGAGCGCATTCACATGGGATATCATGCCTATAAGCTTCTTGTCCTGCGACATGGCAGCAAGCGCGTCCATAACCTGCTTCAATGTCTTATCCTCGTCAAGCGAGCCGAAGCCCTCATCGACAAACATACTGTCAAGCTGAACTCCGCCTGCCATAGACTTTATCTCGTCCGAAAGCCCGAGAGCCAGCGACAGCGACGCCAGGAACTGCTCACCGCCCGACAGAGAATGTACGTCACGTGTGCTCCCGTTGGTATGGTCAACGATCCCGAGGTCAAGCCCCACGTGCTTAGACTTATTTCCGCTGTCAAACCGTATCAGCTCATACATTCCGCCGCTCATTATCATCATTCTCTTGTTTGCACGGCGAAGTATCCGCTCAAAATAATTCATCTGAACATACGTTTCAAATGCTATCTTATTGCTGTCCTTAATAGCGCCGCAGACAGTCCTGTATATCTTCTGCGCCACAGCCTGCTGCTTGCGCAGAGCCGAGCACTTCTGTTCATACACTCGGATATTCGCCAGACAGTCGGAATTTATAGTTCTCTGCGAAACTGCTCTTTTAACGGTTTCACTCATTCTTTTCTTCTCGGAGTCAAGAAACTTTCTGCGCTCGGTCATCACGCCGATATCTATGTCCTGCTTGTTTTCAAGCAGCTTTTTTGTGGTCTCACGTGAGGCTTTCAGCTCAGTGAGCCGTTTTACACATTCGGAAAGAGCTGTCCGCGCCTTGTCATGGGCAGCGGTTATCTCCGCCTTTTCCGACTCGTATGCCGCTATGCGCTTTCTGAGCTCCGCCTTGTTCCCGAACGGAAGCTTACCCTCAAGCGCTGCGATACGCTCATTTGCCGCAGCAAGCGCAGCTGTTTTCTCGGCTGCGTTCTGTTCATCTTCACGCAGCTTTCTGTCAAGCTCCGCCTGCTGTCGGCGCTTTGCGGGTATATCCGCTTCTATGAATTCTTTACGCTGTATGTTTTTTCTCGCGGCAGCTATACCCGCATCAATCTCTGAAAGTCTGCTGCCAAGCTCATTCAGTCTTTCCTCCGCTGCCGCGGCTATCTGCTCCGTGTCTCCCGTCATCGACAGTTCCGCGGCTTTCTGCGTTATACTGTCGTTTCCGAGCTTCTGCGCCGCGGCAAGAGTGCCGACGCTCCTGCTTGCCGCGATAGCCTCCTGCTGCGCCTTTTCATAGCCTGTCTTCGCCTTTTCAAGCTCTTCGTAGGTCGGAGCGTTTTCGGCTTTGCCGCGCTTGTTCGGATGTGTGAGGGAACCGCACACAGGGCATGGCGTTCCCTCCGTGAGCTTTTCCGCCATGATGCCCGCCTGCTCGTTCAGATACAGCGTGAACAGCTCGTTATACTCCGCCCCGAGCATTTCCGAACGCTCGGATTTTTTGCGGAACTCCTCCGATACCCTGTTGAGCTCGGAAGCCTTCCGCACATACTCGCGGCACTCCGCCGCAAGAGCGCTCGCACGTTTTCGCTCCGTCTCCAGCTCTTTCTTTTCGGACAGCAGCTTCGCTTCATCGACCGACGAGTCCTTTATGCCTTCAAGCTCATTCTCAAGCGCCGCTATATCGCTGACGAGCGTATCTATACCGCTGCGGCACTGCTTTATCCCGAGCCCGAGGGCAGCAAGCTCGGTTCTGAGCGTTTCTGCGTTCCCGCGGGCTTTGTCCAGCTCATCATATTCGCTCTCTGTCTCCGTGAGCGCCTTTATCTCTCCTGTGAGCTGTTCTGCCCGCGGCAGAGCTTTCTCCGTCTCAGAAAACCGCTGAGAAAGTATTGCTTCTTCCGGGGTCTTCTCCTCTATCTCGCGTTCGGTTTTCGCGAGGGTCTCCTCCGCACTGCGCTGTTCAGCAGCTATCGCCATAAGCTCTGTTATCTTGTGCAGCTCCTTTTCCATCTCCGCACTGCTTTTTTCCGCCTCGTCTATCTCATGTTTTTCCGCGGCGATCAGCAAATCAAGGAGTTCCTCCACCTGCTTTGTGAGCATCCCGCCTTTCTTGGCTTTCTGTACGTCCTCGTACAGCGGGTCGTCATTTTCACAGGAAATACTGTCAACGCTCTGTCTGATGCTGAGATCCGCATTTTTGAGCTGAAGATCTATTTCATCGGCGCTTGTTTTCAGCACCGACTGGAGCCTGTCATACTTCTCGGTACCGAAAACGCTGCGCAGGATCTCCTTTCGCTTATCTGTGGAAGCGTACAGCAGCTCACGGAAATCTCCCTGTGCTATCATTGCTATCTGCGAGAACTGTTCCCTGTCAACGCCGATTATCTGACGCACCGTCTCGGCTACCTTATCCCCGCCCTTCTTTACATCGGTCCTGTCGGAGATAACTATGTCCGAGCCGACCTCACGAAGCTCGCTGCAGGACGTGTCACGCGTACCTTTTGCGCCCTTTATCTTCGGACTTCGGATTATCACATATCTCTTTTCATTGCACTCAAATTCAAGCTCTACGACTGTTCGCACATCATCGCCCGCATATTTTGAGCGCAGCATCTCGGGATCTTTGGAATTTCCGCTCGAAACACCGAACAGTGCATACGTGATCGCGTCGAACAATGTGGTCTTGCCGGCGCCGGTGTCCCCGGTTATAAGATAGATACCGGTGCTGCCGAGTTTATCGAAGTCTATCACAGTCTTCCCGGCATACGAGCCGAAGGCGGTCAATGTAAGCTTAATCGGTCGCATCGCTTTCATTCCCCCATATCATATTTATAAACCGTTTTACGTAAGCAGTCTCCTCGTCATTCATTTCCTCGCCGTGACGCGCCTTGAAAAACTCACCGAAAAGCTCCAGCGGATCCATTTTCCCGGCGTCACCGCCTATCGTCACATCTCCGTCACAGCCGCCGTTCTTTTTTTCGTAGGTAAGGCTCAATATCCGCTTATAAATTACCCGCAGCGTCGTCTGTGCATCGGGTATCTCGTCGTCGTCCGTGAGTATGATATTCGTATATCCCTCACAGTAGTCCGTATCGGAGTAAAATGACTTGTCCATGAGCTGCTCAAAAGTCCCCCTAAGCTCATACATATCGCGGAGCGGTTTAAGCGGTATCTCACGTATATCAAGACTGCCCTTTTCTCCGAGAGTCACAACGCTGACCGATTTCCTGTCCCATACCTCCGATGCCGAATATTTAAGCGGAGTTCCTGAGTAGCGTATCCTCGGGCTTCCTCCGATATTCTGCGGTCTGTGAAGATGTCCGAGCGCCACATAGTCAAAATCCGCGAACACCGTCGCGTCCACATTGTCCAACCCGCCCACGGTCTTATCCTCGGACTCTGTGCGGTCTCCGCCGGTGATGAACTGGTGTGCTATAAGCACGTTGCGTCTGCCCGTATCCACATTCATCTGCCCCACTGCTGCCTTTACCGCGTCGGTGTACGACGATATCTCCTCCGTCACGAAGGGGCGCACCGATGACGGCTTCACAAAAGGCAGCATATATACCGCGATCTCGCCATGCTCGTCCCTAAGGATATGAGGAGATATTTCGCCGTTGTACACAGGAGAAATATGCACCCTGCCAAGCTCCATGAATTTCCGTCCGAATGCTATACGCTCCGACGAGTCGTGATTGCCGCTTATAACAAATATCTCGGTGCCGAGCGCCGAAAGCCGCACGAGGAATTCGTCCAAAAGCTCAACAGCATCCACAGGCGGCACCGTCCTGTCATACACATCACCCGCGATAAGCACACAGTCGGGAGCTTCCTTTTCCACCGTCTCAATAATGCGGTCAAGTATATATCTCTGATCCTCTGTCAGATTGTATTCGTTTAGTCTCTTACCGATGTGAAGATCCGATATGTGAATGAATTTCAATATCACCGCTCCTTTTTGATCACCATTTAATATATTGTTTGTTTTTCTCTATCATGAAAATATCCCTGTAAACTATAAGCCCTATCGTGGTATTCACACCGTAAGGGCGGTCGGTGCCGCCGAGCTGATACATTATGAAACGCTTTCCCTCGGGTGTGTCCACAAGCAGTTTCACCACCTGCGCGGGACGATCGTTCAGCCGCATAATGTCATCGGTATAGCCATATACCACGGCGTCGATGCGCTTTCCGTGCTTTTTAAGTGTCAAATACCTTGACACATTGAGCAGTACGATGACAAGCGCCGCTATGCCGATCCCAAGAAACGGCAGCGAGCAAAGTACCAGCAGCCCCTTTTCCTCTTCCTCGGCAGTCATAAGGGTCACTACCAGCAGCACCATGCCCGCGAACCCGAATGACAGCGCAAATATCATCGGGAACATCACCGTCCAGAAATTGAGATTTGCTTCCTTACATTCAAGGGTGGGGTATTCCATATTCGCACGTGCGGTATCGAGCCCCGTGGGACTTCCGCAGTAAGGGCATATCTCTGATGTCGCGGGCGCGCCGCAGTTCTTACAGCTGAAGCCGTTTTCTATGTTTGCCATTTTATTACCTCCGCAAGTGTTGGTCTGATATATTATAGCATATTGCGGGCATTTTTTCAACCGAGCAGCGATAATTTATAATAATTATCAATACAGCTATTGAAAATCACAGCTACATGTGATATAATAATGTAAATATATCGTAAAGAGAGGACACAGCAATGGGCAGACAAATGACGGAAAAAGAACTTCTCGCGGGATTTGACCAAGCTCTCGCCGAAAGCCATATATTCGTATGCTATCAGCCTAAGATGAACCACACCACAGGGAGAATGATAGGAGCCGAGGCGCTCATGCGCTGGAACGACCCCGTAAACGGGCTCCAGTTCCCGTCGGACTTCATTCCCGTGCTCGAACGCAATGACCTTATCCACCTCGCGGACCTCCATGTGTTTGAGGAAGTCTGTAAATTCCAGAAGATGATACTTGCGGAGGGGGGCTCCGCGGTTCCGATATCCTTCAATATGTCACGCCACGACATTATCCATGAGGGCTATGTTGACCGCATAGAAAAACTTCGCCTCAAATATGACATTCCCGTAAAGCTGCTTCACGTAGAGATAACCGAGTCCTCCGCGATAGGCGGGATGGAGCTCGTCACAAACGTGCTCGACAAACTCCACTCTCTCGGGTACAAGGTGGAAATGGACGACTTCGGCAGCGGTTATTCGTCGCTCAACGTCCTCAAAGACCTTGACGTTGACGTTATAAAGCTCGATATGCGCTTTCTGAGCGGAGACATCGGCGGAAGGGGCGGCACCATAATAAGCTCTATCGTCCAGATGACCAAGTGGCTCAACACTCCCGTGGTTGCCGAAGGCGTCGAGACTATCGAACAGGCGGATTACATGAAAAGCATCGGGTGCAGCTACATACAGGGATATCTTTACTCAAAGCCCGTGACCGCCGAGGAATTCAAGGAAAAGCTCAGGCGCACAGACCACGAGCCCGCCGCGCCCGCAATGGATCTTATATCCACCATGGACGCGGGTAAATTCTGGGATCCGAATTCCCTTGAAACGCTGATATTCAACAACTACGTCGGAGGAGCGGCGATATTCCGCTATCAGAACGGCAAGGTCGATATACTTCGCATAAACCAGAAGTACATGAAAGAGATCGGCATGAATATGACCGAAAAGGAGATACTCTGCTCCGACCCGCTGGAAACCCTCGACGATGATAACCGCAGGATACTGATGAACACCCTTAAGCGCGCGGCAGAGTCATACGACGAGGAATCCTGTGAGACATGGCGGACTGTATGCTCGAAGATATGCGGAGAGGACAGGATCTGCGTGAGAAGCGACATACGCATGATAGGCAAGGCACAGGACGAGTACATCTACTACGCCATGGTGCGCAACATCACTTCTGAGAAAAAGCACGTTATTGCCGTCGAGGAGAGCGAGCGAAAGTTCCGCATGGCAAGCGAGCACGCAAATGTCTATGCATGGGAATACATCTTCGCCACAAAGCAGATGCGCCCGTGTTTCCGCTGTATCCGCGATCTCGGAGTGCCGCCTGTGGTGTATAATTACCCGAAACCCCTGTTTGACAGCGGGATATTCCCCCGCGACTACGAAGATATGTACTACAAGATGCTCAAAGACCTGGAAAACGGTGCCGAAAAGGCAGAAGCCGTCATTCCTCTCACAGTGGGAAGAGTGCCGTTCCATGTGCGCTACACCACAGAGTTCGACGAGAACGGCAAGCCGCTCAAAGCCTATGGTTCGGCTACACTTGTCGTAGATTGACCGTTCGGCTCCCCGTGATATACAACGGGGAGCTTTTCATTTCAAGCCGCATTAAGCAGCACACTTACAAATTATTCAACAAAGACATACAGTTATTCTTCAAAATAACGAAATTTCAGAAAAGCATTGATTTTTCCGCCGTAATGTTGTATTATAGTGTATATACCTCTAACAGATAAAAACAGAGAAGATAAGTATGGATCTATTGTTGTCTTTTTTTATACAGAATTACGTACTGCTGATAATGCTGGCGGGGATCACAATACTAACTTTTTTCGATGTGTTCCTTGACCGCTCAAAGATAAAACGGCTTCGGTTGATGCTCGTCCTGCTGTTTGTGCTCACTGTGTTCGACCACCTTGAGATATACACGTCAACGCTCGCGCCCTCACAAAATGTCATCATGTTCCGCACGCTGCTGTCGGCGCTTTGTTACAGCCTTCGTCCTGTAATCGTTATGATGCTTGTGTTCATCACGTACAGGAAAGCGAGCCTGCTGATAACGATACCAGCGATAGTGAACGTCATTGCAGCGTTTTCAGCTTTTTTCACGAACATCGTGTTCACGATACTCCCGACAAATGTTTACTCACGAGGTCCTTTGGGGTTCACGCCTTATGTGGTGAGCCTGCTTTATGTGGCAGGACTGTTCCTTGTCTCGTTCCGTGTACTCGCCAAGCGCTCGTTTGAAGAGGGCGCTATAACAATGCTGCTCGCGTTCACTGCATCAATAGCGGCACTTCTCACGGCACTTGAATACAAGGTCGATATAAACCTCACATACGGCGCAGAGATACTGCTCTATTACCTGTACGCGTACGGTCAGTACACCAAGCGCGACGCGCTCACGGGACTGCTGAACCGACAGTCGTTTTACAGCGACATCGAAAAGCGCTCCGGAAGTATAACCGGGGTCATCTCGATAGATATGAACGAGCTGAAATGGCTCAACGACAATCTCGGTCACTCGGCGGGCGACAAAGCTCTCAAAGCCGTATCGGCAGCATTCATGCGGTCTGCTGCGGCAAAAGAGCGCATCTACCGCATAGGCGGCGATGAATTCGTTACTCTGTGCCGCGGACGCACCGCGGGGGAAATGGAACAGCTCGTTGCGGATATGCGCTCCGCCGTGTCCGAGACCGGGTACAGCTGTGCATTCGGACTTTCGACGGACGGCAGCATCGAAGAAATGATAAAGGAAGCCGATGCCCTTATGTACGAGGACAAGGCAAAAATAAAAGCCGAGATACTTGAAAACGGCGGAGTGCTCCACCCACGCGGCTGAAACTGAAACACCCGACAGGTCATGCGCCTGACGGGTGTTTTGTATTTATTCGTCGTCATCATCGTCCCCGAAGAGATATTCCTCGGGGTCGCCATACGCGGAAAGCTCGTTAAGCCGTTTCGCTATCAGCTTTTTATTATTATACGTTATCAATCTGTACACGATGTACTGGATACCTATAATCACGCCAAATAATAAGACCGTCGGCGTCAGGTATCTGAATACCCTGTTGAGCACGATAATGGACATAGCGATCAACGAACCGAAAATGAAAAGATAATTGAATATTTCCAGAAAGACGTTCTGTTTCATGAGAGCCAGGATCTCATCACGCAAAATCTTCTTATTGTCGTCCATAACATTTACCTCCTTTAAAACGGCGCTCTCACGGCGTTCAGCCGCGGAGCGCCGCTCCGTTCATACAAGCTTTCAGTGCTTGCACGACTTCACAAACACCTTCTCAAAATCGGCACCCGAAAGACTGTTTTTCTTGCAGAGAACCGCCGACACCTTATCAAGCGACAGCTTATAGACCGTGAGCATTTTCTCCGCGCGTTCAAGCTGTTCATTGAGTATCCTGTTCACAGCTCGGTTCACCGAAAGCTCAAGCTCGCCGCTGTACCTTCCTGTGATTGCTGCCATGCCGATCTCCGGATCCATGCCGTAATTGCAGACCATGCTGCGGGCTATGCCGGTAGCGTTGGCGATATCAGAGGAGGCTCCGGTGTTGATCCCCGCTTCCTTTCCGTAGGAAACAATTTCGGCTGCACGTCCCGCAAGACAGATACAGATACGGTCAAGAAGCTCCTGCTCTGTGTAGGTGCTCTTTTTCTCGTCCGACTCACGCTGCATATACCCGCCAAAGTTTCCTCTTGATACGATAGTGATATACGCGGGCGCGTTTCCTAACAGACGGCTCACTATCGCGTGTCCCGCCTCGTGGCAGGCGACCTGTGCGAGTGATCCTTTGTCTGTCTTTTTTTCACTTCCGTAGTTGAAATCCTCAAACGCCTTGTCAAGTATATCGTCCGTAACATTCAGCTTGTTGAAGCGAACAGCCGATCTCAACGCAAAGTCAAAGACAGAATCAATGTTGTCGAGGCTCATGCCTATCGAACGTTCGGCAAGATTGTCAAGCTGCTTGGAGCTTACCTTGAAAGCGCTGTTCGCCCTGACACGCCTTTCCATAAATGACCTTCGTCCGTCACGGTCGGGAAGATCCACGTGAATTCGGTTATCAAAGCGCCTGAGAAACGCGCGGTCGAGTATTGAGCTATCACGTCCTGCATCGGAGTTGGTCGCACAGAGCACGAACACAGGCTTTTCGGTAACTGCCCGAAACCCGTCCATTTCGGTAAGGAACGCATTCAGCACATCGCGATTGTGGTTATTGGTTTCCTCCGACTCAGAGCGATCCATGGCTATACTGTCCACCTCATCGACAAACAGCACGCACGGCGCATAGCGTCTCGCTTTTGCAAATACCTCGTGTACAAGCTCGGCACCTTCACCGACATACTTCTTTTTGAAACGGTTTCCCTCGGTAGGAATGAACGGGACACCCGCCTCCGCCGCCATTGCCTTTGCAAGCATGGTCTTGCCTGTCCCCGGAGGGCCGTAGAGGATAACGCCCTTGGGCATTGGAAGACCCGCCTTCGCAAATTTCTTCGGTTCGCGCAGGAAGTTCGCAAACAACTTCAGTTCCTCTTTCGCATCGTTTGCGCCGATAACGTCATCGAAGCTCACATCGGGTATGCCGGCGGAATCCAGCAAGTCTTTACTATCCTCCGCGCGGACCGCCGTTATAAGCCTCATACCGCGCAGTAAGACCGACACCGTACCGTCCTTCTCCGTGCATTCACACACATACGACAGCTCCTTATTCGACCGTGCAAGAGCGTTCATTACGCTATCACGATGGATATCGTTGGCTATCATGTCGGAAACGACATTGAAGAAAACACCTGCGCTTTCGTTGAGCTCAGGGTCGGGGACAGAACCGCTTATAGCAAGAGTTTTCATCTCACGCTCAAGCTCCGGTGACACAGGTCTCTTAATAAGCCATATCGGAAAACCGCGGTACTCGGTATTTATTCGGCGAATAAGCTCGATCGCCTTATGCCCTTGGTTCATATCTATCACGGCATAGCTTATATTTCCGTTCCTCACCGCGTCAAGGATATCCTCCTCGCTGTCCGTTCGGATAAACGTGCAGCGGTCGGTATCATGCGCAGGCTTATAGCTGCCGAGGATCATAACTTTTATCGGCTCGCCGGATCTGAACAGAGACTTTACATCGTCGTCATCAGGGATCTCGGCATGGAAACGCAGCGTGCGGATACTCTTTATCTGCGCGGGAGAAAGAGTGTTCGCAAGGCGGTAAATATTGTCAGAGAAGAAAGCCGCAGCTTTGCCGCATACGTTTCTCGCGTCGGCGCGGCCGCCCAGAGAGTACAGAAGAGCGGAGCATACATCATTCTCGATCTCCGTGCTGATGTCCATTGTATTCGCGAACTCTTCGGCGCGTGTCTCAAGCTCGTCTTTCGCAATACCGCAAAGCGCTCCCGCATTGATGTGGTTGAACATCACAATGCCGCCGTCAGAGAGCCGCGAACATATCTCAGGCGGGAGAAGCGGCTGACCTGTAACAGGATCCTTGTCCTTAAGCAGTGCGTCAAGCACCACATTCGGGGACAGCGAAGAAAGGTCTCGGTCAGGGTCACTGTACAGACTCCTGCCGGCGTTGGTAGTAAAAATGACGATATTTTTTACGAAAGAGACGGGCTGATCGGTGTAGTTGTCGATTATCGAACCGCCTTCAAGTATCTGAAGGAACAGGTTCTTGATCGCTATGTGAGCTTTCTCTATCTCATCAAACACTATGACGGCATTGGGGTTTCTGCTCACATATCCTGTAACATCGCCCTCCTTAGCGTTCATAAACATAGCGGAACCGCCCATAAACTCACTTGTGCCTTCCTGACTCGCGTTAAAGCGGGTCATATCAAACACGCGCACAGGGCGTTTAAGGAGTTTACCTATCTGCTTTGCGAGAAAGGTCTTGCCAACTCCTGGAGGACCGGCAAATAGGAACACATTTCTCGGACCGTGCGGAAGTACAGGATCCACCAGCTTTTTATCGGAAACAAAGACAGGATTGATACGTCCGGTATGCTGCGTATAGTCACTTATAATGAAATCGAGATCGGCACGGAAACAGCCCTCGGAGACGACCTGTATTGCCTTCTCCTGTCCGAGGACGACAGAAGAAAGATCGTCATGGAGTTTACGTCCATTGGCCGCGGCATCGAGAAATCTCTTTCTCGGCAAGGGCATATCAACGACATCGGTTTCGCCGTTGTTATCAAAGCATTCACGCTTTTGGCGGCGGTCTTTAAACTCCGCCTTGATGTCGAGGAGGTGTTTTGTGGGGTTCAGCAAAAACCCCTTTGTGAACTCATTCAGAGTAACTTCGTCGGTCTTGTAAATGGGATCCGTTCTGCTGTTTTTTCTTCTGATGCTATACGGATACCTCAGTGCAAGATCCAGCGCTCTTTCGCTCATTTCACCGTTATAAGAATTTGTATCCTCGTCCCAGCCGAATTCGATGTTTTTCGCACGGTCATCATAAATCTTCTCAAGAAGCTGTTCGGGGGTGGTATTAAGATCCTTGAAAACGAAATCCTTGAAAGCCATGAACTCGTTCTCATTCTTCCCTATGGTCATCTCGGGGGAATAGATAAGGATCTGTGCCATAGTGCTAAGAAACGCCTCGGGAGTATAGGTCATACCATGGGGCGCATTCTCCTCAGTAAGGAAAAGAACGTGCCTGAGCAGGTCACTGAAAATAAGAGACTTCATCAAAGCCATCAGATCACACTCCTTTTTTCAAAATGCGCTCAAGGTTGCTGCGGGCAGTCATATCTCCTCTGCTCACTGCTGATTCCAGTACTGTTTTTGCTTCTTCGGATCTGCCGAGTTTCTGAAGTACTATCGCAAGGTCATTCAGTGCTGCCGTACAGCCCATTTCACCTGCCTTGCGAAAATACTTCTCTGCTGTATCAAGCTCCTGTCTGCTCATAGCAATTTTGCCAAGACCGAGATATCCTTCGGGAAGACCGTTTCTCGCTGCCATGTTCCAATAGTGCTCCGCTTCGTCAAGCTTCCCGTTCTGATAATATGCGAGCGCAAGGTTGGACATTGCCGGTACACTGCCGTTCTCTGCCGCCATAAACCACATATTGTACCCCATGAACCTGTTGGCGAAGATCATGAAGTACATTGTGCCGAGCGCAGTCATCGACCTGACATGACCAAGAGAAACGCCCGCGCGGTAATACCGCTCGGCAGCGAAGTAGTTCCCGTCAGCAGCGGCGAGCATTCCGAGCTTGTAACCCGCCTCGGCATCGCCGCGTCTGAGCATCTCAACGAGTACTTCCTTATCAGTCATATTATCCTGCCTTTCTCTTAGATTTTCCGTTATTCTTCAGACGGCTGTCTCATTCATTTTCCGTGAGGATACCGTCCACAAGCCCGTAGGAGACCGCCTCCTCAGCACTGAGGTATGTATCGCGGTCACAGTCGTTCGTGATCTTCTCGACAGACTGACCTGTCCTGTCGGCAAGCAGCTTCATCAACACTTCCTTTATATGCAGGATATGTCTTGTTGCACGCTCGATATCCGAAGCCTGACCCCGTGCGCCGCCGAGGGGCTGGTGTATCATGACCTCGGCATTTGGCGTCACAAATCTCTTGCCCTTGGTGCCGCAGGTGAGGATAACCGAGCCGAAGGAAGCCGCAAGTCCTGTGCATACCGTGCGGATATCCGAGCGGCAGCGCTCCATGGCGTCAACGATAGCATAACCGTCATTGACCGCGCCGCCTGGAGAGTTGATGTAGATCGTGATATCGTCGTCGGAGATCTTGTCAAGGTACTCAAGCTGGAGAATGAGCTCATAAGCGCTCTTGCTGTTGACCTCGTCGAAGAAGTAGATCTTGCGATCGCTCTCAAAGGTCTTGGAGTAGAGGTCGTAGGGGTGAAGACCCTGCTTATCGGTAATAATGATCGTAGGGAGCATATTCTTGTCCTCCTTAAATTCAGATGTTGTCAGCAGTCCGCTTTTCAGCGGACTGCACGTTTTTCAAAGATCACATATCGTACGGATCCCAGTCATCATAGAGGTGGTTGACATGGACAGAATCACCGGGACCGTACCACTCGTCACAAAGGAGCTGGTCGAGGTTATCATCGTCAATGTCATCGGGACAGTAATACGGGTCATAATCGTCATACCGCCAGAAGTCATCGTACCCGTCATACTCGTCGTAATCATCGTACCCGTCATACTCGTCGTAATCATCGTACCCGCCGCGCTCATTGTACTCATCGTCACAATCGATGTCGTAAAGGTCGTTGTAAAAATCGTAAGTATTATTCATAGCTTTACCTCCGTTCTGTTGGTTTGGCACTTATGGGTACCTCTAAAAACCGCTTTGAAAAGAGAAAATGTGTCAGCCGCGTTGAAGACGAGGAAAGGCTCCGAAGGCTTGCTGACGCAAGGCGAGGAGACTTGACAAAGTATTCGGCGGGGC
>JAGBLA010000201.1 GCA_017635675.1 Ruminiclostridium sp.
ACTTTGCGTAGGGCATGAGTGCTCTTACTTCTGCCATGTTTGTGCTGTCTGCGTAGCCTGCCGCACGGTTCACTCTTTTACGCTTTGTTGCCTTCTGTGTGAGTCTGTGACGGCGGTTTGTACGCTGATACTTGATCTTGCCCGTTGCTGTAAACTTAAAGCGCTTTTTGGCACCGCTGTGAGTTTTGATCTTATTCTTTGCCATTTTTAGTTTCCTCCTTGTTATTTTACTGCTCGCCGGAGTTGTCTCCGTCGGCGTTCTTGGCTTTTTTTGCAGGTGTCTGAGGCTTCGGGGAAATGACTATCATATAGTTCTTTCCTTCGAGGACCGCAGCCTTTTCTGTGCCACCGTATTCAGCACACGCTTCCACGAACTTTTTCATCAGGTCTTCACCGAGGTTCATGTGGGTAAGCTCTCTCGCACGTCTGAAACGCACGCGCAGCTTCACCTTGTCACCGCCTTTAAGGAACTTGATAGCCTGGTTGACTTTGGTGTTGAAATCGTTGGTATCAATGTTGAGGGACATCTGTATCTCTTTGAGCTCAGCCTGCTTCTGATTCTTGCGGGCTTCTTTTTCGCGTTTTGCCTGTTCAAAGCGATATTTGCCGTAATTCATTATGCGGCATACGGGCGGATTTCCCTGAGGTGCGATAAGCACGAGGTCGAGTTCCTCCTCTTCCGCTTTTCTGATCGCGTCAGCGGACGACATGACGCCGAGCTGTTCTCCCTCTGCTCCTATGACTCTGACTTCCTTTTCGCGTATCTCATCGTTGATGAGAAGTTCCTTTTTGCTGATGGTGTACACTCCCTTTCAAAAGCAAAACAAAAGCGCAGGACTCACCTGCGCTTAAAGAGACAATACAGTTCATCTGATTGTTTCTTATAAACGACCGCGCCCGACAGCCTTATGCGTCGGCGGGTGAGATCCGTATCTGCTTATGTTTATAATCACTCAGTTATTATACAACAAACTTCTGTGTTTGTCAATACCTTTTTGCAATTTTTTTCATCACTGTTTTCGGTACGTTCTTCTTCCCGTCACTTCGCCCGATTCAAGCTTTCCGAGATACTTGTCGTATTCCTCGTCGATGTGGCGGATAAGCGCTTCGTGTCCCTCGGCAGATTTATCTTCTTCGTAATCCGCGCACATTTCCGACAGCTCCGAGCACTTCATGCCATACCATATCGATGCTCTCAGCTTGTCATCATCGGGTTTTATTCGGAAGTTGAACGTGTTCTCGCTGCCGATGAACGGATTTCCCTCGGTGAACCATGATATTTCGGGTATATCGAAATACATTGATATTTTCTTCTTGTCAGCCATGTGTTGCCTTTCCTTACAAATACGCGGCACGGAGGATTCCGTACCGCGTTCAATCTTTATTCTGCCGTAATTTACTGTGCTGCTGATGTTTCAGCCGCTTCAGATGTCTCTGCCGCTTCTGTTTCCTCGGGGATAGTCTCCGCGGGGGTGTCGTCATCTGCCGCTGTGTCGGCGCTTTCAACGCTTATATCACTAATGTCAAGGTCGTCGCCGAGAGAAACCGCGGAGCTGTTGCCTGTGCTGCTTCCACCCCAGTAAACCGAGATGAGGTTCACTGCGATAGCAGCCACGAATACGATGACCGCGGCTATCTTGGTCGCGCGTGAGAGCTTGGCTTCCTTTGTTCTTCCGCTGTTTTTCTGGAAATAGTTGTCAGAGTTGCCGCCCGAGATGACATTGGACATACCCTGCTTGGACTCCTGCATAAGTACGACTGCGATGATGAATACGCAGGAAAGTATAAGAAGTATCGCGAAAATTATTTCAATGACTGACATTGCTCATTCCTCCGATGATAGCTCATTTTTTCATAACGTAGATTACATTATAACACACTTTGCAGACAAATGCAAGTGTTTTTTGAAATTTTAATCAACTTCCTCGTAATTGCCGAGAAAACGATAGAATTTCGTGCCTTTTTCAAGCCCTGTCAGCAGCTTCACTACATTTTCGTCCTTGACGCTTCCGATGAAATCGAGGTAGAAGATGAACTCGAACGCGTCATCTTTGAGATACGCGAGAGCGCCTGGCAGGGGCTTGCTCTCTATGTGGCACAGGTTGAGACCGCAGTAGGCGAACCGTGTAAGTATGCGGTACAGGCTTCCCGCGGTGTGTGGCACCGTAAGACAAAGCGATACCACGGACGCGTTTTTCGGTATCTGAAGGTCTTTCGAGATAGTGATGAAACGTGTGTAGTTGTCGCGGATATCCATGATGTCGGTGACTATCGGCACCAGCCCGAAAAGCTTTGCGCAGGACGCGGAGCATATAGCTCCTATGGTGTTGTCGTCGGACGCCGCCACAGTTTCGGCTGCTTTCGCCGTGGAACTGGCATTTTCGGTGGAGTACCCGCTCTTTTCCAGAAAAACCGAGCACTGTTTGAGCGCCATTTCGTGGGACATGACAGTCTTTATGTCCTCGGGTCTTACGCCGGGTTTAGCGGCGAGAACATGGTCTATGCGTATTTTCGTGCTTCGGCAGATGTAGAACCGGTGGCGCAGCATGAGACCGTAGGTCGCGCTCACGTCGCCCGCGGTGGAGTTCTCTATCGGTATGACACCGTAGTCCACTGCGTCGTCCTCCACAGCCTTGAAAACGCTTTCAAAGTCGCGGAAATACCGTATATTGCACCCGTTCCCGAAGAACTTTTCACAGGCGTCGGCAGTGTAGCTTCCCTTTGTGACAGCACCCACCAACGGATTTGCCGTTTCACACTCGGGTATGAACGGTTTGATCTCGGTAAGGAGCTGCTGCTGGCGGCACTTCGATATGTCCATGAGCGTCATGAAAAGCAGCTTCGCACCGTCGGCGTTCTCCGGGGAAACGCGATCTGCGGCACGCTTAAGTACCTCGTCCTCGCGCCCGCCCTGGAATATCTCCATTCCGTGAGCGCGCTTGTACTCCGCGATATCGCAGGCGATTCGGGTGCGTTTCTCGAAAAGCGCGGCTATCTCGTCATCTATATTGTCTATCTCATTTCTTAGTTCCGTGAGCTCCATATTATCCCTCAATGTCTATCGGTATCTCGTCGTCCGTATCTTCGCCGTCCACGGGTATCTCTATTTCGGTGGTCTCGGCGGGCGGCTCGGTCTCGGGCGGTGCGGTGGCGGCGGGAGCTTTCGCGTAGTACACGACGATCTCCTCGTTCTCCGATATATATACCTTATCTCCCACGTTCTTGCTGCAGCGCACAACGTAGCCCTTCTTGACCTCGTCGGTCTCCTCCTCCTCGGTGCGGAAACGAACGCCGAGTGTCGTCAGCTTGTTCGTGTATTCGCTCAGCTTCATGCCGACATAATCGGGCAGATAGGTGTAAGCCGCGCCCTTGCTGACCTTAAGATGCACCGTGGTGCCTGCTGTCACCTGTGTCCCGCTCTGTATATCCTGCTCCATTATCAGGCTTTCGGCATACTCGTCGGAGTATTCCTCCTCGACCTCAAATATCAGCATGGAATAGCGGTTCTGAAGTGAGGTGTTGTAGAACCTGTTCACAAGATCGGGCATTATCAGCTTCTCGGCCGTCACTTCGGTCACTTCGGGCGCGTCGGTGATCGCTACCGTCGTAATGCGCGGAGTTTCCTCGGTCACCTCCGGCGGAGTGCTTTCCGTGGAAACGGCGGTTATGGCATTTCTCTGTATATCCTGGGCGTTTTCAGAAAAGTAGATTATGCAGATGACCAGTGCCGCCACCATGGCAAGGAATATTATCAGTCCTGCCGCAGTGCCGATGTTCCTGCGTTCTTCCTGCTTCCTGCGCTTTTTCTTTGCCTCAGAGATGCGGTGTTGTTCATGATCTTCGATGTCAAATCTTACGTGGACTTCGGGAGTTATGGGACCGTCGTTCTCGTCGGATGCGTCGGGGACTTCGGGCTGCTCGGGCTCGTCACTGAGCATTGCGCGAAGTGTCCCGATATCATGCGCTCTCTCCGCCCGCGGAAGCTTCATTCCCGCGTTTATTGCATCGGATACCTGCACGGGGATATCAGGCTCGGCAGTGTGCGCGGGTGTGAGCGCCGCGCCGCCCTTGCGGTCATTTGCGGAGGGAGGGACTATGCCGGTGAGCGCGCGGTAAAGCACCGCGCTGACAGCGTAAACGTCAGTCCAGCTTCCCTGTCTTTCCGACAGGTCGTACTGCTCGGGCGCCGCGTAATTATCGTAAATATCGCTGCTTATGCTTGAATCCGCGGTCCTTGCCGCCGATATTTCCAGAGATGTGAGCACAGTCCTTCCGTCAGGGGTTATAAGGATAGTCTCGGGGCTGAGTCCCCTGTGGACTATCCCTTTGTCATGCAGTGCCGTGAGCGTGTCCATGAGCGGCTGTATAAGTCTGCTCACCTCGCCCCAGCTCAGCTTTCCGCCGTGTGAAACGATATATTCCTCCAGCGGCACGCCGTTCACGTGCTCGGTGACAACATAGCCTGTGCCGTTCGCGGCGAAGATATCGTAGGTCTTTTTCAGCCCGCCGCTCTCGAAACCGGACATCAGCGATTTGTGCAGGTCGGCAAACTCCGACAGGTACGATTTGAACAGCGGCAGCGCTCCGTCCACCACTTCCACGGACTCGCCGTCGGTACCGCGTCTGCACAGCATATCCGGCATGAACTCACGTATTTCCACCGTAAGCCCGAGCTTGGTGTCAAAAGCGATATACGCCGCGCCCTCGCCGCCGTGCTGCAGCACTCTGCCCAACACATATCTGTCTGCGAGGAATGTTTTCGGCGCGAGCCACTGTGACGGCTGTTCAGTTCTCCCATCATACCCGCACACCTCACATGGACCTTCGTACAGCTTCTCGCTCATACAGCCCATGCATCGGTTTATCTCTTTTTTCATATCTTTACCTCCGCCGTCCTTTCAGAGGAACGGACAAATGTTTTCTATATCAGCAATGTGAACGGCTCTCCCGTCAGCCCTTCGGCTATCATGTTAGCCCAGCGCTCCGTAAAAAATCCGTAGTAAGAAAGTCCCGTTCTGCTCCTGTGCCGTTTGCAGGCGGGAAACATACACCATAATGCCGACGGCAGGACTATGACAGGCAGATAGAGCGGTCCGAGCAGCATCGACTGTACGGAATGACCGTACTCGTGGGCGCAGAGCTCCTCGCGGAGCCTGTCCTGTGCCTGTTCAGAGATGAATATGAACATCCCCAGTGACAGGCTCTCGCCGCGTCCCCACTCGCAAGCAACGCTGCCGCGGTATATGAAGTGCCGCCGTTTTATCAGTATCAGCGTGAGAACGGCTCCGGCAGTCGTCTGGAGAGCTCCCCACGTAAATTGCAGCACTGCTGTGATGATTATTTTACAGGTCGGTATCATATATAGTTTATTTTAACCCATTACCGCCCCGATGTCAATTGTATGTATGCACAAAACCGTCCCGTCCGCTATGGGCGCAGATACGATATTTTTACCAATTAGGCGCTGAAACTTCCGACTTTTCCCGACATGGACGCTTACGCGGCGACAGCAATTATGCACGCAGCTTGACGGTTTATGCGGAAAATGCGCATATAACGGCTTTTTTCCACGTTTCGCGGGGAATAATTTGTGTGGATTTCCGGGTATATATGTGCTATCATGGAGAAAACAAAGGAGGTCATAAAATGGCAATTTTTCAGAAACCCCAGACCGACGGACGTGCAGTCAACAAGGTGGTCGAGATACCGATAAGCGAGATAGTCCCCAACCCCGCACAGCCCCGCGTTATTTTTGACGATTACGAGCTTTCGCGGCTCGCCGTGAGCATACAGCAGAACGGCATTTTACAGCCTCTCACCGTCCGCAGACCCGAGAACGGTATGTACTACGAGCTTATCTCGGGCGAGCGGCGGCTGCGGGCGTGCAAGCTTCTGAACATGAGTATGGTGCCGTGCATCGTCATAACCGCGTCGGTCAAGGACTCCGCCGTGCTTGCTGTGCTGGAGAATTTACAGCGCGCCGACTTAAGCTTCATGGAGGAGGCATACGCGATAAAGAACCTTATCGACTACTATGGCTTTACCCAGGAGGAGACTGCCGCGCGTCTCGGCACCGCACAGTCCACCATTGCCAACAAACTTCGGCTGCTGAAACTTACCGACGATGAAAAAGCGCTTGTGGTCAAGTACAAGCTCGGTGAGCGGCAGGCGAGGGCGCTGCTTCGTCTGGAGTCCGACAAACGCCCCGACGCGATACACTACATAGGTTCAAACCAGCTCAACACCGCGCAGACCGACGCGTACATAGACGAGCTGCTAAAGGAGAAACCGCCCAAGCCTGCCGTTCACCGCCGCTGGAGTTTCCGTGCCGTGAACCTTTACATCAACACCTTCAACAAAACTATCGACGCTATGAAGGAAGCGGGCATAAACTGTGACGCCTCGCGCAGCCGGACCGACGATTTCATCGAATACGTGGTCAAGATACCTCTCAAACAGACTGATTGACATTTGTTAGTGATTATGGTATAATCTTACTGTAATGCGAAGAAAGGCGGTGTGAAAATGCGGGAGAGCGACAGCGTAACAGCGATAAAGGGCGTGGGCGGCAAGCGTGCGGAGACATTCGCGTCTATGGGTATAACTACCGTCGGCGGACTTCTTCGCAGCTATCCCCGCGACTACACCGACTATACAAAGCCCGTGCCGATATGCGGGCTCCGACCCGACGAAACGTCGGTGTTCTCGGGTACGGTGATACGCAAGCTCAGTCCGTATATCTCTCCGCGCTATTCGATATTCAAGCTCGTGGTGAGCGACGGCACGGGCGACCTGCTTATCACCATATTCAACAGCAAGTACAGCTTCGACTGCCTCGAACAGGGTAAGGACTACCGCTTCTGCGGGAAGATAAAGGGCTCGGAGCTTGCCATGGAGTGTATGTCGCCGTCATTCATAAAGCTCGGAGACCCCAACGTATTGGTACCGAAGTATCATCTCACGGCAGGGATAAGCATGAACATAATGTCCAACTGCGTGAAGGACGCACTGGATAGGTGTACGCTCGAAGAACCGCTCTCAGACAGCGTCCGTGAGCGGTTCGGGCTTGCGGAGTATGCCGTGGCGCTTAAAAATGTGCATTTTCCCTCGGGACACGAGGAGCTTGCCGCCGCAAGACGGCGGCTGGCGTTCGATGAACTCCTGACGCTCCAGATAGGCTTGCGCACGATGAAAAGAAGCGCAAAAAAGACTACCCCCGCAGTCATGAAGGACGCGGATATGGAACGCTTTTACTCCGCATTGAAATTCTCTCCCACAGGTGCGCAGATGCGCTCGATAGGGGAGTGCATCTCCGATATGAAGAGCGGGAGCCCGATGAACAGACTGCTCCAGGGCGATGTGGGCAGCGGCAAGACGCTTGTGGCGGCTGCACTCTGCTATTTTTCGTCTGAGAACGGCTTTCAGTCCGCGCTCATGGCTCCCACCGAGATACTCGCAAAGCAGCACGCCGCCACCCTCGCGGACTTTCTGGAGCCCCTCGGTATAACCGTGGCGCTGCTTACGGGAAGCACCGTCAAAAAGCCTGTATATGCCGCCGTAGAAAGCGGTCAGGCACAGGTGATAGTCGGCACTCACGCGCTTATACAATCCGCGGTGCATTTCCGCGCACTCGGGCTCGTTATAACCGACGAGCAGCACCGTTTCGGCGTGCGGCAGCGCACGGTACTCAGCTCAAAGGGTATTTCGCCCCACACCCTCGTAATGTCTGCCACCCCAATACCGCGCACCCTTGCTTTCGCGGTCTATGGCGACCTTGACGTGTCGATACTTGACGAAATGCCGAAGGGCAGGATACCCATACGCACCTACGCGGTGGATCACAGCTACCGCGAGCGGGTGTTCAGCTTCATCATAAAGAACATAAAAGCGGGATTTCAGGCGTACATCGTCTGTCCGTTCGTCGAAAAGAGCGAGGCTATGTCGGATAAAGCCTCTGCCGAGGAATACTACGCACAGCTGCGCGATACATGGTTCAGCGGCATACCCATAGGTCTGCTGCACGGAAAGATGAAGCAGGCGGACAAGGATAAGACCATGGCGGCGTTCAAGAGCGGTGAGATAAAGCTGCTTATCGCGACTACCGTTATCGAGGTGGGGATAGATGTACCCAACGCCGTGATAATACTTATCGAGAACGCGGAGCAGTTCGGGCTCTCACAGCTGCACCAGCTTCGCGGACGGGTGGGGCGCGGCAGCGAGCAGTCCCACTGTATCCTTATGACCGACAGCAGGTCGGATTACACGAAAGCCCGTATGGATACTATGGTGCGTACCTCGGACGGGTTTGAGATAGCTAATGAAGATCTGAAACTGCGGGGACCCGGAAACTTCTTCGGGGCGCAGCAGCACGGACTTCCCGAGCTTAAGATAGCCGATATAACGGCGGACACCATGCTCCTGCATGACACATCTGAGCTGGCGGAGGAGATACTTGACAGCGACCCTGAGCTGAAAGCGCCGGAGAATGCAGGACTGCGCAGGCTGGTGGGTGAGCTTTTCGCAGGCAGAGAGATTTTCGGGGTGAACTGATATGACATACAAACTTACAGCACCGTGCCATTTCGGGCTGGAAAAGACGCTGTCCTTTGAGATAAGGCGCGCCGGCGGCGAAAACATAACCGTAAAGGACGGGCGCGTGGATTTTGAGGGCGATGAGAGCGTCATCGCAAAGGCAAACATCACCTGCTCGGTGGCGGAGCGCGTTGGCATAGTGCTGGCGCGGTTCACGGCGCGCACTTTTGACGACGTGTTCGAGAACTGCAAAGCCATAGAGATAGAGCGGTTCGCCGCCAAAGCGGACAAGCTGCACATTGTAAAGGGTCATTCGCTGAACTCGAAGCTCACAAGCATACCCGCGCTTCAGCGTACCATTAAAAAGGCACTGGTGATTCGTATGCAGGGCGCTTACAAGCTGCACACACTGCCGGAGACGGGGGCGGTGCTGCCAATACATTTCCTGCTGATGAAGGACGAAATGACCGTGACGCTGGATACTTCGGGCGAGGGGCTCCACAAGCGGGGCTACCGTGCGTTCTCAAACGCCGCGCCGATAAAGGAGACCCTTGCGGCGGGGATAGTTGACCTTGCGAGAGTGCGGGAGAATGATACCGTCATCGACCCGTTCTGCGGCAGCGGCACCGTGCTTATCGAAGCGGCACTTAAAGCTCTGAACATCGCGCCGTGTCTGAACCGCGGATTTGCGGCGGAGAAGTGGAGTTTCACGGATAAGCGGGTGTGGGCTGACGCGCGTGAAGCCGCAAAAGCAGCGGTGCGCACGGAATGCGGGTTCACAGCTTACGGCTATGACATCGACCCGCAGGCTGTGGAGCTTACCGCGGAGAATGCCCGCAAGGCGGGAGTTTCTGCCCGCGTGAAGGTGCAGGAGCGTGCGATACGCGATTTTCACTATATCTCCGGGGTGTCGAAGGTGATAACCAATCCGCCCTATGCCGAGCGCATGGGCGAGACAGACGAGGTGCGGGAGATATACCGCACTATGGGAGATGTGCTGCTCCCGCGGGGGGACAGCGAGATATACGTGATAACCGCGTCGGAGGAGTTTGAGGAGCTGTTCGGGGAGAAAGCCGCAAAGAACCGCAAGCTGTACAACGGAATGATAATGTGCAGGCTTTACAGCTATAATAAGTGAAGGGGAGCTATGTATGACCGACGTTGCTGTGATAGGTGCCGGAGCCGCAGGTATGTTTGCTGCGGTGACCGCGGCGGAGAGCGGTGCGGGCGTCATAGTTATCGAGCGCAATGACAAGGTGGGACGAAAGCTCGCCATTACCGGCAAGGGACGCTGCAATGTTACAAATGACTGCGGTGCGGACGAGGTGATGAAGAACCTGCCGAAAAATCCGAAATTCATGTACAGTGCGCTGTCGGAGCTGCCGCCCGCGCGGATAATGTCGTTTTTTGAGGGCGAGGGAGTACCGCTCAAGACCGAGCGCGGCAGCCGTGTGTTTCCCGTGTCCGACCGCGCGTACGATATTGTAGATGCGCTGTACGGGAAAATGAAAAAGCTCGGCGTAAAGCTGTTCAACGCAAGGGCAACAGGCATAAAGACCGAAAACGGAGCTGTCACGGGAGTTGAGACCGAGCGGGGCTTTATCGCCGCAAAGTGCGTCATAATCGCCACGGGCGGCAAGTCCTACCCGGTCACGGGCTCCACCGGCGACGGGTACCGGTTCGCGGAGGAGCTGGGGCATACGGTCACGGAGCTCAAACCGTCGCTGGTGCCGCTTGAGACCCCCGGCGGCTGTGCGGAGATGATGGGGCTCAGTCTTAAAAACGTGACACTCACGGTGCGGGAGAACGGCAGGAAAAAGCCTGTATTCAGTGAAATGGGGGAGATGCTGTTCACACACTTCGGGATATCGGGACCGCTGGTGCTGAGCGCAAGTTCGGTCATGGGCGCTGTAACTCCAGGGCGCTATACCGCGTACATCGACTTCAAGCCCGCACTCGACGTGCAGACGCTTGACAGGCGGGTGACGCGGGATTTTGACGAGCGGAAGAATATGCAGCTTTCCAACGCGCTGCGCAAGCTCCTGCCGGAAGCGGTGATACTTCCCGTGCTCAAAGCCGCGGGTACAGATCCGTCAAAGCAGTGCAACTCCGTCACGAAAGCGGAGCGGGCGGCGCTTGTGAGTACGCTGAAAGCATTTCCGCTGGATATCACATCTTACCGTCCGATAGAAGAAGCCATAATCACCGACGGTGGTGTGTCCGTGAAGGAGACAGACCCGAAGACTATGCGCTCGAAGCTTGTGGGCGGGCTGTACTTTGCGGGCGAGATACTCGATGTCACCGGGTTTACGGGCGGGTTCAACCTTACCGTGGCTTTCGCGACGGGGTATGCGGCGGGAAAGGCTGCTGCGGCTGAGGTTTTGTATTGACAAATCTTGTCATTATGTGGTATAATATAGTTTACGACGTTTTGACATACGTTGGTATGTTTTTGTGAAAGGATAGTAATTGTGCCTGCAACACTGAAAGAACTGTTTGAGAAAATTGAATTTGGCGAGGCGTGTGAGAAGGGTGTTGTACTCTCTGTCGTCCGCCGCGAGGAAGAGGACTCTCTCCTGCTCCAGACGGAATTTGAGGAGAGGGTGCCTTTTTCACTGCTGTTTGAGGCTGCCGACAAGATACGTGACGAGCTCGAATGCAAGAAGGTAAGCATATACCCGAAGTATAGTCCCGGGCTTTTCGACAAGGACGCTCTGCTTGACGTGGGAAGCTTCCTGCGCCGCGAGGGATATCCCGTCAACGGTTATTTTGACGGGGCGCACGCCGAGATCTCCGACGGCACGGCCCGGATTGAGATAATGCAGAACGGCGCGTCCATACTGCTGCGCGACGGTATCGACAAGCAGATGAAGAAGTTCATCAAGGGCTTTTATAACATCAATATAGATGTGGAGTTCACCGGTCACACGGATTTTGATACCGAGGAGTATAACCGCAAGGTGGAGGAAGCAGACGCCGCGCTTCCCGTGCCGCCTCCTCCTCCGCCTCCTCCGGATACTTCCGCTGACAGCGGAAGGAGCTACAAGGGCGGCTCCGGCGGATACGGCAGCTCCGGAGGGTCGGGTGAGACCGGGGGCGGTGAACGCCGTCAGAGCCGCGGACCCGTGATACACGACCCGCCTAAGCACATAAAGCTTGCGTTCTCGCATGACGCGTTCGGTGACGAAGCTGACCTTATGGTGGGCAGGGAGATCAAAGAGCCGCCCATGCGTATGCTCGACCTCACGGATGCACGGGAGAACGTCACCCTGTGGGGCGAGGTCTTCCAGACAGAGGATAAGTCCATAAAGGACGGCAAGTATATCAAGCGCACGGTATATTTCACCGACAAGACCTCTTCACAGATACTCAGCATTTTTACCGGCGCTGAGAAGATAGACGGATACAGCTTCGTCCGCGAGGGCGCTGTGCTGCTGATAAATGGGGACGCGATCATAGACAAGTTCGCGGGGAACGCGCTCATAATCGAGCCTAAGTCCATAATGACCGTCAAGACCTCCGAGCGCACGGATAACTGTGAGGAAAAGCGCGTCGAGCTGCACATGCATACAAATATGTCCGACCTTGACGCGATAACTCCGCCTGCCGACATGGTCATGCAGGCGTATAAGTGGGGACACCCCGCCGTGGCGATAACAGACCACGGCAATGTTCAGGCGTACCCCGAGATAATGAACACCATTGACTCCATTCGCAAGAAGGATCCCGATACGAAGTTCAAGCCTATCTACGGCATGGAGGCGTATTTCGTCAACAACGAGGAGCCTATTATAGACAGGGGCGCGGAGCGTCTGATAGATGACGAGCTTATAGTGTTCGACACAGAGACAACAGGACTCAAGCCCACGGAATGCAGGCTCACCGAGATAGGCGCGGTGAGAATGAAGGGCATGGAGATAATCGACGAGTTCCGCACGTTCGTTGACCCCGAACAGCCCGTACCGGCGGAGATAACAAAGCTTACCGGCATCACCGATGAAATGGTGAAGGGTGCTCCGAAGGAAAAAGAAGCGGTGGAGAAGTTCATCGAATTCTGCGGAAGCGCCTGCCTTTGCGCGCATAACGCGAAGTTTGATATGTCGTTCATAAACGCGGTGTGCAAGCGGCACCGCATAGCCTTCCGACCGGATTATTTCGATACCTTGGCGCTGTGCCGTGCGTTTGTGCCGGCATCATCGAAGCATACTCTCGACGCCATGGCAAATCATTTCGGGCTGGGCGATTTCAACCATCACCGCGCCGTTGACGATGCGAGGATGCTCGCCATGGTATATCAGAAGCTCATAGCTGAGAGCCGCCGCGGACGTGATATCCGCAAGCTCGGAGACCTTAATCAGTTCGGCGGCACCGACCTGCGCAAGCTCCCGACATACCACATGATAATCCTCGTGCGCAATAATACCGGACTTAAAAACCTGTACAGGCTCATAGGGCTTTCTAACCTGCAGTACTTCTATAAAAAGCCCCGTATCCCAATGTCAGAGCTGAAGAAGTACCGTGAGGGACTTATCATCGGAAGCGCCTGTGAGGCAGGTGAGCTGTACCGAGCCATAGTCGGCGGCAAGTCCGACAATGCGATAGAGGAGATAGCACAGTTCTACGACTACCTTGAGATACAGCCGATAGGCAACAACCGTTTCATGATAGACAAGGGTATAGTGAGCTCGGAGCTCGACCTGCGAAGCATAAACAAGCGTATCTGCGACCTCGGCGACAAGCTCGGCATACCCGTTATCGCTACCACCGACGCGCATTTCAAGGACAAGGACGACGCTATCTACCGCGAGATAATGCAGGTGGGTCAGGGCTATGACGAAAAAGAGACCCAGCCGCCGCTTTTCTTCCGTACCACCGACGAGATGATGCAGGAGTTTCTCTATCTCGGCGACGAAAAGGCAAAGGAAGTCGTTATCGACAATCCGCGCATGATAGCCGATATGATAGAATATATCCGTCCTATCCCGAAAGGCACATTCACCCCGTTCCTCGAAGGCGCGGAGGAGGAGCTCCAGAGACTTTGCTGGGACAGAGCAATGGACTGGTACGGTTTTGAGGGCAAGATACCCGAGATAGTGTCAAAGCGTCTTGACCGCGAGCTGCAATCCATAATAAAATACGGCTTCTCGGTGCTTTACATGATAGCGCAGAAGCTGGTGGCGTTCTCGGAAAAGAACGGCTATCTGGTAGGTTCGCGTGGTTCCGTAGGCTCGTCGTTCGTGGCGATAATGTCCGGTATATCCGAGGTGAACCCGCTCCCGCCGCACTACCGCTGCAAGAAGTGCCGTTACAGCGAGTTCATTGAGGACGGCTCTGTGGGCTCGGGATTTGACCTGCCGGAGAAGAACTGCCCGCATTGCGGTGAGCCCATGTTCCGCGACGGTCACGACATACCGTTCGAGACGTTCCTCGGCTTCTACGGCGATAAGGCACCCGATATAGACCTTAACTTCTCGGGCGAAGTCCAGAGCAAGGTGCATAAATACACCGAAGAGCTGTTCGGCTCCGACCACGTGTTCAAGGCAGGTACTATCACCGCCGTGCAGGAGAAGTCCGCTCAGGGATATGTACGAAAGTGGCTTGAAAAGAAGCAGATAATGGTGAACAACGCCGAGCTTACACGGCTTGCGAGAGGATTCACAGGTGTCAAGAGCACCACCTCACAGCACCCGGGCGGTATGGTCGTAGTACCGAACAACTACGACATTTACGATTTCAGTGCCGTTCAGCACCCTGCCGATAAGGTCGATGAGGACGAGGGCGAAGTGATAACCACGCATTTCGACTTCCACGCGCTGCACGACACCATATTAAAGCTCGACGAGCTCGGTCACTATGCGCCGACGCTTTATCACCACCTTGAAGAAATGACAGGCATCAAGATCGCCGATGTTTCGACCTCCGACCCGAAGGTTTATACACTGTTCACATCGCCCGAGGCTCTCGGCATCACCGAGGCGGATACAGGCATAAAGACAGGAACTTTCGGACTTCCCGAGCTTGGCACGAACTTCGTTATCGGAATGCTGCTCGAATCAAAGCCGAAGAACTTCTCTGATATGCTTCAGGTATCGGGACTTTCCCACGGCACAGATGTATGGCTCGGCAACGCCCAGGAGCTTATCGCCAAGAAGATATGCACCATAAGCGAGGTCATCGGTACCCGTGACAACATCATGGTATATCTGCTGCACAAGGGACTTGAGCCGTCAATGGCGTTCAAGATAATGGAGATAACCCGTAAGGGCAACGCGAAAAAGCTGTTCGACGACAAGATATACGCGGCATTCAAGGAGCATAATGTGCCGGACTGGTATGTGGAGAGCTGCAAGAAGATAAAGTATATGTTCCCGAAAGCGCACGCTGCCGCATACGTTACAGCCGCGGTAAAGCTCGGCTGGTTCAAGATATACTACCCGTCGGAATTCTACGCCGCAACTTTCACAAAACACACGGAGAATATCGAGGTCGATGTGGTGCTGAAAGGCAGAGACGCAGTGAAGCAGCGTATGCTTACAGCAAGCGCCGAAGACGACTCGAAGAAGGTAGTAACTTATCAGCTCGTGTATGAGATGCTGTGCAGAGGAATAAAATTCCTGCCGCCGCACTATCTTAAATCCCACGCCACCAAGTATATCATCGAAGACGGTGACCTTCGGCTGCCGCTCCTTGCCGTGTCAGGCTGCGGTGAGACGGCTTCCCAGATGTTATATGACGCGATACAGAAGGGCGGCTTCATAAGCGTCGAGGACATCATATCAACCTCGGGAGTGAACTCCTCGGTCATCGAAAAGCTCAAAGCGCAGGGAGTTTTCGAGGGGCTTCAGGATACCGCCCAGCTTTCCTTCTTCTGATAAACTCCGGGCATTCCGCCCGCGGAAATAACTGAATAAAACGGAGAATAAACATGGAAAACGTATTAAAGGAGCTCTACGATACGGTCGTAGAAAGAAAAGGCGAGAAGCAGGAGGGCTCGTACACCTGCTATCTGTTTGAGAAGGGCATCGACAAGATACTCAAAAAGTGCGGCGAGGAGTGCACCGAAATGGTCATCGCAGCCAAGAACGCCGACAACAACGAGCTTA
The DNA here is from genome assembly GCA_017635675.1 of Ruminiclostridium sp. Classification (GTDB taxonomy): domain Bacteria; phylum Bacillota; class Clostridia; order Oscillospirales; family Ruminococcaceae; genus Ruminiclostridium_E. The sequence continues at coordinate 15,636 of JAGBLA010000201.1, forward strand.
AGAATGAGATAGCCGACCTTATGTACCACATCATGGTGATGTGCGTTGAGCGCGGTCTCGCGTGGGAGGACGTTGAAGCCGTTCTGGCGGAGCGCAGCCACAAGACCGGCAACTTAAAGCAGTTCCACACGGTGGACAAGAACACATGAGAACACCCCCGCAGAGTGATATCTGCGGGGGAGCTGTTTATATGATGTTTTTGTTTTTCAGCTTTCCGCTGTCCATGTCAAGCTCGCGGTAGTAGCAGTTGTTCGGTACGCCGTTGAAGCTCGTGTGGCATATACCGCCCTTGTCAGGGGTAGCCTGGAATACCAGCGAGTTCTGTTCGCAGTTCACGAAGATGTGATGCAGCGTGAAGGTATTGCCGCTCTCCGCGCCCTTGAACCACAGCTTGTTGCGGGAGGTGCTCCAGAGTATCACCTTGCGCTGTTTTATGCTTTCTTTGAGGGCAAGCTCGTTGACGTAGGCTATAAGTATTACCTCTTTGGTGTCCATGTTCTGCACCGCCACGGGAATAACGCGGTTCGACGGGTCTATCTTCGCAAGCTTGTCAAAGTCGAGCATGAGCTCGTCGGTCTCTTCTATCATTCCCATGTCAGACGCTCCTTACCGGGATATTCTTCTCCCGCAGATGTGCTTTGACCTCGCCTACTGTGAGCTCGCGGAAGTGGAAAAGCGATGCTGCAAGCGCGGCGCTTGCGGGGGTCTTTTCAAATACCTCCGAGAAGTCGGTGAGCTTTCCGCAGCCGCCGCTCGCTATCACGGGTATCTTCACGCGGCTGCATACAAAGTTCAGCATCTCAAGGTCAAATCCCGCTTTAGTGCCGTCGGTATCTATGGAATTCAGGCATATCTCGCCCGCGCCGCGCTCCTCTATCTCTTTCACCCAGTCGCCGAGGTCAAGCCCCATGTCAAGGCGACCGCCGTTGATGAATACCGAAAAGCCGCCTTTGTCATTACGTTTCGCGTCTATGCCGACCACCACGCACTGGCTGCCGAATACCTCAGCCGCGTCGCTTATCAGTTTCGGGTCCCTTACTGCACGGGAATTTACCGAGACCTTGTCCGCTCCCGCGCGCAGAGTATCGCGGAAATCCTCAACGCTCCCGATGCCGCCGCCGACGCACAGCGGTACGAATACCTTCTTTGCGGTCTCGCGCACCACATCGAGCATGACTCCGCGCCCCTCGTGAGAGGCTGTGATATCATAGAAAACTATCTCGTCCGCGCCCTGTCTGTTGTACTCAAAGGCACATTCCACCGGGTCGCCCACATCGCGTATGCCCTCGAAATTCACACCCTTGACCACCTTGCCGTTACGCACGTCGAGACAAGGGATAATTCGCTTAGCTAACATATTTTCTCCTTACTCCGCGGCTTCCGCTATCGCTTGTTTAAGGTCAAGGGTGCCGCTGTATATCGACTTGCCGCAGATAGCTCCGTACAGCCCGAGCCCGCGGCATTTTCTTATGTCGTCTATGTTCTTCACACCGCCGCTCGCGATGATGTCCGCTGAGCAGGCTTCGTTTATCTCACGGAGCTGCTCGGTGTTCACGCCCGCAAGTGTGCCGTCCTTCGATATGTCGGTGAAGATGATGTATTTCACGCCGATATCTGACATGGCTTTTGCGAGGTCGGTGAACCTTACGTCCGATGTTTCAAGCCAGCCCTCCGTGGCGACCATGCCGTCCTTCGCGTCGATGCCTACCGCGATATGTCCGCCGTACTCCTTAACAAGGGTTTTCACCAGTCCCGGATCCTTCACCGCCGCCGAGCCGATTATCACACGCTCCACGCCGCCGGACAGGTACATCTCCGCCGCCTCGGGTGTCCGTATCCCGCCGCCTACCTCGACTTTGAGCTTCGTGTTTTTCGCCACGTCGAGGAAGATGTCGCGGTTGCGCTGGTTCGCGTCCTTCGCGCCGTCAAGATCCACCATGTGTATCCACTCCGCGCCGCAGCTCTCAAACATTCTCGCGGTGTCCATGTAGCTGTCGGCAACCTTGTGCGCAGTGCCGTAGTCGCCCTTCACAAGGCGAACGCAGTTTCCGTCCTTTATATCAATTGCCGGTAAGATTATCATTGTCTGTCTCCTTTTTGTCATTGGCAGCTTCGGGTCTGTGCTGTCTCACGATTATCACGATCATCACGATAGTCATCGGTAAAAGTGCCAGGAAAAACGTCATCAGAATCGCAATGAACGTTGTGTTCAAAGGCGTCTGATGTATCACGCTGTAAGACCATGCCGAGAAGAATGCCGACCATATAAGCTTCAGCCCGTCAATGTTTTCCGAGATAAGCCCGCGTATCTTTACTTCGCCGTCCTCGTCAACGTTCAGCCCGATGCGTCTTATCTTTTTGAGAGCGAACGACAGCAGGCAGAATATCGCAAGCAGTCCGAATCCCGCTGCTAAGGGATAGAAACCGAACACCTTGTACGAGTAAACGTCAAAGCTCCCGTCTGAGGCAAAATGCACCCCGATGCGCTCGGGAAGGCTCTCATAAGAGATAAGGAACCACGCGAGGAATACTCCGAGGCTGCCGAAAGAGATGACGTTCGCGGCGATATGCATATACCTGCTTTTCTTTGAGAGCTTCGGGACAGCGCGGTCTTCACGCGGAGCCGTGCGGTACCGCTCACGTATCTCCGAGAAAAGTATCGGTGATGACAGCAGTACAGTTATGAAGAATACGCGGAATATGCCAAGCGGCGTGCCGTCGCCCATTCCGGTCTGGTGTACTACGCAGTATGTCCAGTATGAGAAGAAAGCCGACCATATAAGTTTCATAACATCGAGCAGCAGGACTGCCGAGCAGCGCATGACGATGCTGCCCTTTTCGGTGATGTCGAGACCGCTCTTTTTCAGCTTTTTCACCGCAAGGGTGAGCAGACTGAATATGCCCAGCAGCGTGAAACCTGCCGCGAAGGGATAGAACCCGAACACCTTATACGAGTAAACATCAAGCTGTCCGTCAACTGCGCTGAAATGTACCCCGATACGTTCGGGAAGCCCGCCGTAGGACAGCAGAAAATACACGAGAAAGGCTCCGAGAAGTCCGAAAGCGATGATGTTTGCGGTCGTATGCATTATCCGGTATGCTTTCATAGCGCGAGGAAATTGCGAAGTATCGCGAGCCCTGTTTCGCCGCTTTTTTCCGGGTGGAACTGGCAGCCGAACACGTTGCCCGCGAACACGCAGGCAGGCACATTACCGCCGTAGTCGGTGTATGCCGCCACATTCTCCGAGGCGCACTTAGCCGCGTAAGAGTGTACGAAGTACACGTAAGGCTCGTCGCCGAGCCCGTCGAGCAGCGCGCACTTTTCATTGTATATAAGCCTGTTCCAGCCTATCTGCGGTATCAGCAGTCCAGGCGGCGTCATCAGCTCCACCGTACCGTGGATAAGCCCCAGTCCTTCTGTCTCGCCGAATTCAAAGCTCTTGTCGAAGAGCATCTGCATACCGAGACATATCCCGAGCAGCGGCTTTTTCTTAGCCTGCTCCTTTATCGCGGGTATCAGTCCCGTTTCCCCCAGAGCTTTCATAGCGTCCGGAAAGGCTCCCACTCCGGGGAGTATCAGCCTGTCGGCGCTTTCAAGCTCCGACGGGTCTTTGGTGACAGTGCAGGGAGCCCCGATGTAGTCAAGCGCGTTTTTCACGCTGAACAGATTGCCCGCGCCGTAGTCTATTATTGCAGTTTTCATATATGTTGCCTATGTGCTCAGAAACCGCTCTTGGGTCTTATGTTCGGAATAGCGTTCATTTGTCTCACTACTCTGTCATAGGTCTCGTTGTAAAGCTCGACAAGCTCTTCCGGGGTCTTGTCCTTTATGTCCTGCTTTTCAACGTACAGATAAGCCAGTGCCTCCGCCTTGTTGGAGGGATAGAATTTGATTTCGTTCATGTTTTTTCTTTCCTTTCCTGTTATGGTCAAAGTGTGCCTTTTGAGCTGAGCGCTTCACCCGTGCCAAGCGGAGTTACCGCCGCTTTCAGCGCGTGTGCAAGCGCCTTGAACAGCGCTTCGGTGATGTGGTGATCGTTCTTCCCGTATTCGCAGCGCAGATGCAGCGTGATGCCCGCGTTGAACGCGAACGCCCGCATGAATTCCTCGGTGAGACAACTGTCGTATTCGCCGATGCGCTCATTTGTAAACTGCGCATTGAACACAAGGAACGGTCTTCCGCTTATGTCCAGCGCGCAGAAACCAAGTGCCTCGTCCATGGGAATGTACGACGAGCCGTAGCGGGATATCCCCGCGCGGGTGCCGAGAGCTTTCGCGAACGCCTGTCCCAGCGTTATACCCACGTCTTCGACGGAGTGATGCCCGTCAACGTTCAGGTCGCCGTCGCAGCGTACATACAGGTCAAATCCCGAATGAACGGACAGCGCCGTGAGCATGTGGTCGAAAAAGCCGATGCCTGTGTTAATATCGGGCTTTCCGCTGCCGTCCAGCTCCAGCTTCACCGTGATGTCGGTCTCCTTGGTCTTTCTTGAAATTTCCGCGTTCCTGCCCATGTCACGCCTCCTGTAAAATCTCGTCGAGCGCCTTGTACAGCGCGTTCATCTCATCGTCTGTACCCACCGTTATGCGCAGGTAGTCGCCGATAACGGGCTTGTCCCAGAAACGCACGTATATCCTGCGCTTTTTCAGCTCCGCGAATACTGTCTTTGCGGGGAGCTTCGGCGGCTTCGCAAATATGAAATTGCTCTGCGAATCGGGGAACTCAAAGCCGCGCGCCGACAGCTCGGACTTCGCGTTCTCGCGGGTCTTCACTATCTTTGCCACGGTCTCCTCAAAGTATGCAGTGTCGCGCAGCGCGGCGGCTCCGCATTTTATGGTGACGCGGTTCATGGTGTAGGAATTCACCGAGAACTTCACATCGTTCATGTATTTTATCAGCTTTTCGCTGCCTATGGCGTAGCCTATGCGCATACCCGCCATACTGCGGGATTTTGAGAATGTCTGCACCACCAGCAGGTTCTCGTACTTTGACACAAGCGGCAGCACGCTTTTCCCGCTGCCGGCAAAGTCAATGTAGGCTTCGTCGATGATGACCACGCTGTCGGGGCTGCCGCTTATGACCTTTTCTATCATCTCCGTGCTTTCAAGCACGCCCGTGGGAGCGTTCGGGTTCGGGAAGATGATACCGCCGTTGGGGCGGATATAATCCTTCGGGTCAATGTGAAAGCCGGCGGTCAGCGGCACTCTTTCGTACGGTATGCCATAAACCTCCGCCCACACATCATAGAATGAATAGGTGATGTCGGGGAAGAGAATGGGTCTGTCCGAGCCGAAAAACGTCATGAACGCCATTGATATTACGTCGTCGGAGCCTACTCCCACGAATACCTGAGAAGGCTTGACACCGTATGTCTCCGCTATCGCTCCCACAAGCTCCGACGCGTCGGGAGCAGGGTACAGCCGCATATCCGCACAGTCAAACGCGTCATACGCGGACTTCACTGCGGGGGACGGAGGGTAGGGGTTCTCGTTGGTATTGAGCTTGATTATCCCGCTTTCCTTAGGCTGTTCGCCGGGAGTGTAGGGGACAACCTTTCTGACATGATTTTCCCAGTATGGCATTGCTTTATCCTCGTTATTTCCTTATATCCTCGATGCGCACCTTTATGGAATTTGCGTGTGCGGTAAGGCGCTCGCGCTCCGCCACTCTTATGATGTCATCGGCTGCCGCGCTGAGTGCGTCGGCGGTGTAGTAGATGTAGCTTGACTTCTTGATGAAGCTGTCAACGGACAGCGGCGAGAAGAAACGAGCCGTGCCGCTTGTGGGGAGCACGTGATTAGGCCCCGCATAGTAGTCGCCAAGCGGCTCGGGAGCATACTCCCCGAGGAACAGCGAGCCGACGTTCACTATGCGTCCGATGAATTCCAGCGGGTTCCTTGCCACCACCTCGCAGTGCTCGGGAGCAAGTGCGTTGGCGATGTCGCAGGCTTCATAAATGCTGCCGGTGACGATTATCTTGCCGTAGTTGGTGAGGGAATAGTCGATTATCTCCCTGCGTTCGAGGGAAACTATCTGACGCTCGATCTCCTTGGTCGTCTCCTCGGCGATGCGTTCGCTCGTGGTTATAAGTATCGCGCTTGCGAGCTTGTCGTGCTCCGCCTGTGACATAAGGTCGGCGGCAAGGTATTTCGGGTTCGCGGTGTCGTCCGCAACCACAAGTATCTCGCTGGGACCCGCTATCATGTCTATATCCACCGTGCCGTACAGGAGCTTCTTGGCTGTTGCCACAAAGATATTGCCTGGGCCGACTATCTTTGACACCTTCGGTATCTCTTCCGTACCGAACGCGAGGGCTGCCACAGCCTGTGCGCCGCCGCACATGAAGATACTGTCAACTCCGCAGAGCGCCGCGGCTACAAGTATATCCTTGTTCGGAGTGCCGTCCTTGAGAGGGGGTGTAGCCATGACTATCTCGCCTACGCCCGCTATTTTCGCGGGAATTGCGTTCATAAGCACAGAGGAGGGGTAAGCCGCTGTACCGCCCGGAACATAGAGCCCCACCTTATCAAGCCCGCGGACGCGCTGACCGAGTATAGTTCCGCTCTCGTCGGTCATCATGTAGCCGTTCTGTTTCTGACGCTCGTGGAACGCGGTTATCTTCTCGATGCAGTTGAGCAGCGAGTCCACAAAGTCCTTGTCCGCTTCGGTGAGCGCGTCCTGTATAACTTCCTGCGGGACGCGGTAATACTTCACGTCGGGGCAGTCAAACTTCGCTGTGTATTGCTTTACAGCCTTGTCGCCGTTCTCCTTTACGTCCGCTATGATAGCGCGGACTGTCTTTTCCACATCGGCGTTTATCTCGCCGCTGCGCTTCTCTACTTCTTTGAGGAAAGCCTTTTCGCTTCCGTCTGCCTTTATCGTCTGTATCATTGATATTTCCTTTCTTTGCGCGCTTACAGAGCCTTCTGCATCGCGCTGCACAATTCCTCTATGCGCTCTTTTCTGAGTTTCATGCTTACCGTGTTCACTATCAGTCTTGCGGAGATAGGCACAACGTCCTCGATGACTTCAAGCCCGTTTTCTTTGAGGGTGGTGCCTGTCTCTACGATGTCAACTATGCCGTCCGCTATCTTCAGCAGCGGGGCAAGCTCCACCGAGCCCTCTATCTTCACGATGTCAACGTCCATGCGCTTGCTTTCAAAGAAATGCCGTGTGACGTTGGGGTATTTGGTGGCTACGGTCTTTACGCCCACGCCGCCGTAGAAATCGGTGCCTTTCTTGCCTGCAAGCGCAAACCTGCACCTGCCGAAACCGAGGTCGGCTACCTCGAAATATTTTCCGCCGTGTTCAAGTATGGTGTCCTTGCCCACTACGCCGAGGTCGCAGGCTCCGAGCTCCACATAGGTTATCACGTCCGCCGCCTTTGCGAGCACAACTTCGATGTTCTGCCCCGGAATGCCGAGGATAAGCCGTCTGCCTTTTTCGCGGAGCTCCGTTACGTCAAATCCCATTTTCTCGAAAAGACCTACTGTGTCCTTTTCAAGTCTGCCCTTGGTGAGGGCGATACGTATAGCTTTATTGTCAGTCATGATGCGCCCTCCTTATCCTATGCTCTCGGTTTTCACGCCGTCGGCGGTCACAATGTCGAGCCGCTTGCAGCCGCGGGACTTCGCAAGCTCGCGGGCTTTATCGGCGTCCGCCAGGTCGGCATACTCGGCGGTCATGCCGTCAGCTATGAGCCTGCGGCAATGGACGATAGCCGGCACTATGCTTTCATCGTCCGCGAATATCATCACGTCGGGAGCAGGGAGCAGCATACCGCCCGAGCGTTTCAGAAGCACCTGAGCCGCCGCGTTCTCGTTTACAGCAAAGCCTGTGGCGGGAACGTCAACTCCGAAATCCGCGATGAGCTTGTCGTATCTGCCGCCGGAAAGCACGGGCATACCGTATTCCGCGATATAGCCGTTGAAAACTATCCCGGTGTAGTAGTTGCTGCTTTTCCCCGCAAATCCGAGGTCAACCGTCACCTTGCCGCCCATTCCGAGTGCGCACAGGCTGTTATATACCTTTTCGAGCTGATGCAGTATCGGCAGAGCGTCCTCCGGCAGCAGCCGCGCTGCCTCTCCGAATACCTCGTTTCCGCCGAACAGCCTTGTGAGACAGCCGACAGCACGCGCGTACCTGTCGTCACCGAACTTTGCGAGCATTTCGTCGAGAGCGGGGTAGTTCTTCGACATCACGTATTCGCGCAGGTCGTCGAGCTCCTGCTCTTTGAGCGGGAGCTTTGAGGATAGCAGCGTGAATAGTCCGCTGTCACCTATCTCAAAGCGGTAGTCATCTACATCGAATGACTGCATGACCTCCGCGGCTACCGAGAGCGCCTCCATATCGGCACGCATGGTCTCGCCGCCGATTATCTCGACGCCGCTCTGGTGGAACTCGTCGTCGCGTCCGCTCTCTTTCGGGTTGGCGCGGTAAATGGTCTGGTCGTAGAACAGCTTAAGCGGCAGCGGCGCTGTACGCAGCCTTGTGCCGACGAGTCGTGCTATCGGCATGGTGGTGTCCGGGCGCATGACCATGAGCCGTCCTTTTCCGTCGGTGAGCTTATACAGCACTTCCTGCGGGTAATGTCGGGACTTGTTGTTGAATACGTCGAAGAATTCCAGTCCGGGGGTTATGACCTCGGTACAGCCGTGACTTGTGAATATGCGGCGGAGCTTTTCGCTTATGCTGCGAAGTGCGGCGCTCTCGTCAAATATCAGGTCACGGGTACCCTCAGGGGTCAGCAGGTCGTATTTTTTCATATCGCGTCTCCTTGCTGTTTACGATTTACTTTAATGTACTACTATGCTAATCAATTATCATGGTAGTATGATACCATATTTTTTCTTCCTTGTCAAGTATAATTATGATTTTTGCCGTTTTGCACAATTTTCAACAAGAACGTGGTTGTTAATTGTAAGTCGCAGCAATACCATATTATAGCATATTTTGTGTTTAATTGCAATAGCCGACGGAGATGTTGTACTTGATTTTTGCGCAGAAATGTGGTAGAATATACAAAAAGGACATCAGACGCGTGAAAGGAGCGCAATATGAGCAAGTACAGAAAGCTTTGGTATTACCTTGAGGACAACTGCCTCGGAACAGAGACCCTTTCGTTCAGCGACATATACATGATATGCGGGGGAGAGGTGAACTCGGAGTTTATGGACTGCCGGCGCGAATGCGAGGATTTCGGGTTCAGCATTCAGCGCATAGACATGAACAGGCGAACGGTCACCTTTGCACGTAACGCGGGAAATATCAGACGCCGCCGATGAACGCGTTCCGGCGCGGTGCGATGACTGTTCGGGCATCGTACCGCGTTTTCTTTTTGCGCAAATGCGCAAATTGCGCATCTGAAGTCCGCTCGCTGTGCGGGATTTGTGCAAAGAGAATAAAAATTATTAACGAAATTTATAATAAATGTCGATTGACACTATTGGAAATTTATGATATCATTTGCTTAAACAAGAAAGACGCAGCTTGTGCGCAACCGATTGCACAGGCTGATACAGCGACAGGAGCATACTACCTATGAATATTGTCAGAAAGCTTTGCGCCGCGGCGGCCGCAGCTTCCGTCGTCATCGCGGCGGGCTGCTCGGGCAGTGCTCCGGCACAGACGGAAACGCAGCAGACCGGTGAAAATGCGCAGACACAGGAAAGCGCCTCACGCGAGGTCAATGTGACAAGCGATACATTATATGTGAAAAAGGTCGAAGGGCTCGCGGAGGATTTCATTCTCGGAGCGGACATCTCAAGCGTTCTTGCGCTGGAAAAGTCCGGTGTGAAATTTTACGACTACGACGGGAATGAGAATGACCTGTTCGATACACTTGCGCAGTCGGGCGTCAACTATGTACGAGTGCGCGTGTGGAATGATCCTTACGACGGCAGCGGCAACGGCTACGGCGGCGGCAACTGCGATATCGACGCGGCGTGCGAGATAGGAAAACGCGCAGCGGACGCGGGACTGAAGCTGCTTGTGGACTTCCATTACTCGGATTTCTGGGCTGACCCGGGAAAACAGATGTGCCCCAAGGCGTGGGTCGGCATGGAAATAGAGGAAAAAAAGCAGGCTCTTTATGAATATACCAAGGATTGCCTTGCCAAGCTAAAGGCAGCGGGCGCCGACGTCGGCATGGTGCAGCTCGGAAACGAGACTAACGGCAAGATGTGCGGCGAAAAGATATGGATGAACATTTACTATCTTATGGCGGAGGGCTCACGCGCTGTTCGTGAGGAGCTTCCCGATGCGCTCGTTGCGGTGCATTTCACCAACCCCGAGTCAAAGGACAATATGCTCAAATACGCGTCGAAGCTCGCGTATTATGACCTCGATTACGACGTATTCGCAAGCTCCTACTATCCCTACTGGCACGGCACTCTTGACAATCTGACCGCGGTGCTCGGAGAGATATCTCAGACCTACGGCAAGAAGGTAATGGTGGCAGAGACCTCCTACGCTTACACTCTTGACGACGGCGACGGCAGCGGCAACAGCATCGGCGATGTGGTGAACTACGAAAAGCCTTACCCGTTCACGGTACAGGGACAGTCGAGAGAGCTCCGCGATATAGTTGAAGCCGTGACCAACGTGGGAGACAGCGGTATAGGAGTGTTCTGGTGGGAGCCCGCGTGGCTGCCCGTTCCCGGTGAAAGCTGGGAGGAGCGTTCGGCGCTGTGGGAGAAGTACGGCTCCGGCTGGGCTTCGAGCTTTGCGGCGGAGTATGACCCAGATGACGCGGGCATCTACTACGGCGGAAGCTCATGGGAAAATCAGGCGATGTTCGATTTCTCGGGAAAACCGCTCGAATCGCTGAAAACATGGGCGCTTGTAAGGACAGGCAACGAGATAGCTCCCACGGTTGACGCGCTTATGGACGCGGAAATCACCGTAAAGCTCGGTGAACAGATAAAGCTCCCCGAAACGGTGTCGGCGGTGAACACCGACGGCAGTTCGGAGCAGGTGGCGGTGGAATGGGAATCGGCCGACCTTGATGCATGGACGAACGGCGAGCCTGCGAATTATAATCTCTCCGGCAAGGCGGGCGGCATGGAAGCGGTGTGCAGAGTACACATGGTCGATGCGAACTACGCCGAGAATTACAGTTTCGAGGACGAAGACCGCTCGATGTGGACTATTGAGAACATCAGCGACAAGACCACGCAGATAGACTATCAGAAAAAGGCGCTCGACGCGGTGACGGGCGATTACGCGCTGCACTTCTGGGGCGAGAACGGCACCGAGTTCCGCGCTTACGAGACTGTGACGGGGCTCCCGGCAGGGAAATACACGCTTACGGCGTCGATACAGGGCGGTATCGACAGCGGCGATACAGAGCAGGATATATACATCTTCGCTTACGCGCATCCCGCCGATGACAGCGGTACAATGCAGGCTGCAATGCAGACAGCGCACGCCGAGCTTTCCGGCTATGCGCACTGGCAGGAGCCGAAGGTGCGTGACATAACCGTGAATGAAGGCGAGGCTGTCACGATAGGAGTTTATGTGAAGGCGGGAAACAGCTCGTGGGGAACGATAGACGACTTCCTTCTCAACCCTCAGAAGGGCTGAACAAACAGTTATTAAGCGGAAATTTCCGTTTGATATAAAGAGCGCGGGGCGCTCTCAGATAAACAAAAATGCGGTAAAATACCGCACAGCAAAACAGGAGGACAAACAGAATGAAAACAAGAAAAGTACTTCCGATAATGCTCGCATTATCAATGCTTGCAGCTTCCGGCTGCGGCAATTCGACACCGGCAGGCACAACTGCGGCTCCCGCTCCGGCAGCGGAGAACAAAACTACCGACGCTGCTCCCGCGGACACCACAGCGGCAGCGGAAACTCCCGCGGCCGACGCCAACTCCGGCAGCAAGGCTACTATCACGGTATGGGCTCCGGACGCTGTTGTGGATCTCACACAGGATAAGCTCAACACATGGCTGGCAGGTCAGGCTGACTGGAGCGGCAAGTACGACATCAAGGTCTCCGCAATGGGTGAAGGCGATGCCGCTACACAGATGCTCACCGACGTTGAGGCAGGCGCAGATGTATTCGGTTTCGCGCAGGATCAGCTCGCACGTCTCGTTGCGGCTGGCGCTCTCTCCAAGCCCGGCGGAGTGTTCCTTGACAACGTAAAGAACAACAATGACGCAGGCTCCGTAGGCGCTGTAACTCTTAACGGCGAGATCTACGCTTACCCCGAGACCTCCGATAACGGCTACTTCCTCTACTATGACAAGTCCGTCGTTACCGATCCTTCTACTCTCGAAGGCATTATCGAGCAGTGCGGCGCGGCAGGCAAGAATATGTATATGGATATCCAGTCAGGCTGGTATGACGTTGCGTTCTTCTTCGGCACAGGCGCACAGTGCTACTACGAGTACGATACAGACGGAAATGTTACCGGCTGTGTATGCGATTACGACAGCGATAAGGGTCTTGCCGCTATGAAGGCTATGGTAAACATGGCAAAGAGCAAGGGCAAGGGCTATGACCAGACTCCCGACGGCGCGGCTGCTCTCTTCAATCCCGACGGCGGCACAGCGGGCGCTCTCGTTTCCGGAACATGGGACGCTGCTACTGTAAAGGATTTCCTCGGCGACAACTACGGCGCAGTCAAGATGCCTACCTTCACAGTTGACGGCTCCACATACCAGATGAGCGGTTTCGGCGGATTCAAGCTCGTAGGCGTTAAGCCCCAGACAGACTCCGATAAGCTCACATTCTGCCACCTCGTAGCTGATTATATCACTTCCGAAGAAATGCAGCTCGCAAGATTTGAAGCTAACGGCTGGGGTCCCTCCAACAAGAACGCTCAGCAGTCCTCCGGCGTACAGTCCGACGCGGCTCTCGCGGCTCTTGCCGACCAGCTCCAGTACTGCCCCGGTCAGGGTCAGTACCCCGGCGCTTACTGGGATCTCACTCAGGCGTTCGGTACAGACATCAACAGCGGCAAGTATGCCGATGCTGACGACGCGACATTAATGGCAGCTCTCCAGGATCTTACTTCCTCCATAAAGGCTGCTAAGTAAGGCTTACGGCGATACTCGCTCCCTTACGGGGGCGAGCCGCTTCCGGAGCGTGTCCCTTATCCGGGGCGCGCTGCGAAAACGGCGTTCGCGCTGTTATCAAAAATACGAAAGGACGGCTGAAAATGAGCAAATTATCGGAGCTTGATTATCTCGGTCTGCCGCCGTCAAAGCGAAAGCTGTACGATATCGGACAGTTTTTCGTGCGGCTCCCCGGGAATATCCTTGATTTCCTGAAAAAGATACCGCTGGGCATCTGGAAGGGGTTATGCGCGGTAGGACGGTTCTTCGCCGGCATTGGGAAGATCTTTGCCGACGGCGACTGGAAAACGAAGCTGTCCTTCATTATAATGGGTTTCGGGCAGTTCTTCCGCAGACAGGTGGGACGCGGCATCATCTTCCTTATCATGGAGGCGGCGTTCATCGCGTTCATGTCGCTGTTCGGAGTGGGATATCTCGCGGGGCTCCGCAATCTCGGTGAACAGGCTACAGTAAAGACCCTCAATGCCTATGGCCTTGAGGTGGTGACATACAAGGACAACAGCCTTAAGATACTGCTGTACGGCGTGCTCACCATATTCATAATCATCGGATTTATCTGGACATGGTACATAAACATCAAGCAGAACTATACCGCTCAGAAGCTCATCGAAAAGGGCGTGCGCCCGAAGGCTTTCAAGGACGATATAAAGTCCCTTGCTGACGAGCAGTATTACAAGACTCTGCTTGCCGTGCCGCTTCTCGGTATCACCATTTTTACTATAATACCTATATTCTTCATGATACTGATAGCGTTCACGAATTACGACTATTCGCATCTTCCGCCGGATAAGCTTTTCGGCTGGGTGGGCTGGGACAACTTCCAGACCGTGCTCGCTACCGACGCGTCGGGCAACAGCAAGTTCTCCTATACCTTCCGCGAGATACTGATATGGACTATGATATGGGCGCTTGTGGCGACATTCTCAAACTACTTCCTCGGAATGTTCGTGGCGATATGCATAAACCGCAAGGGCATAAAGTTCAAGAAGGTGTTCCGAACTATTCTTGTCATGACTATCGCGGTGCCGCAGTTCGTTTCGCTGCTGCTGGTGTCGAAGATGTTCGCAAATGAGGGTATAGTCAACGGTATCCTCAAGGAGCAGCTCCACTGGATAAGTGAGTCGATAGGATTCTGGACAACACAGGACATGGCGAGGATAATGGTGCTCGTTGTGAACCTGTGGGTGGGCATACCGTATCTTATGCTCATCGCTACCGGCGTACTTATGAATATTCCCGCCGACCTTTACGAGAGCGCGAAGATAGACGGAGCGTCGGGGATAAAGCAGTTCACGAAGATAACACTTCCGTATATGCTGTTCGTTACAGGTCCGTACCTGCTCACGAGCTTTACCGCCAACATCAACAACTTCAACGTCATCTATCTTCTTACAGGCGGCGCGCCCAAGACCATGGCTTACGAGGGCGGCGCGGGAGGAACAGACCTGCTCATAACATGGCTGTACTCCCTCACAATAACCAACAACGACTATAAGATAGCGGCGGTCATAGGTATTCTCGTGTTTGTGGTAGTCGCAGTGATATCGCTTATCGTATATAACGTATCGCCCGCGATGAAGAATGAGGAGGATTTCCAGTGAGCGAAAACAAGAAATTCAGAAGCAAGTCGGGAAGAGAGCGGTTCACCCGCATACTTATCTACATCTTCCTTACCGTGCTTTGCATAATCTGGCTGATACCTTTCGTGTATCTGATATTCCAGGCGTTCCGCGGCGAGTCGCGGTCAATGGTCACCTACATTTTCCCGAAACAGTGGTCGTTTGATAACTTCATCTTCTTATCCACCAAAACCCCGTTCTGGAACTGGTACCTCAACACGTTCATAATCGCGCTGTTCAACGCGGTGCTGCAGAGCGTCATAGTGCTGTGTGTGGCTTACGCGCTGTCGCGTATGAGATTCAAGGGCAGAAAGTTCATCATGAACCTCATGCTCGTTCTCGGAATGTTCCCGGGGTTCCTGTCCATGATAGCGACATACTTTATCTTAAAGCTCTTCGGACTTACGAGCGAGAACTCGGTGCCGGGTTTGATACTGATATACGCGGCAAGCTCGGGCATGGGATACTACATAGCCAAGGGATTTTTCGACACGATACCGAAATCTCTCGACGAGGCGGCGAGAATTGACGGTGCTTCACGCGCCCGCGTGTTCTTCCGCATAATAATGCCGATGGCAAAGCCTATCATCATCTATACTATAATGATGGCTTTCATAGCGCCATGGGGCGACTTCATGTATGCGTCGCTCATAACCTTCGGTCACGAGGAGGCGTACAACGTCGCCGTCGGACTTTACAAGTGGCTCGACAAGGAGCACATAAGCAACTATTTCACGGTGTTCTGCGCAGGCGGTCTGCTGGTATCTATCCCGATAACGGCGCTGTTCATGGCTTTGCAGAAATACTACGTCGAGGGCGTGACCGGCGGTGCCGTCAAGGGTTAAGCACAGTCGCTCCCGCGATATGGAACGGTCGGCTTTATCGGTGTGTATGACCGAATTTTGATAAAGGAGTTTATTATGGCAGAGGTAAAGCTCAGAAACGTCAGGAAACAGTACGAAAACGGCTTTGTTGCCGTGCATGATTTCAACCTTGAGATAAAGGATAAGGAGTTCATAGTTCTCGTCGGACCCTCGGGCTGCGGCAAATCCACCACTCTCCGCATGATAGCGGGACTTGAGGACATAAGCGGCGGCGAGATAAGCATAGGCGAGAACGTTGTCAACGATATGGAGCCAAAAGACCGCGATATCGCAATGGTTTTCCAGAACTATGCGCTGTACCCGCACATGAGCGTGTACGAGAATATCGCGTTCGGACTGAGACTTCGCAGACTTCCCAATGACGAGATACATCAGAAGGTGTGCGAGGCGGCGGAGATACTCGGTATCACCGAGCTTCTCGGACGCAAGCCCAAGCAGCTTTCCGGCGGTCAGCGCCAGCGTGTGGCTATCGGACGCGCCATAGTGCGTGTACCTAAGGTATTCCTTATGGACGAGCCGCTGTCGAACCTGGACGCCAAGCTGCGCAATCAGATGCGCGCGGAAATAATCCTGCTTCGTCAGAAGATACAGACCACATTCGTGTACGTTACCCATGACCAGACCGAGGCTATGACACTCGGCGACCGCATAGTCATCATGAAGGACGGCTATGTTATGCAGGTCGGTACGCCGCAGGAGCTTTTCAACCACCCCGCGAATCTGTTTGTGGCGGGTTTCATCGGTACGCCGCAGATGAACTTCTTCGATGCGGAGCTGAAAAAGGAAGGCGACAGGTTCGCTGCATATATCGGCAAGGCGAGAATATCCCTGCCGGAGAACATAAACACAGCGCTCGCAAAGAAGAGCAAGCTGCCTGAGAAGATAACCCTCGGCGTGCGTCCGGAGAACCTTATCATCTGTGACAACGGCACGCCCAACTCCCTTGACGCGGAGATAAAGGTCACCGAGATGATGGGAAGCGAGATACATATCCATGCAAAATGCGGCGGCGAAAAGGATATAATCCTTCGCGTGCAGATAGCGGATATGACCGACGAGGAGCAGCTTGAGCTGATTAAGCGCAAGAACTTCGCGTTTACTCTGCGTGAACGCACGGTCAACATCTTTGACCCCGATGACGGCAGAAATCTTGCCGTTGAGGGCGCGGCGGCAGTTCCGAAGAAGGACGATACCGTATATGGCGCAGAGAAAGCTCCCAAGGCAAAGAAGGACAAGAAAAGCGGGAAGTGAGACCGTCGGCTGAAAACAGACGGCAGGGTGCAATGAACAATAACATAAAGCTTGACGATATAGCGAGAAAGCTCGGCATTTCACAGACCACGGTCTCCCGCGCTATATCCGGCAAGGGCAGAGTAAGTGAGCAGACAAGAGCGCGTGTGCTCGAATGTATGCGGGAGCTTAACTACTCCCCGAACATGATAGCCAAGAGCTTTTCGGAGAACCGCACATACAATATCGGCGTCGTGATACCCATGGACGATATGGAGTCCGAGGCTCCGTTTTTTCAGAACTGCCTTATGGGGATATCAAAATACTGCGGACTGCGCAGCTATGATACGCTTGTGGTAGCCACCGAAAAGGGCGATGTTTCACAGCTCAGACGCGTGCTCGACTCACGCAAGGCGGACGGTATCATCATCACCAGACCTCTGCAGGACGGCACCATGGAGAAGCTTCTTGCAGACCGCGGAGTTCCGTATGTGACGGTGGGACAGAGCGCCGACATGGACGCGGTAACTATCGACAGCGCTCACAAAGAGGGCTGCTGTGAGCTTACCTCCTACCTGCTGATGAACAATAAGCCCGGCAAGATAGGGCTTATAATCGGGAGCATGGATCAGACCGTGAACAAGAGCCGCTATGAGGGTTTTGTCCGCGCGATAGAGAGCGGCGGCGCTCCCGTACCGAACAAGACAGTGTTCCTCGGTGTGACAGGTGAGCTTCAGCTGCGGCGTGCTATCGACGACCTGCTTCAGCGCGAGTGCGGCTGTATAATCTGCGGCGACGACATAATCTGTATGCACGTAGTAAATATGCTCGCCGCCATAGGAAAGAGCATTCCGCGGGATATACGCGTGGCATCGTTCTATAACAGTATGTATCTTGATATGTACTCCCCGCCGATAACCGCGCTTAGTTTCAAGGCAGGTGAGCTCGGAGCCGCCACCGCGAGCCTTCTGCTCGATATGCTTGAGGGACGGGATGCCGAGCATGAGACGCTTCTCGGTTTCGAGATGCTTATAAGAAGATCGACAATGTAGAAAGGCAAGCCGCAGACCACCGACGCGAAAAACGAATACCAGTGTCGGTGTCCGCGGCTTTTTTCGGAGACAATATATGAAAAAACGACTGTTCTGTGACGGCTGGGAGTTTGCGCTCTGCGAGCTCGGTACCTGCTATGACGGCGCAAGGGGCTGGAAGAGCGTGGATATACCGCATGACTGGCTGATATACGATGTGAACGACCTGTACAAGACCTCCACAGGCTGGTACAGGAGGAGATATATACACACACATGATGGGCTGCGCACCTTGCTGAGGTTTGAGGGTGTGTATATGGAGAGCATGGTGTTCGTGAACGGAATTCTCGTCTGCGAACACAAGAACGGCTATACCACATTTGACGCGGATATAACTGACTATCTGCGTGAGGGCGAGAACCTTATCTCCGTGCGGGTGGATCACCGCGCACCGAATTCCCGCTGGTACTCTGGAGCGGGGATCTACCGTAAAGTATGGCTGTGCAGATATCCCGATACCCACATACTGCCCGACGGGATATATGTTTCCACGAAGGACTGCGGCGATGCGAAATGGTGGAATGTGACGGTTTCCGTGGAAGTCGAGCGCCCCGAAAGTGAGACCGTTGACGGGTATTCTCTCGTTATCTTATACGGATACAAGGACGGCGAGCTTTTCAAGCAGGCGGAGCTTGCGCTTACAGCCTCGGATAAGGGAGAGCTTCCCGCATTGGTAGTCCGTGACGGCTGCAAATACTCGGTAAACACCTTCACTTTCAGGGACAGAGACCCCGATATCTGGTACGCAGGCGACAGCGGAGGTTTTTACATCTGCCGCGCGGAGCTGAAAAAGAACGGCGAGGTCATAGATGCTGACGAAGTAAAATTCTGTTTCCGCGAGTTTGAGTTCACCCCTCGCGGCGGCTTTTTCCAAAACGGCGAGCATCTCATAATACATGGTGTCTGCGAGCATCACGACCTCGGCGCTTTGGGCGCGGCTATGAATAAGAACGCCCTGCGCCGCAAGCTCACTAAGCTGCGCGCAATGGGCGTGAACGCGATACGCACCGCGCACAACCCGCCTGCCGTGGAGCTCATGGAGCTTTGTGACGAGATGGGATTTCTTGTGCTGTCGGAGTTCACCGATGTGTGGGAGTACTCAAAGACCGAGTTTGACTATGTTCGTTTCGCAAAGGAATGGCGTGAGAAGGATATCGCGTCATGGGTGCGGCGCGACCGCAATCACCCCTGCCTTATCGCGTGGAGCATAGGCAACGAGATACCCGATACCGGTGCCGACGAGCACGGACAGGAACTCACCTCGCTGATGAAACGGCTGGTTCGGCAGAATGACCCGCGCTGCAACGGGTATGTCACCATAGGCTCAAATCAGATGCGCACGGAGAATGGAAAGAAGTGCGCGGATATTCTGAAACTGGCGGGATACAACTATGCCGAGGAGCTCTACGACAGTGACCATGCCGCACACCCCGACTGGTGCATCTACGGCAGCGAGACCTCCTCGATAGTGACGAGCCGCGGTATCTATCATTTTCCGCTTGAACAGGCGAATTTAGGCGATGACGACGGACAGTGCTCCGCGCTCGGCAACGGTTCGCCGATATGGGCGGCGAAGAACTGGGAATGGTGCATAACCAAAGACCGCGACGCGGACTACTGCGCGGGACAGTTCATCTGGACAGGCTTCGACTACATCGGCGAACCTACCCCCTACGACAGCAAGAACAGCTACTTCGGTCAGTTCGACACTGCGGGATTCGAGAAGGACGGCGCGTATGTTTTCCGCGGTGCATGGACGGACAGCCGTACAGAGCCGTTCGTCCATATTTTCCCGCACTGGGATTTCGATAACGGCGACATCATCGACGTTCGCGTGGCATCAAACCTCCCGTATGTGGAGCTGTATCTCAATGACAGGCTGATAAAAAAGCAGGAGTTTGACCGTGCGCACGGCGCGGAGCTGCTGCTTGACGCGAAAGTCCCGTTTGAGCCCGGCGTACTGCGTGCGGCAGCGCGCGGCGAGGACGGGCTGATATGCGAGGACACTGCGGAGACCTTTGGCAGCACCGCAAGGCTGTCGCTCGATGCCGACAGCACCGAACTTAAAGCTGACGGGTGTGACCTTGCGTTCGTAACGATAAGCGCGCTTGACAGTCGGGGGCTTGAGGTGAAAAATGCCAATGACCGCGTGAATGTGGAGGTGTCCGGCGCGGGAAGGCTGATAGGGCTTGACAACGGCAACTCGCAGGATTTTGAGCAGTATAAGGGCGTGTCGAGGCGGCTGTTCTCCGGAAAGCTGCTGGCGATAATTGCGGCTAAGGATACTCCCGGCACGGTAAGAGTGAAGGTAACTTCTCCGTCGGCTGAGGGCGATGAGATAATCCTTACGGCAGTCCCCGCCGAGGTGCAGGAGGGCATAAGCTGTACCGAGGAAAACAGCGGTGAGTTCGTGAGCGATGATATCCCTGTCCGCAGGGTGTCGCTTATAAGCGAAAGCTGTACATTTACCCCGGAGCGGCGCACAATGAGGGTGCAGCTTGATATTCACCCGGCAAACGCGGCATACCGTGACATCGGGTTCCGCCTTACAAGCGGGAACGGTATTGATACCAAGCTCGCAAGGATAACTGAGAGCAACGGGGAGAGTGTTACGATAGAAGCGCTGAGCGACGGAGAATTTTACCTGCGGGCGCTGTGTAAGAATGGCTGCGGGAGAGCAGCGCTTATGAACGTGAAACGTTTTACGGCAGAGGGACTCGGCTGCGCGTTCATCGACCCGTACAAGACCGTTGAAGCAGGGCTGTACACGCTTTCCAGCGGAGAGCTGAAAAACGGTATAGGACACGGTATGCGCATAGGCGCGGGAGGCGGCTGGTTCGGATTCAGAAACATTGACTTCGGCGGCGCGGGCTCCGATACTCTGACAATTCCTGTGTTCAGCGAGCAGCCTGCACCTATATATATAAAGGTATATGACGGAACGCCGGAGGACGGTGCGCTTATCGGGAAGTGCGAGGTCACAAAATCCGAGAACTGGCTTGAATACAGTCCTGTCACCTGTGTGCTGGACAAGGCGCTGCGCGGAGTGCATACGGTGAGCGTGGCGGCTGACGCAAAGCTCGATATAGGCGGGCTGCTGTTCACTCGGCGTAAGCGAGAGCGCTGCGAGATAGGTGCCGATGAGAATGAGAGCATCTACGGCGACAAATATACTGTGGGTGACGGCGAAATAACCGGCATAGGCAACAATGTGACCATTGCTTTCGGTGACTTCGACTTCACGGAGGAGCCGCCGACAGGCATAGTGATAACAGGAAGAACGCGTCTCGAAAAGAACAGCATACAGCTTATGCTCGAAGGTGAGCACGGCGGACGGGTGCTGTGCGACTTTGAGCGCGCGGAGGAATACACCGGGCGGACATTCCCGCTCAGCGGGATAAGCGGCAGGGTAAAGGTATCGTTTGTATTCCTGCCGGGATGCGATTTTGACCTGAGTTCGTTCAGGTTTATATGAAAAGGGAGGAAAACACCATGAATATTTCGGAACTTAAAGCGAAGATTGAAGCTAAAGAGCTTGACGGTCAGCTTGTAAAGCTGTACGGTGAGTCGCAGCTCGAAATGCAGCGGTTCAGATACGCCGAGGCGTGCGACGAGTTCGCAAAGACATTTCCCGAGCGGAAGGACGCGCCTGTGGAGCTTTTCTCCGCTCCCGGCAGGACAGAGATATGCGGAAATCATACCGACCACCAGCACGGCTGCGTTCTCGCTGCCGCGGTTGACCTTGATGTTATCGGCATTGCCGCTTACAACGACAGCAGCGTTATCCGCATAAAGTCCTCGGGATATGACATGGACACTGTGGATATCTCAGACCTGACAGCCGTACCGGGTGAGAGCGGCACCTCCGCATCGCTGATACGCGGCGTGGCTGCGGGCTGCGCAAAGTACGGAACGAGAGTGTGCGGATTTGACGCCTATACCACCTCAAATGTACTGAGCGGCAGCGGACTCTCGTCCTCGGCGGCGTTTGAGATACTGCTCGGCACAATGATCGATGACAAGGCTGACCCGGTGGAGCTTGCGAAGATAGGTCAGTTCGCGGAGAACGAATACTTCGGCAAGAAGAGCGGTCTTATGGACCAGACTGCCTGCGCGGTGGGCGGTGCTGTGTTCATCGACTTTGAGAACACCGATGCTCCGAAGATACAGTCCTCGTCATTCGACCTTGACAAGTACGGCTACACCCTCTTCATAACCGACACCAAGGGCAGTCATGCCGACCTTTCCGACGATTACTCCGCTATACCCGGCGAGATGATATCCGTTGCAAAGGCTATGGGCAAGGACTATCTGCGTCAGTGCGACGAGGAGGAATTTTACGCAAAGCTTGCCGAGCTGCGCAAGAGCTGTTCCGACAGAGCTATAATCCGTGCGGGGCATTTCTTTACGGAGAACAAGCGCGCCGCAATAGCCGCGAAAGCGATCGAGAGCGGCTCTATCGCGTTCTTCCTCGATATTATCAAGAAGTCCGGGCGCTCCTCGGCTATGTGGCTGCAGAACCTTTATTCCACCAAGGCTCCGCTTGAACAGGGCATAACTTTAGCGCTCGCCATGAGTGAAAAGACACTGCACGGCGCGGGAGCATACCGCGTTCACGGCGGCGGTTTCGCAGGGACTATACAGGCGTTCGTGCCGAATGAGCTTGCCGAGACATACCGTGCGGCAATGGACGGACTGTTCGGAGCAGGTTCGTGCATTGCTCTGCGTATACGCTCATGCGGCGGTATCAAGCTGTGCGAATAATGACTGACGATCAGGAGCGGAGAGCGTTTGCAGTTCCGCTCTGCAAGCGGGCTTGCAGCATATCGCTGCGCCAGTTGTCGATTGTAATGTATAAGTCGGCCCCGGTGAAAAAAGATTTCGGAAATGTCTTGACAAGCCGGTGATCGGTGTGCTATAATGTAGGCAGTGGTGAAGAGCAAACAAAATATTTAAGGCAAGGAATGTCTAAAAACCATTCAAAAGCCTGTCAAGAATAATTTGTTTGCAATTTAAAAAAATTTTTTAAAAATTTTCACCAAAAAAGCTAAAGTTTTCGATTTTTCTGCCGATATAATTTTAGTGAGCAGAACGGAGAATAACTCCGCGGAAACAAAAGCTCTTATCTGTCGCTTGATGCACCGGTTTCCCGGGTAAGACATTTAAGTAAGACTAATTGTAAACAAATTTAAAATCAGGAGGTAAACAGCACTGGCACAAAATCTATAAGGATCAATGAGATGATGCGGTGAAAAGCGCATCAAAATAGAGTTACCGGATTATTTACGGGATAGCTATGCAATTTTGACGATCCGAATAGATAGTGACTGACAGCTGTTTACAACAGTTGAATTTAGTTTTTGTTTACAATTAGTCTTTTTTGTTTTTTATAAAACCCGTCCCGGCGGTTTCCCGGGACAAAGCTCCTTTACAATTGAAGCGCTTGCGGAAAGCGCGTCCGCCGTGAGGCGGTAAACCTGCCTTGAACAGCAAGTCCGCCGCTCGCAGCAAAGCGTCAGGGGGGAGGCTCCCCGCTGCGGTTCCCACAGGTGAGCCATAAGGGCAGTGCCCCGGAATGAAACCGCGTAATAGTTACGTCGGTCAAGCTTCCGGATCCGACCTGTAACATTATAAAGAGATAAGAAACGCTGTTGAATAAGAAAGGAGAAAACCTATGACTAAGACTAACACCGTTCGCTCCGAGTTCGTGCTTGTTATCACCGGCTCCGCAAATAACGATACTGTGGCGGAGAGGGTCGCCGCCGGAGTTGCCGGTATCGTTCACCACAAGCTCACTTATGTTCCTGTTTATGGTGAGTTCGATCAGATCCGCAAGCTCCAGCTCAAGGTCAGGCGTTCTCCCTATGCCATGGGCAGGAGGATCTGCGCGGCGATAGACATCTCCGAATGGATAGGACATGAGGAGGAGGATTACTTCGTCGCCGCCGTTAAGTATTTCCACGACCACAGCGACCGCATGAGCTACGTATTCACGGCAGGTGAGGGAAAAAAGACGGAGCTTAAGAAAATGTACGTTATGCTTCGTACATATATGCATGGAACGATGAGCATCGACGAGACTTTTATGAACGTAGAAGCGCTTGCGAAGTACATCGAGTCCCGCTCCGCCGAAAGCGACGCGGCTATGCTGCTTGCGGAGGTGCTTATGAGGGACGAAATGAAGTCTCTCAGAACGTACCCGGTGATAAAGAGTATCTGCTCCGACATATCCGAGCTCAGCTCCGCGGATAAGATAAGTGTCGATGATGTCAAAACTTATCTTTCCTCCGAAAACTCGCTCATGTACCTTATTAATGAGAACCTCTCTCTCGAATACGCGAAGAGGACAGAAAAGGATACCGGAAAAACAGGCAGCAGCGATGCTGCCTGATGTGGGAAAGGAGAAACACTATGAACAGCTTTGATTATGTTTCCGACTGGTCGGAGTACGCTTACCCCGAGACCAACGACATCACCTTTGAGAGCACTATCAAGAGCGTGTACCGCAAGGTCGATCTCAGAGCGAAGAAGTTTGCCGCGGGCGGTATCCCCATTCTTGTCAAGGACAATATCGCGTACCTCAACGATGCCGATCAGAACACGCTCATTTTCGGTCAGACCGGATCGAAGAAGACGAGAACTACTATCGGACCTATGATCATTATGGCAGCAGGCGCGGGTGAGTCCTCGTTCGTTACCGATGTCAAGGGTGAGCTTAGCTCCAACCCGAAGATCATGGGATTCCTCGCAGACCACGGCGTAAATACAGTGCTTATCGACTTCCGCACGTTCGACCAGGACGGCTTCAATATCCTTGAACACGCGTACAAACAGTATAAGGCGGGAAACAAGGAGAAGGCTATGGCGGAATGTGCGGTACTGCTGAATATGCTCGGCTTAAAGTATGAGCGCGGAGCGAAGGATCCGTTCTGGCACGGCAATGCGAAGCAGTACCTCAGACCGCTTCTGGAAATGGTGTTCCGCATGGGTGTTGAGACAGGGTGCGACGAGAAAGTAAATCTCCTTTCTCTCAGCAGTCTGTCGAACCGCTCAACATCGGATGTTATCGGAGGTATTTTCAGGCAGACACCGGAAGTATTCTTTGAAAAGCTCATGCCCAACAATGTTGCTTCCCTCCGTACAGTGGTGGATAACCCTCCGAATACAATGGCAAATATCCTTTCCACCGTACAGACGATGCTTGAGGAGTTCACTCTTCAGCCGGATCTTACGAGAATGCTCTCCAAGACCACGTTCGATGTCGCAAGTATGTACGAGAAGCCGACCTGTGTGTTCCTTATAGTTCCCGATGAAACATCGGCGTATGATGCCACGGCGGGTATGCTTATCGATAACTTTTACAACACACTTGTCGAAACATACGGGAAACAGTACATGAACAAGCATGAGCCGAAATGCCGGATCAATTTCATCTGCGACGAGTTCTGCAACCTTTCTGTGAACGATATGAAGGCTAAGATCTCCGCGAGCCGCGGCAGAGCGATGCGCTGGTACCTTGTATGTCAGTCGCTCAATCAGCTGGAAACTACATACGGCTCGGCAGCGGGCACTATCATCGGCAACTGTCAGAACACGCTGTTCCTCCAGAGCTGTGATGAGAGCCTGCTTGATTACATCTGCCGTCTCTGCGGGACAACGGAGATCAGCCGTTCCGGAAGTGAGCGCCTTGTCACTCCCGAAATGTTAAAATCTCTGCGCAAGGAGAGATTGTACAAGGAAGCGCTTTATATCAACGAGCAGGTGCATTTCTTTGCAAAGCTTCCCGATATTGACAGCTACGATTTTCTGAATAAGTACAATTCTCGGACAAACCGCGGATGCAGCTCCGGAAAGAATAATTTCGGTGATCTTTCGGAGTTTAATGTCAATGACATCAGATCGGTGTTCTCGTTATCTGAAAAAACGCAGCTTGATTTTGACGACTTTGATTACTATGAAGCCGAAGAAGAAGACTGTGACGATGAAGATTATGAGCAGCCCTGCGACGATGAAGAAGATCTCTTCGCAGACCGGTATGATTATGAAGACTATGAGCCCATAGATCTGTTCGATGACGAGGACGACGACGACAACGATGGGCTTGTTGAGTCTGACTGCGGCTGGTTCGACGGCAGCGAGTCTGATGATGACAACTCTGATGACAACTCTGATGACAACTCTGATGACAACTCTGACGAGTGATGTTCACAACGGGACACGGGCGATAAGCCCGTCCAGTGATATTATAAGGGAACCTCTAAAAACCCATTTGAGAGAAAACGCGCCAGCCCCGCCGAATACTTTGTCAAGTCTCCTCGCCTTGCGTCAGCAAGCCTTCGGAGCCTTTCCTCGTCTTCAACGCGGCTGACACATTTTCTCTTTTCAAA
>JAGBLA010000202.1 GCA_017635675.1 Ruminiclostridium sp.
CACGGATCCCGGGCAAAAAATCTTTTTTCCTTTGTGTTCCTCGGGGAAGATATCATCCGCGGTCATAAGGAGCAGTACATCTGCGATGCCGCATTTTGAAAGCGAACCGTTGCTCCTCATATCTGCGGCGATCTTTTCCGCCTTTGTATAAAGCAATATCGGGTAAGAATACCCACCGGCAAAGCTGCTGTGGAGATTGGTTTCCTTACCGTTCTCGATCACCTTGTAAATGGCTGTATTATTCATTTCATCGTCCTTTCATATGGCAGTATGGTCCTGCGGCTTTCTTCTTGACATTTTTCGCAGAATATTGTATAATGTATATAATTAATTGTTCTGTAATACAACGCAGTTGTAGAAATTCAACTAAACGGAGGGCAGTATGAAAAGACTTGTTGAAGTGCATTACTTTGTGAAAAGCGGCTGCCGTGACGAGTTCCTGCGCCGTATCGGCGGGCTCGGTATCGCGGACGCGTCGAGAACCGAACCGGGCAACGAAAAGTATGATTACTATTTCAGCCCTACGAACGCGGACGAGCTGATACTATTTGAAGTCTGGAGCTCGCCCGAAGCCGTGCAGGCTCACATGGAGACAGAGCACTATAAAAAGCTTATCGAACTGAAAAAGGAGTATGTCACCGAAACGACATTCTCGCGTTACGAAGCAGAAAATATTTAAGGGGGAAAACGAAATGAACGAAATAATCAAGGCAATGGAAGAGCGCAGGAGCATCAGAAAATTCAAGCCCGATATGCCCACGAAGGCCGACCTCGAGCAGATAGTCGAGGCGGGGCTGTACGCCGCGAACGGCCGCGGATTGCAGGGCGCCATGATGATCGTGATAACCGACAAGGCCGCCCGCGACAGGCTCTCCGACGCAAACAGGAGGATAGGCGGCTGGGACGAGGGCTTTGACCCGTTCTACGGTGCTCCCGCAATAATCGTCGTTCTCGGCAGCAAGGACTGCAGCACGGGAATATACGACGGCAGCCTCGTTATGGGGAACCTTATGCTTGCCGCGCACTCCCTCGGTCTCGGAAGTATATGGATCCACCGCGCGAAGGAGGAATTTGAGCAGCCCGAGTATAAAAAGCTCCTTGCCGACCTCGGCGTCGAGGGCAACTGGGAGGGCATAGGCCACTGCGCGGTCGGCTACATCGACGGCGAAGCTCCCGCTCCCGCAAAGCGCAGGGACGGCAGAGTCTTCCGGATAGAATAAAAGCTTCGTGTCGGAGAGAAAATGAAAAAACATCGGATAGTAAAGGTTGTCGTAATCACGGCGGCCTCGCTGATACTTCTTGAACTGATACTCAGCATAGGCTTAGTATTCTTCGCGATAGGAAGCTTCGGCGGCATGGAGAGCATACAGGACGCGCCCCGGAAGTACAGCGAAGAGAACAGAGCTCTAGTCGAGCGCAATATTGCGGACATCTCCGCGAAGACCGAGGCGTGGTTCGCTGAAACGGACGTTTCGGAAGTAAGCATCACCGCGGACGACGGAGCCGTGATGTACGCGGATATGGTCGGGGCGGCGGACAGTCACCGCTGGGTGATACTCCTGCACGGCTACAAACGCACGCGCGAGCGTGTCCGTAATTACGGGCGCTTCTACGCCGAACAGGGCTTCAATCTCGTAATGCCCGACCTGCGCGGACACGGCAAGAGCGGCGGAGCGTTCATAGGCATGGGCTGGCTCGACCGTAAAGATATTATCAAGTGGACGGAGTACATAGTCTCGCTTGATCCCGACGCGCAGATCGTGCTTCACGGCATATCCATGGGCGGCGCGGCGGCTATGATGACAGCGGGCGAAGAGCTCTGCCCGAACGTGAAGGCCGTCGTCGACGACTGCGGCTATACCTCGGTGTGGGAACAGTTCTCGAACGTGACGAAAAGCTACACGGGTCTGCCCGATTTCCCGCTGATGTACACCGCGAGCTTCTTCGCGAAGCTTCTCGCGGGGTATTCCTACGAGGAAGCGTCCTCGCTGGAGCAGGTGAAAAAGTCCACGCTCCCGATACTGTTCATTCACGGGAAAGGCGATACGTTCGTTTACCCCGAAATGACGGAGCGGCTCTATGCCGCCCACCCGAACGGCGAGCTGCTTCTTATCGACGATGCCGCGCACGGTCAGGCGATGTATTTCGCCCCCGATACATATTTCGCGGCTGTATTCTCATTTATTGACAGGTACATTGAATAGCGGAAAGGAGATAGTTATGTCCGGATTTTGCCCTAACTGCGGCTCCGAATTACAGGAAAACGCCACGTTCTGCGGGAACTGCGGGGCATCCGTGCCTGCGGGCAGCGCTGCGGGCTATGTTCGTCTCGACAGACCCCTGCCCGAAGGGATGTGGATAACCGCGGACGGAGAGTATCAATGGGAGGCGGAGCGTCCCGTGTGGGGCATCCTGCCGTTTTTTAAGACTGCACATCGTATGCGCTGTGTTTGCGGTGCTGATCTGCGTACTTATCTTCGCCTTTGAGACCGAGGATGACATCGGCACGGCGATACTGTACAGCATTATCGCGCTGGTGATAATGGGACTCATCGACCTGTCGGTCTCCCTGTGCGCAGCCGCAAGGCGCGCGTTCAGGTTCAGGGCCGTGTTTACTCTCGGCCATGACAGCATTTCCGCTGTGGAGGCGTTCGTCGAGGGAAAGAACGGCGTTGAAACGGCAGTGCAGATCGCCGCCGATCTCGCGTCCCGCGGAGATGTGAACTACGGCTTCTGCACGGACTACGCGTCCGTAAAGGAACTTATTTCGAGCCCCGACAAGACGAAGATAAAGGTGAAAGCCTCGGGCTGCGGCGGATTTCTTCTCACAACGCCCGAGCAGCACGATTTTGTGGTCGCGGTGATAAGGGATCACATGAAGGATACGGGCGCGTGAGGCCTTTTTCCGACAATAACGGCGGGATATATTTTCCTTTCCCGCCATATCTTTTGACAGTGCAGAATATGGCATTTAAAAATCCACGAATATTATTCATTTCATCGTCCTTTCATTTTGTTGACGTTCTGCAAAAAA
The DNA here is from genome assembly GCA_017635675.1 of Ruminiclostridium sp. Lineage (GTDB taxonomy): Bacteria > Bacillota > Clostridia > Oscillospirales > Ruminococcaceae > Ruminiclostridium_E. The sequence continues at coordinate 3,035 of JAGBLA010000202.1, forward strand.
TTGATATACTTATCACAGAATATCACATCTGCATCGTCGGTGTTTCGTCAAGTTCGAAGCCGCTTTCGCTGTAGATGTAGCCGTAGTCCGTTTCTATCGCGCCGTCCTCGTCCATGAGATCCCGTCCGTAGCGGTCAAAATCAATGTAATCCTCGACTTGGCTCTCAAAGGACTGTGTCAGATAGTCACGGCTGCTTGCGCCGTATAAAGCCTCATATCCGTATTCCTCGGCACTGTTTACCTCTACCAGCTCGATGTCGCTCAGATTGTCG
>JAGBLA010000203.1 GCA_017635675.1 Ruminiclostridium sp.
GGAGCTACAAGCTCGACCATCATCTCGCGGATATGTTTCGGCGTTCGGAACTGACCGTTCTGACCTGCCGTAGAGAGCTTTCCCAGCATATATTCGTACAGGTCGCCCTGCATATCAAGGTCAGCAATATCATGCTCATAGAGGTCATCAAGCCCGGTTATGACCTTCTGAAGTACCTGCGCGTTAGGCAGCGCAAATACAGCGTTCTCCATATATCGTGTGAAAGCAGTCTGCTTCTGCTCCATTCCGTCAAGGTCGGGTATCTCCACAAGCTCTCCCTTGTCGTTAAAATCGGGGAGCCTGCCGTATTTCATCTTTTTGATCGCCGGGAACACACGCTGCGATATCAGGTCGAAAATATCACGGGGATCGCGGTTCTTGAACCTGCTCCAGCGCATAGTCTGTCCTATCTCAGACTGTGGAAATATATGTTCGGCTTCTTCGCCTGTCATATTGGCGAATTCCTCGTTTTCAAGCTCCTTTTCGTCAATGGAGCGTATGAACATAAGATATGTGAGCTGCTCGATAACTGTAAGGGGATTGGTAGTACCTCCCGCCCATATATCCGTCCATATCTTGTCGATCTTATTCTTTATCACGCCTGTTATCATAGCAGCCTCCGGTTTATGTAAAATGCTACAAATTATAATAATTCAATATACATTATAGCACAAATTTCACAATCCGTCAATCCTTAACGAAAGTAAAGTCCGGTTTTAGGCACAATAAAATCTATTATTGTGAATTTACAATCCTTAAGTAACGCAAAACCGCCCCTCGGGTTTAACCGAAGAGCAGTTTCGCATAGCATTATATTAAGACGTGTTGTCGTGATGTGTCTTAGAATGGCAGACAGATCAGCAGTTCTTAAGGAATATAGAGCGTCCAGCCACGATAAATGTCGTTATAATAGCGATGACCCGAGAGCTCCTCTACGCTGATTCCAGAAGCCTCTGATGCCTGCTTAACTGTGGCAAACAAGTGAAATGAATGCGTACGAAAATCGTATGCTTCAATCAAAAAAGGCTTGATTTTATTGACCTTGTATTCTACAGTCATTTTGGTCAGTACTTGAATTGATTCATCTTCGAATGTAAAGATGAATCCAGCAGCGGTAAGCGTAATACCATAAACGCAGAGATAAATATCAATTACCGGTACACCATATTTTTTTGATACTTCTTCCACAGATAACCATTTACCCAGGAATGTACCGTCCAGTGCAAACTGGAATATATGCATTATTGGCATACCGCATTCGGCATCGATATTATTTACTGTTTCTTTTTGCTGGCGTTTATACACGCTATCAACGTAATAAATGTAATTGTTATCCATGTTATACCTCCATATTTCTATAGATCCTTGTATCCATACAAATAATCACCCAATCGTCTACATTCTTAGGAGCAAAGAAGAGTGCCATGATCTTCTCCGGCCTTAGTCCGGTCTCAGTAACCGCATCGGTTAATTTGGAGAAAACATAGTCCTTCTGTGTTATTTTGTTAAATCCATAGAATAAGAAAGGCTTGATCTCCTCCAAAGCATTATTGTCAGTCGCCCATAAATAGCCTTTATCAGATGTGGTGACACCGGTTATGTTGAGCAAGATTTCGCTTTCGGATACACCTGTCTCGGTGGATGCATCCTTGACATTTGTCCATTCACGGATGATGTTGCTATCAGCAGATAACTGATAAATAGGGAGCTTATAAAGACTGATAACATGGTTAGCGCCTTCAAGCTTCAAACGCCCAACAACGTATTTGATTGCATCGAGTTCACTTTTTTTAATCATTTTGAACTCCTCCTTTTTATTTTTTACGGATCGGCTGATCCTATATATAGTATGACAGTTTACCCTGTAGAATAAGAATCGGGTACAAGAACATCCCCGAGTCCGACCACACGGGTCGGGTTGTCGGGTTCTGTTCTTGGGGGTGTATCGTTATATATCATTATTCTTACAGTTAGCAGTTGTTTGCGATAAGCTGTACAACTGCGTATGGCAGTCCTGTTATCTTTGCCACAGTATTAAAATCAACGCCTTTCAAAACAAGATCAGCCGCAGCCTGTTCAGTTTGCTCATGTGCAATGATCCTTAACCACTTATGATGGCTGTTCCTTAAGCGTTGGGTATTCTTATTGATCCTGTTCATCATCTTCATCATTTTTATAGTAAATTCCTCTGTGTTAACCGAATAATTGTCCATAAATATGTCCTCCTTTTGTCAACCCCTAAGAACGATACACCCTGATCTCCCCTCGTCACATTTTATATATCAATAGTATACAAGAGCATGCCACAAAACAAAAATGACCCTATGCTCATAATAAAGCATAAGGTCATTATTATATTTATTTACTCTTAAGCGTGAGACCCACTGTCGGTGGTAAGAGCTTTGAACCCGTTATTGGTAAAGGCAAACTGTGCGCCTATCTTCTTTGTGCCTGCCTCATCAAAGGCAATGGTGAGTATATCATCATTTACATCGGTTATCGTGCCTCTCCCGAACTTGGGGTGAGATACTTTGGTTCCAACGCTCAATTCCTTAAGGAATGCATAATACGCTTTGTAATCGAAGGACTTTGATGCTGATGCCGGTGTAAGAGAAGACGGCGCACTCTTAAGCACAGGCTTTTTTCGCCCGAATACTTCATCAAGGAACATAGAGCGCCTGAATCTAATGGAAAAGATGCTTAAGTCGTTCTTCGCACGGGTCATTGCAACGTAGAACAGCCTGCGCTCTTCCTCATAGTTTCGGAAAGCTTCGGAGTCCTTTGGCGAAGCCTTATCCGCCGCATCAGAGGGGAGAACGCCGTCATAGATGTCGAGAAGATAGACGGAATCATACTCCAAGCCCTTAGCGGAGTGTATCGTCGATAAGATAAACCTGCAATCTGCGGTATTCTTATTGTTGACGATAATCCCCCTCAGCGTTTCAAGTCGTGAAAGCAGTGCTCTTAAGGAGGGTTCATTCTTGCCTATCGCCTTAAGAGTGTCAAGACTTCCGTCCGGTAGATCCTTGTCTATCAGATAGTCTTTATAGTTCATTTCATACGAAATGCGTGATATTGCCTTATCGCCCGTGTCAGTCTTAAGCAGGGTGAGGTTTGTCCTGAACTGCTCGAATTTTTGCTTGTTCCTGTCATTGCTATTCAGGAATATGAGCGCCTGCGGTATATCCATATCACCACGGCGGCAGAGGCTGCAAGCCTGTTCTGCGGTTTGCTTGTTTATAAAAAGCTTAAGCTTATAATAAATCCGCATAAACGCATCTGTATTGCAGGTATCCTCGGCAAGTGCTGCAATATCTGTCACATCACGGACTATCCGACCTGTAAAGAAGTTGGTATCATTTGCTCTGACATTGTATGGGATGTGCTCACGCTCCAGCAAGTCTATAAGCGGCAGCGCACTTTCATTCTCGCGGTACAAGACAGCTGTCTGTCTCTTGCCGGTCTTAGCTGCATTTAGCAGATGTGAATATTGCTCATCCCGACTTGAAAGGGGTATCTCTCTTAAGTCCGAACCGGCAGGGCGAGCTGCACGCATAGTCTTTGCATGACGCGATACGTTACTCGATATGAACTTGTCAGCTGCATCGACGATCTTAGCGTTAGACCTGTAGTTTTCTTCGAGAAGAAGAACGATTCCGCCGGGATAGTTACTATCAAAGTTGATCAAGGCTTCCGGATATGCCGCCCGGAAGCCGTATATGCTCTGGTCTTCGTCTCCAACCATGAAGAGGTTGCTGCCACCACCTGCAAGCATATTGATTATAGCGTGTTGTATCTTTGAGGTGTCCTGCGCCTCATCAACACAGATAAAACGGTATTGTTTCTGATAATGACGCAGTATGTCCGGATACTTGCCCATTATAATACGAGCAAACCTCATCTGGTCGTCATAGTCCATTTTGCCGTTATCGCGCATCCACTTATCATAAGCATCATACATCTGCGAGAACGGATGACCGGGTTTGTCGAGTTTTTTGATCTCGTCGTTGTTGAGCATCATATTCTTGCAGTATGCGATCTGCGTCATCAGGTCTTGTATATCGCCATCTGTAGGATAGTCCTTGCAATAGTGTTTGTAGATATCCAGCAGCAGCGCCTTAATAGTGCCTGCATCGGTCAGAAGCGTGTAGGGATTGGGCTTTACCGTGCGGCTGTAGTAGTTCAGTATCCTCGCGCATAGACCATTTATTGTACAAAATTCCACCTTGCTGCCTGATTCATCATCAAAAATCGAACAGTACCGCTGCTTCATATCGGCAGCGGCTGCGCGGGTATATGTAACGGCAAGGATACTCTCCGGGACAGCACCGAGGCAGTTTATTATGTATCCTATTCTTGATACCAGCACTGTGGTCTTGCCGCTTCCGGGTACGGCAAGGAGCAGCACAGGCTTATCTACAGCAGAGACTGCTGCGAGCTGCTGGGAGTTCAGTTTGAGGTTGTATGTGTTTACGAATTCTGATATGGTCATATTGTCTCCAAACCGTTGTTTTGCATCTTGCGAGGCATATATTTTACGATGTATTGTGCAGGGCGACGGCTTGCAAGCGTCAGCCCAAGCCAAGGCGCCTTGTGCAATGCGGCGGAAAATATCGAGCAGGATGAACGCTATATACTATTATAATAGATAAGAAGAAGAATGTCAACAGTCTATGCAGGCGCTTATCCAAGCTGCGCCTGCAATGAAAGATTATCGTTATGTAATGTTCTTTATCAGCAATCGGCGCGAGAGAAAGGCGCTCGATTGCTGATTGCTTTTGTATTCGGCATTAGTTTTAGTTGACATCGGCGTGCATTTAGAACCCGCCGATGTCCTTACAGATTTATTGAATATAAGATCATATTGAAATAGGGGCTATCTCTTTTGGCGGAGATAGCCCCTTTTCTTTCATTTGTATCAAAAATAATACAGTGATCTATATCCTTCAAATCTGCTTGTTGTATCATCGCATTAACCAATTCTTAAATCTTACATTTTTTATTGTCATCGGCGCGTAGAAAGAACGCGCGATGAATGAGGTATCTTGACTAACTCCCTGTCAGATGTAGCACATCTTTTTAGAGTCATACCTTAGGAAATAGGGCTATCCCGAGTTAGGGGGATAGCCCTTTTCTTACATTTGTATCAGATTTGATATAATATATATCATTTATGTTTTTTACTGGTTCCCGTATCAGACCGTTGTTTACGTGTTGGGCATAAGTCAATATCCAATTCAGATGTTTGGAAAATTTCTTCAAAGTCTTCTAATAATATATCATTGTTGGGGACAAAACATTCTTTTTGCTCAGAAGTTAAAGTTTGACTTTTATCAATTTCTGTCTTTTTTATAGAAAGTCTCTTAGAAAATGAAGACATACTATAAATTGCCCGTATTTTTTTGTTAGGAGAATATGGAGAAAAAGCAAATCCCGCCTTTCTCATTAGTTCTCCAGTAATAAAAGTATCCAGTTCGAGACAAAAGCATATAGCAGCCAAACGCTCTATTGTTAATTCTTCAATATATAGGTATTTTTTTAGAGTCTTGGTGGAAATTTTCATAGGGTCAGCAATTCGTGATTTGATATCTTCAGAAACCAATTTAGCCAATGGTGACTTCATATATTCCTTATCTTCATTGTTATTATTTTGAGCCTTATAATGAATACAGAAATTATAGATGATTTTTTTATCCAACGAAAATCTACCGTTATCATCATTCTTTCCCAATAATGTTCTTATGCGTTTGCGGTCTTCTTCGCCGCTCTTTAGATTACATAAATAAACTCTGGAAAGAATTATCAATTTTAATAAATCAGAAAACTCCATATCTGGAGATGCAATTATATTCGAGTAAACATTCTCTCGGAACTTCCAAAGATTAATATTAGATGTTGTTTCATTTGAATTTAAATAACTAAGAAGAGATGTGAATATTGCACATACATCCTCCTGCCTAATCCCGCTCATTTGTGCATTCCTCCAAAATGATTAAGTGTAGTGAGCTGTTTTATCCCGCTAAAAATATATTTCGCGTCGATTCAACGCCATAATTTCCATATATGCTAATAAAAATGTGCGTTTAAGTGTCATAATATAGCCCACAGCCGTTTTGGGGCTTTACCATACTATAGGCAAACTTTTGAAAGTGAGGTGGAACCATTATGGCACTCGTAATAGGTTACATATGTCTCGCTCGCATATTAATGGAGCTTTCAATTTATAGAGATCCTCAGACAGCGTTTCTATACATTCACCTTTTGATAAACGCGAACTTCAACGAACAGATTTATCTCGGTAATTATCGGGTGTTGCGCGGACAGTTAGTAAGAAGTCTTCGCACCTTAGCAGATGAGACAGGCATGAGCATCAACACAATTAGAAAGTGCTTGCCAAAGCTTAGAAAGCACGGACTGATAAAAACTAAGTATCTTGGATACAAAGGTAAATACGGAACGCTATTCACGCTACTGAAGTATGAACAGCACGCGGCTGCAAATTATGATCATCACGAGCGTCCCCCTTAATCCTTATGAATTCCGGTAGAGCAGATCAAGAAAGAAACTATTATATTAGAAAGGTAGGTATTCGTAGTGTATACAAATATTAATATGCCGGACGCGCGTCTTCTCGCAGAACGCGTCTGCGGACCACCAATAAAAACAGAGGGCGATAAAGTCATCGTGCGCTGCCCACACTGCGGCACGGAAGGCACTTACATTTTTTCGATTACATCTCCATATGTTGAGTGTATCTCGTGCAACAGATCAGAGAGCGTAATTACAGTAGCAGTAAGAGCCGGAGTTAAACTGACCCCGTCGTGTCCGCCCGACTCCAACGATACACTCCTTAGCCATCTCGGCAAGGAAGACAAGTCGATTGTTTTCCTTCGTGAGCATCACATTGACCTTGCAGTAGCACAAAACTACGGACTTGTTGCCAATCGTGGCACATTAATCACGAAAGCGATGGATAAGGCTGGTCGCGTGCTGTGCAGGTCTGAACTCGGAACAGAGAAACCCGGGAAACTGACAGGAATTTCTCATATGTTCGGACTTAATACGCTGACCGGCGATGAAACAGTTGTTGTCACAACCAATAAGATCGATGCGCTGATGCTTGCGTCTAAAGGTATCATAAATGCCATAAGCGTTGAAGAGACAGCTGTAGAACAGAGCATAGCTAATGACGCTGAGATACTGTCACAGTATTCACGGGTTATAATGATAGGTAGCTCCGATGCAATTAGCGAAGATGTCTTCAAGGCACTTGAAAAATTCGTCGATAAGCCTGTTTACCGCACTCAGGATTACACGAAATCACCGTACTATGCTGCAAATCTCACCGAAATGATAACGGAGCTTGACAAGGAGGGGCTGAATGTCTATATCAATAGTGCAACATCAAGTCTTCCAAATGGCGTGGATAGTTTTACTGAAGTTCAATACGTAAGCATCAACGACATAGAGTTCATTTCGACAGGCATCGAAAAGCTGGACAACAGCATTGGCGGTATACCACAGGGTATGGTAACGGTCATCACGGGTGCTACAGGCTGCGGAAAATCTACATTGGTTTCACAGTTTTGTATCTCGGCTCTTAAAATCGGCAAGACAGTCGGTATCTACAGCGGCGAGATGATTTCAGGCTATGTCAAGGATACAATGGCACACCAGTGCTTTACCAAAGAGGATATTCTAACAAACGGTGAAGGACGTGAGCTTTCGGAAACTCAGAAAAAGGCGTTTGATGCAGAATATGGGGACAAAGCGTACATAATCAATACATTCGATCTTGGTATAATCGAGCAAACCGTGAAGGCAAAGCAGTTAAGTCTGCTTGTCATTGACAATCTGATGACAGCCATCAATTCGACTTCCAATGGAGATACCGCCGTTGGAAAGAACGAGTACCAGATGCAGGCTCAATTGGTGTCGAAGTTGGTCGAAATGGCGCGTAGACTGAATGTAGCAATTATATTGGTGGCGCATAGCCGTAAGGACAACGGCATTCCGAGAGCCAATAAATCAGCTGTGTCCGATATAAGCGGCAGCGCTGATATCGGCAATCTGGCAGCTCTTGTTATTGGATGCTCGCGCAATGGCAACGATGAAGTAATGGGACTGGAAATAGCAAAAATGAGATTTGAGCCCATTTCAGCCCCCGAAAAGAAGATCACCTTACAATTCAATACGCTGAATAAAAGGTACAGCACATATTAACAACAAACGATGCAATGGGGCGGGTAAGCCCGCTCCGGGCATCACGGCACATTTTTTCAACAGGAGGAACATTAATATGGATAATCATAACTTAAGTGAAACCGTAAAGGCAATGCAGTGGGCTGAAATACCCACTTACGGACCGGCTTGCATTCATCTTACAGATATAGAAGGAATTGATAACCAGTACGATTTAGTTCATATGGGTCGTTTGACCTTGATCAACGGCGAAGACGGCAACGGTAAAACCTATCTGGCTAACCAGATAGCGTCTAATATCGCAGCTCAGGAAATGCCGACTCTTGTAGTTACTTCTACCGACTCATCTGCTGAAAGAAAGTTTGCAATTGCTGCTCAGTCCATTCCTGACTATGATGTAAAGGCTGGTGACAGTACTTCTCAAATCATCAAAAGAGAGATGAATAGTATTAATGACCATATAGGCAATAGCATGTATATTCTCGGAGGCTACGACAGTTCAGCAATTGATGAGGCTCTCAAGACACATAGATTCTCACTGTTGGTGATTGATGACTTCGAGAACGCAGAGGAAGAGATTATAGACAGCTCGCCCAGCATGCTTCGCGATTACGAAGCAAGGAAAATGCTGATGAGTGACCTTATACGGTTTGCCAGAGTATATAGGGTAGCTGTAATTGTCGTCAGCAGATATCTGAGACGTGTTTTCAATGACATCACTAAGGTGAGAAGCAATCAGTGGTGCATCAATGATCCGTTTTTATCGATTCTGACATGCACGAAGACTGATACAGGTTTAAAGGTGCTTGTAGAGAAGGTGCAGTCTTCTTCCGAACTGTACAGAACAACCGTCGAACTTCACCGCAACCCTATCACCAATCGTATCTCTTAATGTTACAGCAGTATATTAGCAGCTTGGGTTATCCCGGTTCGCCGGGATAATCCTACAAATTCAATCAAACAATTTAGGAGAATTATAATCATGAAAAAGGATATTATAAGTAAAATCAATGCAGTGGTTTCTATAATATTAACCGCTGCCTCAAGGAAGATGGTGCTTGTTGAAGCCAAAAAGGGCAGCACCAAGGATCTGCTTTTGAACGAAGTGATAACAACGGCATCGCAGAAACATATAAAGCCGGTGTATTTTGCTCCACAAGACATATGTTTTGAAAAGATGCGTCTGTTATCCGGTAAGGAAGGCACATTTACATCACGCTACTCAACAGATTTTTTTGACAGTAGGTTGATACGCCGCCGCTCTATGCTCGTTATTGACGACCTTGAGTTCGCTGTGAGGGTGAATGGCGATATGCGCTATCATATCGGTGAAAATCCGATTCATTTCGTTATTCTCAACGAGCTCAGTGAACTCGCAAAGGAGCTCCGCATTCCCGTAGTTGTTGTAGCACATCCCGTTAAAGGAAGGGCGAACGGTCATCTCGGATTTGACGATGATTTCGCTTTGCCCACATTCGATCCGTTCAGCTATCACATCATCTGCAAGAAGAATGTTGTAATCATTAAAGGAAAGGGGTCTTAAATATGTTAGAGAATTATCCCGATATTATTACCATCGAAGATTTATGCAAGATTTTGCATATCGGCAGGAACAAGGCTTATGAGTTCCTTAATGAAAAGCTCATCAAGTCCTTGAAGGTAGGCAGAAAGTACATAATACCCAAAAAGTGTGTTATAGACTTTCTTAACAGTATAGGCTAAGATCAGCCGCATCACCGAAAGGAGGTGAGGTTATGCAAAAGGTAGTATTCGCTGATGTTCTTGTTCAGCGTAAGGGTAAGCCGAGCAAGGTGTATAAAGCTCAGGTAGTGGGCAACACCATTCGTTTTGCTTATAATGATGAACCTTCTCGCTTCGTAAAGAAGAGGATGCACATCATCAATACATACGACGGTACACCCGAATGGGCTACAAGTGCAATGCGCTGGATACTTGCATACAGCGTATAAATTCCAACCTGACAATGTTCTTGCGGCAGGATCCACAAATTTTGCCGCAGGAGAATTGTCTTTTCGTCCAATTCAACCGATGAAATTCGAATGATTCCGTGATATAATAGATAATGGAGTCATTTGTTGCAGAAAGGAACAACAAATGAGAGCAAGCATTGAAGAAAAAAAGGGATACCTGTATGTAAAACTCACATACAGGGTCAACAACGAACGCAAGTTCAAAACCGTATCGACCGGCTTGAAAGCAAAAGGTAACAAGGCTCTGCTTAAGTCTAAGCTTGATGACTACATAAGAGAGTACGAATACCTTGAAACAGGCTGCACCGAAAACGAACTGACACTTCTTGGTTATGTAGAGAAGTTTCTTGATGAACATAAGGATGAGATAGAGCTCAGCACATGTGAATCATACATTTGTGCTTATGAGGCTCACATCAAGCCCTATTTCACAGCCAAGAAACTTAAGCTCCCCGAAGTAACGCCGAAAACGATCTCCGATTTTTACAGCTATCTTCACACTTCGGGAAATCACAAGACCGGAGAGGGCCTTTCGGCCGCATCTATCAAGAAGATCGCTACAGTCCTTAAGATCAGTCTTAAGGAAGCAAGGATAATCGGTCTGATAGATAATGTGCCGACATACGGTGTAAGAATCCCCAAAGGAGGCGGGAAGAAACAGCCCAAGAAGGTCTATATGAACAAAGAGGACGCAAAGAAGGTGCTTGATGCCTTTAAGGGTCATATGCTCTATCCGATAGTATATATGACCTTGTTCTATGGTCTGCGTCGCTCGGAGATCATCGGACTTAAGTGGGAAAATGTCGATCTCGACAACGATACCTTTGAGATAAAGAGCACTATTGTACGCTGTAAAAGCCTCATCGAGAAGGACAGAACCAAAACCGAAGACAGCAATGCTCAGTTTGAGCTTCTTCCGAGGTTCAAGGAGATACTTATCGGACTTAAGGAAAGAGCTGAGAATAATAAGGCTCTTCTCGGAGACGAATATCTCGACAAAGGGTATGTATTCTGCTGGGATAACGGCGATTTCATAAAGCCGGACTATGTTTCCAACAACTATAGCAAAAGAATAAAGGAAGTTGGATTACCTCATATGCGTTTTCACGATCTCAGACATTCTACAGCCAGTATATTATTTGATATGGGCTGGGATATTGAACGCATAAAAAACTGGCTTCGCCACTCCGATATCCGCACAACGAGCAACGTATATACTCACATCAGCAACGAAAGAAAGAAGATCATGGCTAAGGAAATCGATGATTTTCTTGACTGAGTTTCTTATGGTAAATTATCAAAGCGTGCGAACTTTGTGCGAACTGGGGTAAAACGACTGTTAGATTATATAACAAAGCCGTTCGTGATATTACTCACAAACGGCTCTGTTATCAGCTTTTCACTGGTGCGGAGAATGAGACTTGAACTCACACGAGCTAACGCCCACTACCCCCTCAAAGTAGCGTGTCTGCCATTCCACCACCTCCGCAGGTGGTCATCTCACTGATGACTGTATCATTATATCACAATTGTCCGATTTTGTCAATAGCTTTTTTTAAAAAATTTTAAAAAATTGCAGGCTCCTTATTTATATGCTGCTGACTGTGCGATGACGGTATCGGAAAGATGTCCTGCTGTGTCCTTGTTTGTCCGCCTTTTGTGTGATATAGTTTATACTGCGGAGAGTGATGAATGAACCGCAAATACTTAAAAAAGGAGGGATTTGTTTGCAGGAAACCGATATCCTCGAAACCGAAAAGGCTGAACCCGACATGAACGCCGAGGCTGAACCCGCTGAAAAGCTCTACTCACAGGCAGAGCTCGACGCCATGCTCAGAAACGAGCGCGAACAGCTCGAAAAAAAGCTTGCGGAAGCCGAAAAGCTCGCCGCTATGTCAGAGTCGGCACGCTCCGACTACAAGCGTGAGATGCTCACCCGAGAGCTCGCGGAACGTGAGGCTGCCGTCGCAAAGCGCGAACTTATTATGGACGCTGCCGACAGACTCGCCGCCGCAGGTCTTCCGAAACAGCTTTCGCTCTGTCTCAACTACGACAGCAAGGACGAGTGTCAGGCAAGCCTTGAAGCTGTCAGCCGCGTTTTCATTGACGCGGTGACTGCCGCCGTCAACGAACGTGTTCGCGGAAGATCTCCGAAATTCATGCCCGCCCAGGGCAACGACCCGTTCCTCGACGGGCTCAAGGGCTGATCCGCCCGTACATCACCGCACAGCAGCAAATGAACGCTTTCTCTGCGCACAAAGCAGAGGAGGCGCTTTTTCATGCGCTGAAAACTAATGCACCTAACAAAGGAGAATTATTATGGCTGTAAATTTAGCTGAAAAGTATTCCAACCAGGTCGATGAAGTCATCAGACGCGGTCTGCTCTCCACAGCAGGCACCAACAACGACGTGGAATTCGGCGGAGCTCAGACCGTTATGGTCTATTCCCTCGATACCGCGCCCCTCAACGACTACGATCCCACCGCGGGTATGAGCCGCTACGGCACCCCCGTGGAGCTTGAGGATTCAGTGCAGACAATGAAGATGACCCAGCAGAAAGCGTTCACCTTCACTATCGACAAGACTTACGAGTCCGACTCCCCCGAAGGCGTAAGAAACGCAGGAAAGGCGCTTCAGCGTCAGATAGAACAGGTAATTATCCCCGCTATCGACACTTACCGCTTCTCCGTCCTCGCACAGAAGGCAGGCACAAAGATCGAAAAGCAGCTCGACAGCACCAACGCGTACAGCACTTTCGTTGAGGCAAACTCCGCTATCACCGACGAGGAATTCCCCGTGGACGGACGCGTCGCTTTCTGCTCAAATACATTCATCGACCTGCTCAAAAAGGACGCGGGCTTCACAAAAGCCAACAACCTCGCCCAGGACAGGATAATCTTCAAGGGTATGGTGGGCGACTGCGACGGCGTGGCTATCATCGCTGTGCCTAAGCGCAGACTTCCCGAGGACACCGCGTTCATCATAACTCACCCGATGTGCGCTCCCGCGCCGGTGAAACTCCAGGAATACAAGATACACAAAGACCCGCCCGGTATCGCAGGTACTCTCGTGGAAGGTCTTCTGTATCACGATATTTTCGTGTTTGACAAGAAGAAGAAGGCTGTCGCCGTTTGCTTCGACAGAGCGCCCCAGGACAATAACGGCTGATCGGAGGGAGCTTAATGACGAACATCGACATTATGCGCGTACTGCTGCCGCCGGATGACAACAGCTCGGACATTCGTCTCGGCATACTGCTCGACAACGCGGAAAATACGCTGCTGGACTACATTGGCAGAGAGTCGCTGCCCGCGCGTCTTAATGACATGGTCGTGCAGATAGCTCTCGCAATGTACAACCGCCTTGGCACCGAGGGGGAGATAAAACGCTCGGAGAACGATGTTTCTTACTCGTTCTCCGATCTTATCACCGACGACATGAAACGCAGGCTAAAAAACTATCCGAGAAAGGTGGGAGCGATAAATGCAGATGACACAGAGGGATCTTAAACGCGTGAATATTTACGCTTCCCGCAGCACGGACGGCGGCTACATCGGCAAAAAGACAGTGCCGAAACTTCTCGGTTTCGTTTACGCACAGGTCTTTCCCGATACCGACAAGCTCGTTTCAGAACGAAACGGGAAAACCGTGAACTCGGGCGCAACGCTCATACTCCGGCGAGGTGCCGGAGTATGCTGCGGCGACCTTGCGGGAATTTACGGCGAAGAGCCCGACAGCAGAGTTCTCGAAGTCTCGCGGTACCCCGGTCACACCACTGTGAGGACGGAAAGACTATGAGAGACTTTACGGAAGAGATAAACGCGGCTGTGCGCACCCTCGGTGAGCTTGCGCTGGAGGAAGCAAAACGGGTATGCCCCGTAAAGACAGGCAGACTGAAACGCAGCATTTCCAAAAGGTCTTCACATGACCGCGCCAAGAACTCAGACAGCGTGACGATATACACCAATGTGCCTTACGCCGCGAACGTGGAATTCGGAGGGCTTAACCGCAAGCCGAAACCGTTTCTTGAGACAGGGCTCGAAAAGGCGCGGCAGAGCGCGGCACTCGTTTTCACGCTCTTTATGAAGGGAGAGATGTGACATGAAAGATGTACTTCCCACCGTGGCGGAGATGCTCGGCGGACTTGCGGAGACTGCCCTCGCGTACCGCGATGGGTTCTCCTCCCTGCCCTGCATAGTGCTTTCGGAGATCGGCAACACCTCCTCCGTAATTCTGAGCGGCACGGACAGATACAGTATCATAACACTGCAGCTCGATATCTACCACAGCGACGAAGCAGCTCTGCGGGAGCTTACGGTATCGGCAAACGATGTGCTTGCCGAAAAAGGCATAAAACGCAGTTTCTCACAGTTCATCACCGACGAAAAGGTGCCGAGAATGTGCATGAGATACCGTTTCGGGCTCGATGAGACGACCGGGAGAGTCGTGTCGCTGTAACACAGGAAATTATCAGCAAAAAGGAGAATTATATGGAACTTCTTTCCTCGGGTACTGCCTACTATCTCAACGGGCAGAACCTTTACGGACTGCGGTCCACTCCGGAGCTCGGAGGGGCGCGGGAGAAACGGGAGGTCACAAACCTCCTCGACACCGCTCACCGCTATATCGCCGGGCTTTACAAGTACGATGACCTTACCTTCGATTTCTACTATAACAGCGCGGACGCCAATCCCAACGTCACTGCGGGGCAGACTGCCGCAGCCTTTGCAGCCGCAAGAGCGGTGGAGGTCTCGGGCGCGTCAGTGCAGCAGAAGGTGGTCTTCCCCGACGGAACGTACTTCACATGGTCGGGTCAGATCGCAACCAAAATAAAACGCATGGAGCCCGACGGGGTAATGGAATTCAGTATCATTTCGATTCCGAATACCGCTCTCGTTTACAGCTCAGACAGCGTTTAAACACTTATATCCCCGGGCGGCAGAAGCTGTCCGGGTGATTTTTTTGCAGGAGGGTTCAATATGGAGGACAACACAAAGAGACTGCCTTACACAGAACTTACTGTCGGCGGAAAGACGTATCTGCTGCGCCTTACGTCGCTATCCGCGATAAGGCTCGAAGAAAGGCTCGGTATGTCGGTCTATGACGCGCTCGGCAGGACTAACGAAATGAAGATACTTTCGGAGATGATTTACGCGCTTATCGAGAGCCTTCGCCCCGAATTCACAAGAGCCGACACCTACTC
Organism: Ruminiclostridium sp.; assembly: GCA_017635675.1. GTDB lineage: Bacteria > Bacillota > Clostridia > Oscillospirales > Ruminococcaceae > Ruminiclostridium_E. The sequence goes on from JAGBLA010000203.1 coordinate 15,397, forward strand.
GCTCATAGACGACTTTGTGAGCGAGGGCGGCACTTTGCTTTCTCTCGCACACATAGCCGCGGACGCTCTGAAAATATCCGGTTTTTTCGGCGCGGCTCCCGCTGCGCGCGAGAGCTTGTAAATACGCTGCATGACGCTGCCGCGCCTTATGTGAGCGATGTCAGGGTGTTGTGGGATATGACCGCGGGCGAGCTCGACGAGCAGATATGCGCGGGACGGAAACGCGACGAGACTTACGCGGACGAGAATGAACGCCTCGCGTTCAACATAGGCGCTCTCGTACTCGCGGCATTCAACGCTCCGCGGAAATTCCCGCGCACGCCCGATGAGGCTTTCGGACGATACACTGCTCCTGCTGACGGCGGGAAAAGCGAGCTGATGTGCATTGCCCGTCAGCTCAATGAAAGACTTCGGAACAGGACAGGAGAAAACCAATGACAGTTGAGGAACTTAACATCAAAATAAGCGCCGATGCCGAAAGCTTCAAAAAGGAGCTTGCAGCCGCAAAAAATGCAATAGACGCTTTCAGAAACGATGCGGTCAGCGCAGGGAACGCTGTTACCGCCGCGTTTGACGGACTTATAACAGCAGATGTCACCGCCGCGGAAGTTTCCGGCAGTACCGTGAACACTGAGGGTTATACCGAAACTCTGACCCCGAGGGGGATACCGTCAAGCGTGCCTGCGAGCGCGGTGAGCGGCAGGAGGGTCGGCGGCATTGCCGCCGTGCCGGAACTCGGTATAAACGAGACCGTCATCGGCGCGGTGAGCGGCGGAGGAGAAAGCTCCCCACAGCCCGTCAACATCACTACTACCGTGGAGCTCGACGGAGACAAGGTGGGGCAGTCGGTGGAACGGTATAACCTGCGCAGAAACAGAATGACAAACGGTATGTACCAGTGAAAGGACAGCAGAAATGTACTTTATTAAGATAAACAACCGGGAGCTTCCCACACCGTTTTACTACTCGGTGTCGTCAAGAGATATCGCAAGCTCTGACAGCGGACGCTCGGACGAGACAGGGCTCGTTCACCGCAACCGCATACGCAGGAGCGTAAAGACCTGCGATGTGAAATGGAGGATACCTGGAAGTATGCTCGGGCAGCTCGACACCGACCTTTCGGCTGAGCTGCTGGAGGTGAGCCTTCTCGACCCCGCTTCGGCAGGTTATGCGGACTGCGATATGTACGCGGAAAGCCTGCGCTCGGATTTCTATCAGCAGCAGAACGGACTTGAAAGCGAGAGCTGGTGGGAGATAAGCTGCCGGCTCACGGAATATTGAGAGGGGTGACGATATGTACTCTGTAAGCGCGGATTACCTTGCCGCTATGCGCAAGAAAGTGCGCTGCGACAGCATTTCCGGCACGCTCACTCTCGCGGACGGAACAGCGATAAGCATTAGCGACGAGAACCTCGTGGCAGGCTCGATGAAACTCGAAAAAGCGCTCTGCGGGAGCGAATACAGGATAGGCTCCTTCAACCTCGCCTGCCTGAGATTTTCATTCTTTATCGACAGCGCTCTCGGGCTCGACCTCACCGGGGCAGAGATAGAACTCGGCTATACGCTCGAAGTCGGAGAAAACGCTTATGAGACAGTGCCGCTCGGCACTTTCTACGCCGACCCGGTGCTCTCGGAGAGAAGAAAGAACGTACTCACCATAACCGCCTACGATGCAGGAGCAAAGGCGGATATCGCTCCGTCACAGGCTCTGAAAAGCATGACCGGCACAGCGGCGCAGCTTATCATCGCCGCCTGCGCGGAATGCGGGATAGCGACGGATATTACGGCGGCAAGCCTTGACAGTCTTCCAAACAGCAATGTGCCTGTCACAGCCAAGGATAAGCAGATACAGTCATGCCGCGATATCATCATGTGGTGCAGCAAGCTTCTCTGCTCTTACGCGGTCATCGGCAGAGACGGAAAGCTGATAATAATTCCCGCCAAATACGCGGTGTCGGACACCGACAGCTCCGTGATAATCGCTGACCGCACAATACGCGAGGACGAACGCGACAGTATCACCGTCACCGACACGAGAGCATATATAAAATACCTCACCGCATACAAGGGGAGCGATACCGTCAGCTATACCTCAGCCTATACACCCACGGACGAACAGGCTTCCCCCGCCGCATACGCGCTGGAGATGAACCCGCTGCTGTGCGAGGCTTCGGAAAATGTCTGCGACGCTGTGAACAGGTCGTGGCTCGGATATATCGACAGTTTCAAGCAGCGCGGCGTTAAAACCGTCACATACGGCGACCCCGCCCTCGATATCGGCGATACGGTGATGTTCCGCGGCGGCGACGTCGATCAGAGAAGCGGTATAATCGGCATAGTCACTTCCTTTGAATGGGTGTATCGAGGGTATCAGTCGCTCGAATGCACTGCCGCGGAATGCGTCGGGTCTATAGCTCCCCGAAATGTGGTTTCCAACAAATACCGTCCGCAGTCGCACAAGCTTATTGACGCTGTAAACTCTTCGGGCGGCGGCGGTTCGGGCGGCGTGGGTGAGAAAGTACCCGAATCGCCAAATCAAAGCGCGGAGCGTTTCAACGACTACCGTCAATACACCATTGACGGTGAAAACTCCACGGGCGGCAATTTCTCCACAGGTCTTAACGACCATGTGGAAGGCTACGGAAATCACGGAATAGGCGGCTCTAATAACCATTACGAGGGAAGCGGAAATTACGGATATAATTGCTCCGGTTTGGATATAGGCGGTTATAACAATAAAGCAAGAAGCTGTAACTCAACTGTTATACAGGGTATCGGAAACGATGTCAACAGTGCCACGACATCTGCATTTTTCGGGAATAACCTTTATGTCGGCGGCGCGACCAACGTCTTAGCTCTCGGAGCGGGAACTATCGCGGGTCAGATACGTGACAGCTTGTTCATTCAATCTACAGGCGGACAAAGTACCGGAAATATATCCGGGGCAATAAGCATAGGAGATATGAATAAAATCCTCGGTAACTGTGGACAGCTTGCGGTGTTCGGAGGTAGTAATACCGTTACAAATGCCACAACAGGAAGTTTGGTTGCCGGAATTGGAAACACACTGACGGGCAGGAGTGGAATTCTTCTTGGCTTCGGAGGGGTTATAGATGATGATAACCCCTATGTATTCGCTGTGGGAAGAAGTGCCGGGTTGGGAAACGGTTTTGCTATGGACAAATACGGGAATGTATATGCTCTCGGTTCATACAACACTATGGGCGCAGACTATGCGGAGTATTTTGAGTGGGCGGACGGGAACCCCGAAAATGAAGACAGACGCGGTTGGCTGGTGGCTCTGGACGGTGATAAGATAGTACCTGCGGACGGCAACGGGTTCTTCGGTATCGTTTCCTCCGCACCTTCCGTTGTCGGGAACTCCGCTGAATTCCACTGGAAAGGAAAGTATGTGACAGATGCGTTCGGAGCACCTGTCACGGACGATAACGGAAAGCCTGTGATTTCCGATGATTACGCTCCCGAGCGCAAATACACTCCGCGCTCACAGCGGTATGAATGGGCTGCTGTCGGACTCATGGGGCGGCTTATAGTAACAGATGACGGGAGCTGCACGGTCGGCAGCTGCTGCACCGCGGATAACGGGCGAGCACGCAAATGGGCTGCCAAAACCAAAGCACGCGTCATCAAAAGGATAGATAACAGCCACGTTGAGGTGCTTTTACGATGAGGTGACGGAATGGACGAAAACGACGTAATGATACGCGAGCGCATAACCGCGCTCGAAAGCGCGTACAAATCGCTGCAGCGGCGCGTCGGTCATATAGAAGAGCTTATCGAGAGCGTTCAGAAGATGACCGTGGAGATGCAGCACATGAGAGAGGATATAAACAGAATGTCAGAGGGGCTCTCGGAGCTTGAGAGCAAGCCCGCAAGGCGCTGGGAATCAGTCGTCTCGGCAGTGCTCGGAGCGCTTGCCGGCGGGCTTGGAACAGCAATTATTACACTTATTATCGGAGGGTGACGAAATGTTTTTTACTGACGGTCACAACATAAAACTCCCCCGCGGTGACAGCGCGGATATCAAATTCACTTTCTTCCGCGAGGACGGTGAAACACCGTACATCTTCGGGACTGACGAGCTGGCAAGGCTCGATGTTTTTCCTGTAAGGGGGGCGGAAAGCACAGTCGTGAAAACTGCCGGGAAGGCTTCGCAGTCTCCCGACGGTTCTGTGACGATTTCTTTCACGCCTGAGGACACGGATATCCCCGCAGGGATTTACCGCTACACACTTCGGCTTCTCGAAGGCGGTAAGTGCGATACAGTCATCGGGTTTCCCGATGAAACTTATTTTGCGGTCGGCACCGACTGCGACGCATACAGCGGGAACATTTCCGCAGGCGATATACGAGTAACGATAGATAAGGGAGGCGAGACGCTCCCGCCGTACACGGGCGAATACACGATCTCTCCGAGCTTCTCGGAGGACATCGTGCTCAATACCGCGCAGACATCAATGCTCGGGAATATCACGATAAGGCGCATTCCCGTGTCACGCACGCCTAACACGGCAGGCGGGATAACGCTTACGATAGGAGGACAGGAATAATGGCAGGAACTAATGTGAACAAGCTCGTTCTGAACGGAAATACCGAATTCGACCTCACGGAAGATACGGTCTCTTCGGAGACAGTTCTTCTCGGAGAGACCGCACATGACCGCTCCGGTGCAGGTATAACGGGGAATTTTGAGCCTTTAACGTTCAAAACTCTCACATACACAGGCACAGGCACCTCTACAAATACAATCACGTTCCCCGAAATACCTGTTTGTATCTTCAGTTTTGTGAACAAACAAAGAGATTCATACGGAAACTTCAACTGGACTAACCCATTCACTTGGAATTCACCTTACATCACTATCTACTATACCGGCAGTTCATCCGGAAGCAGAAGTACTGCGGTTTCTTATACCGGCAACACTTTGACTTTAACAGGCAGCGATGCAGGTTTAGCAATGAATCGTTCAGACACAGAATACAATATATATTATATCTGAGGTAACGGCATGAAAACGCTTGACAGAATACTTATCATCGTGGGCGTGTCAATTGCCGTGTTCACGGTCACGATGATAGTAACGTTCTATGTCTGCGGCTCAATCCCCGACACTCTCTGCACTTGCTTTTATTCGGCTTTCGGCGGGGAGTGCGGGGTCATGGGGCTTATACAGATAATCAAGGAAAAGTACGGCAGAAAGAAAAAGGACGGTGAACACAATGGAAATTAAGGACATTATCGCGCTTTCGGTGGGCGGGATAATTCTTGTCGGGGGCATCATTTATCTGATATGCAATCAGCGGCAGAAGATACAGGAATGGTTGAAATACGCTGTTGTTGAGGCGGAGAAGTTCTTCGGCGGCGGGACGGGACAGCTCAAACTGCGCGCGGTGTATGACTGGTTCTGCGAGAAGTTTCCCGTGATCGCGGCAGTGGTGCCGTTCTATGTATTTTCCGCGTGGGTAGATACGGCACTCACTACGCTTGACAAGTGGCTCGGGTCAAATGACCGCATTACAGGATATGTAGGCAGCGGAAAAGAATACAGGAGATGACCGATATGGGGATATATACGAATGAAGGACTTGTCAAACACGCCGAAAAGGCGCTCGCACTCAAAACGAAATATATGTGGGGCGGTATTCTCCGTCCCGTTGAGCAGCAGTACGATATGCTGTTCAAGATGTACGGGAACAAGGCGGGAACAGGCTACTCGACAGCACGCTGGAACGAGCTCTCGCAGCTCCGTAATAAGGGATATTACGGCGTGGACTGCGTGGGGCTCGTAAAGTCCTACTACTGGAGCGGAAAGGCGGACGGCGGTACAGGCTCTCCGAAATACGGCGCGGCGGGTTTTCCCGATGTAAATGCGAATTATATGTATCAAGCCGCGAAAATCAAGGGAAAGATATCCACAATGCCGGAGATACCCGGTCTTATAATGTACAGCAAATCCCACCCGCACGTCGGCATTTATATCGGTAACGGGTACACGATAGAAAGCACACTCGGAGCACGCGGGGACGGAGTTGTCAAGCGCAAGCTCGATAACTTCTGGGAATACTGGTTTGAATGTCCTTACATCAGCTATCCCGACAGCGGTACAGGCTCCGTTAAAAACGAGCCGTACAGGGTCGGTGACAAGGTACAGATAAAACGATCCGCTAAATGCTACTCCGGGACGGATATTTCCATACCCGACAGTGTGAAGCGCGGTACATACACGATCGCGAAGATCATGTCCGGCAGGGTGCTTCTTATGGAGCTTTACAGCTGGGTAAGCGCTTCGGATGTTACAAGAGCATGAAAAGACCCCGCACATCGGCTGTGAACCGATGTGCGGGGTATTTTTTATTCTTTTATAAGCGCCGAAAGCGTATCGTACAGCCGCTCCGGCTCCACGGGTTTCGACAGATGCGCCGTCATTCCTGCCTGGAGCGAGAGCTGGACGTCCTCATCGAACGCATTGGCAGTCATTGCGATTATAGGCACCGTCTTTGCGTCCCGGCGCTCCATTGCGCGTATCGCGGCGGTCGCCTGCAAGCCGTCCATGACAGGCATCCGCACGTCCATAAGTATCGCGTCGTAGAAACCTTCGGGGCTTTCGCTGAATTTATCCGCGGCTATCCTGCCGTTTTCCGCGTGGTCGGCGGTCATGCCTTTCATCGAGAGTATTTTCTTCATTATCTCGGCATTTATCATAACGTCCTCGGCAAGAAGTATTTTCCTGCCGTCAAGTGATGCGCTGTGTGTTTTTTCTTCAGCTGCCGCGCTGCGCCGGAAGAGCACCTGACGGAACTCGCTGCGCAGCTCCGCCGCGAACAGCGGTTTGGACATGAACCCGTCAACTCCCGCTTTTCTCGCCTCCTCCTCGACATCGTCCCAGCTGTAAGCGGTGAGAATTATCACGGCTGAGCCGCCCCCTGCAAGCTCGCGGAGCCTTCGTGTCACTTCTATGCCGTCGGCTCCGGGCATTTTAAGATCCACAAGTATCAGATCATACTCCTCGCGCCGCGCAAGCTGCAGCTTTACGCGTTCCTCCGCTTCATCGCCGCTCATGCAGACATCCGCCGTTACGCCCATTTCTTCAAGCACTATCTTCGCGTGCTCACAATCGACCTTCTCATCGTCGATGACCAGTACGCGCATATTCTGCGGCTCTTTCCCGCAGCTTTCGTGACTGCGCCGGCTTTTTTTCAGCGTGACATTCACGGTGAACTCAGTTCCCTTGCCCTTCTCCGACTTCACCGAGATGTTGCCGTTCATCATCTCCACTATGTTTTTGGTTATAGCCATTCCGAGCCCCGTGCCGCCGTACCTGTTCGCGGCTGTGTCATCCTCCTGGCTGAACGCCTCAAATATTTTCGGTATGAACTCCTTGTCCATGCCTATGCCCGTGTCCTTCATTATGAAACGTATCGTGCATTTATCATCGTAGGACGCGGCATTTTCCACCGTGAAGCTCACTGTACCGCCCGCAGGGGTGAACTTGACCGCGTTGCCGAGGATATTTATCAGCACCTGTTTGAGTTTCATATCATCGCCGATGTAATAGTCGGAGAAACTGCCTGTCATGCGGCATTCGTAATTCAGCCCCTTGTCGCGGCACTGACCGTTTATCATGGTGTTTATCTGGCCGAGCATACCGGAGAACAGGAACTCCTCGTTTTTAAGCACCATTCTTCCGCTCTCTATCCTGCTCATGTCGAGTATGTCGTTTATGAGAGCAAGCAGATGCTTTGCGCTGCCGTTTATCTTTTCAAGCTGATCCCGTGTCTCGGGGGAAAGGTCCTTTTCCTTGAGCGCGATATTATCAAGCCCAATGATAGCGTTCATAGGAGTTCTTATCTCGTGGCTCATGCTCGACAGGAACGCCGCCTTGGCATGGTTCGCCGCACGCGCTTCTTCCAGCGCAAGAGCAAGAGCTTCGTTCTTCTCGCGCTGTTCGCGCAGCACATCTGTGATGTCGCTCTTCAGCAGTATATAAAACCTCGTTTCGCGGTCAACGGTATAGAACACGAAACGCTTATTGTATATCTCGCCGTCTATCTCGCAGTTCACATCTACCGTATATGGTTCGGTACGAGCAAGGCTCGATTCCACGGTCTCCTCGGACAGAGCACGGAGAAGCTCGTCCTTATTGTGATGCTTTACCGATGCAGAGGGTATCACCTGACCCGTGATGTAATCCATGTATGAGCCTGTGTCACGGAGCGGGAAGATATTTCCGTGCTTGATGTTGCGGCGGTCACCGATAACTACGCCGTAGCTGCCGCCGACGATGTAGCTTACCATGTCATACTGGCTGGCGAGAACTTTGGAGTTGAGGATCTCGGTAACTTTTTCGTTATTGTTCTCCGTCTCGGTCATGAACGCTATGATATCGCCCGTTGAAGGCTCACGGCGCACGGAAACGGAGAACTTCACAAAGCACTGTTTCCCCGACTGGCGGCGGGAGAACACCATGAGCGGCGGATTGTCCTCGGTGCTGTCACAAAGTCCCCGCAGCGCGTCGATGCTGAATGAGCCGCGGCACCTCTCGCGCTCGGTCTTTATCAGCATATTGTCGATGCGCGCCTTTATCGCGTCCTCCGCTTTTGCTCCCGGGCGGTCGGTGTAGTAAAGGTCATACCCTCTCGCCTCCTCAAGCTCTCCGGTCGTGAGGTTCATGCGCAGCATAGCAAGGCTTTCATCAGCAAGCGTGTTCAGCTCGCGGTTTACAACGTTGTACATATCCTCAGCCCTGTTCTGGCTGTTCTTTATCTCGGTTATGTCGAAATATGTGCAGTACGCGTAGGATCCGCCGTTATAATCTATGAATGAGTAATGTATGCAGACCCATATCCACTTTCCCGTCATGGTCTGCTTGCGAACATTAAGGTGGTTGGTGCCGCCGCGGGTGATGCGGTTGCGGAAAAGATACGCAACCTCAGAACGGTCATCGGGATGTATGGTCTTCATGGTGCCGCCGCTTTCGAGCTTCTTGAAATCCTCGGCGCTGCCCTCCATCATGTCGGTAAATTCCTTCGAGCACCATATCGGGTAATAGCTTCCGTCCGGCTCGACCTTCATCAGTACAGAGTTGTTGTCGAGCGAATAGAACAGGTCTTTGTAGAACTTGTCGTTGAATCCTATCATACGGCACCTCCGGATACATATTTAATTTATTATAGCATACCATTGAAATTTTTACAACCCCCAATCGCTGATTTTCGCGCTCTTACGTAAATTCACAGCCGCGGTTGACAAATATGCGCACGCTGTGGTATAATTAATTAAATATACATTCTATCGGCTTTAGTCGGTGTTCAGGGAGTGATAAGATGATCTACTATCAGATAAATCTCTATCTTGCCATTACACTCTGCGGTATTTTCCTGTGGAAGTGGAACAGATATATATCGGTCAGCTATTCCGTCGTTTTCCTGCTTATCCCATTCATCAATCTCGGCTATTTCAGGATAGCGGTGGCGGAGTCATATACCGAGGCTATTCTCGCAAACGGGCTTTGCTATATATGCTCAAGCTTTTTGCAGCTCGGCATAACGGTGTATGTATTCTCATTCTGTCATCTCAAAATGCCGAAGTTTCTCAGTCTTCCGCTGTTCGTCACAAGCTCGGGTATCGGCGCGATAGCCTTTACCACCCACCACAACCACCTGCTCTACAAGGAGTCAGAGCTTGTGGTCAACGACGGCATCGCATCGCTGCAGAAAGTATATGGCCCCGTACATACCGTGTTCTATGCCATGATAGTCGTCTGTATGCTGGTAGATGTCGGGGTGCTTATATACGCCTTTACCCGTAAGGACGTATCAAAGAAAAACGCGATGATACTCGCGGTTGTATATGTGATAAACGTTACGTCCTTCTTTTTCTCGAGGATATTCCACCTTCCTATCGAGACACAGCCCGCCGCTTACACGTTGACACAGGCGGTAATGCTTATCCTCAGCGGAAGGCTCAGAATGTACTCTATCTCGGAAATGGCGGTGGATACGATAACCAACGAGGGAAAGACAGGTTTCGTATCTTTTGACCGCACGCGTCATTACCTCGGCTGCGCGGGGCCTGCCGTAAAGTACCTGCCCGAGCTCAAGGATCTGTACATCGACTGTCCGCTGCACCGCGGCGATCCGAAGTTCGATATGTTCCAGAAGTGGCTCGATACGGTCGACCTTAATAACCAGACATCGGAATTTACCATGGAACGCGGCGGTGTAAGCTACAGCATAACCGCGAGCCACTTCATGTCAAACGGCAGGATAAGGGGCTATCAGATAAGCATCGACGACAGCACCGACAAGACCCGCTATATCCGCCTGCTGCAGGAGGCAAGGCAGTCCGCCGAGGCCGTTTCTCAGGCAAAGGGCGACTTCCTTGCGCATATGTCGCACGAGATACGCACGCCTATCAACGCTATCCTCGGCATGGACGAGATGATACTCCGCGAGAGCAACGACGAACAGACCCTTGTATATGCGGAGGACATCAAAAAGGCGGGGAATACCCTGCTCGGGCTTATAAACGACATTCTTGACTTCTCGAAGATAGAAGCGGGAAAGACCGAGCTTATCCCCGTGGATTATCAGCTTTCCTCCGTGCTCAACGACCTGTCGAACATGATAGAGCCACGCGCCAACGAAAAAGGGCTCGCGTTCAGCGTCAAGGTCGATCCGTCGATACCGGATTATCTGCACGGCGATGAGATACGCATAAAGCAGATAATCATGAACCTCCTCACCAACGCGGTGAAGTACACCAAGCACGGCTCGGTGACGCTTGCGGTGGAGCATGAGCGCGACCGTGACGACCTGTACCTTCGGGTAAGTGTACAGGACACGGGCGTGGGCATAAAGCAGGAGGACATCGACAAGCTGTTCATCGCTTTTGAACGTATAGAGGAGGATCGCAACCGATCTATCGAGGGTACGGGGCTTGGTATTACCATTACCCAGCAGCTTCTCACGCTTATGGGCAGCCGTCTTGAGGTCAAGAGCGTTTACGGAGAGGGGTCGGTATTCTACTTCACGATAAAGCAGGGTATAGCCAAAGATACTCCCATAGGCGATTACTCCGCTGCTCTCGAACGCTCCGCGGAATCACGGAGGAAATACCACGAATCCTTCACCGCGCCCGACGCTAAGGTGCTGGTGGTAGATGATACGGAAATGAACCTTGTGGTGTTCGTGAACCTGCTCAAAAAGACAAAAATGCAGATAGACCCCGCCATGAGCGGAGATGAGGCTATCGCGCTCGCGCACGTGAAAAAGTATGACCTTATCTTCCTTGACCACAGAATGCCCAACAAGGACGGTATTCAAACGCTTGCGGAGATAAAGGCTGACCCGACGGGGCTCAACCGCGACACTCCTGTGGTGAGCCTTACCGCGAACGCGATCTCGGGCATGAGGGAGAAGTACATCGCGGCGGGATTTGTGGAATACCTCACCAAGCCTATCGACCCGATAAAGCTTGAAACCATGATAATCGAGCTGCTTCCCGACGATATGATACAGGCGGCGGAGCACGGCGATACGGGAGTCGGTGACGCGGACGACGACGGGAGCGAGGCGGCGGAGCTGCTGGAGATATACCTCGGAAACATAAACACCATGGCGAAGGAGATCGACACGCTGTACGAGAACGAGGACTGGACAAACTATACCATAAAGGTACACGCACTCAAAAGCACCTCGCGCCTTGTGGGAGAATTTGAGATAAGCAGCCTTGCCGAACAGCTCGAAAAAGCAGGTGACAGCGGGAATATACCGTTTATCCGCGACAACACCTGCCGACTGCTTGAAATGTACCGTGCCGTCCCCGCCAAATACGGGCGTGATACCGAAGATGAAGACGGAACGGAGAACAAACCCGAAGCTACCGAGGAAATGATGCTCGACGCTTACGCTGATATGCGCGCCGCAGTGAAGGAATACGACTATGACGCGCTTTGCGGTGTACTTGATGAGCTCAGCGACTACGCCGTTCCCGATTCACACACGAAGAAACTCGCGGACATAAGCGCCGCCGTTGACAGAGTGGACTGGGGAGAGCTTAATCAGCTCCTTTCGTGAAACGATGTGAATAATCTTTGTGAATAATTGCTGAATATGTTAGTAAAAAATGATGATTTTTCATAAAACTATTGCAATTTCCATAAAATGTGGTACAATATATTTGGGTGATTGTAAATTCATCACCGTGGAGCAGACCCGCTGTCCGCAAACGGCAGATCTGATCCTAAAACAGCCGTGAGCGGTATCGCCGCTTTCGTGCATGACAGGAGGAGAATATCATGAAGATCTTATATGCCGCAAGCGAGGCGCAGCCTTTCGCGGCTTCCGGCGGACTTGCCGATGTTGCGGGCTCCCTGCCGAAAGCACTCGTCGAAGCAGGACACGAGTGCATGGTGGTCATGCCTTACTATATCAACACTATAAAGCCTGAGGTCCGCGAAAAGCTTGAGTACATCACCAATTTCTATGTACCTGTAGGCTGGCGTTCACAGTATTGCGGTATTTTCACAACAGAACTCAACGGAGTAAAGTATTATTTCATCGACAACGAGTATTATTTCAAGCGTGATTTCGGTCTTTACGGCTATTATGACGACGCGGAAAGATACGCGTTTTTCTCGAGAGCTGTCCTCGAAATGCTTGAGCACCTCGAAATAAAGCCCGACATCATCAACTCAAATGACTGGCAGACCGCGCTTATCCCGATATACTACAACATTTACTACAAGTACCACCACAATATGTGGGGCATCAGAAACGTGTTCACGATACACAATATCGGATATCAGGGTCAGTACGGGCTTGAGCTCACCGAGGAGATATTCTCGATACCGAGACATTTAAGCTCGATCATAGAATATGACGGCGACGCGAACCTCATGAAGGGCGCTATTGAAATGGCGGATAAGGTAACTACCGTTTCCCCGACATACGCTAAAGAAATACTCAACCCGTGGTTCTCTCACGGTCTCGACCGCTGCCTCAACACCAAGCAGTACAAGACCTGCGGTTTCCTCAACGGTATCGATACCGATATGTACAACAGCAAGACCGACAAGGATATCCCCGCAAACTTCAGCGTGGGCAAAATGGCAGGCAAGGCTACCTGTAAGGAGAAGCTGCTCGAAGAAGCAGGGCTTCCCGGCGGCGATTCGCCTGTTATGGGAATTATCTCCCGCCTTGTTGAGCACAAGGGTTTCGACCTTATCAAGTGCGTCCTCGATGATGTGGTATGCTCCGGCATAAAGGTGGTCGTTCTCGGCTCCGGTGAAAAGCAGTATGAGGATTACTTCTACTATATGCAGAACAAGTACCCCGAGGCAGTAAGCTTCAAGTGCGGCTATATCCCCGCTTACGCGAAGCGCATATACGCAGGCGCTGATATGTTCCTCATGCCGAGCAAGAGCGAGCCCTGCGGACTTGCGCAGATGATAGCGCTCCGCTACGGTACAGTGCCGATCGTGCGCGCTACCGGCGGTCTGAAGGACTCCATTCTCGACTACGGCGATCCCAGCGGCGAGGGCGTGGGCTTTACGTTCCAGTCGTATAACGCACTCGATATGCTCGGCGCTATCAACAGAGCCAAGGAGACATACGACGATCAGCCGAGATGGAAAAAGCTCGTGGAGACCGGCATGAAGAAGGACTTCAGCTGGAAGCAGTCGGCTAAGCTGTACATCGGACTTTACGAGGAGCTTTGCAGCTGGGAGAACTGATCCTGAGCGCTGCTCCCGATGACAGGACATGAGCGCCGCACATCTTTAAATTTATCTCAAAGATGTGCGGCGCTGTTTTTAAAGCGGAGACAGACAAATAATGAAAATAACCATACTCGGCTGCGGTTTCGGAACGGCTCTCGCGGTTCTGTGGAACAAGGCGGGACATGAAGTGACCGCGTGGACGAGGAATGAAGATGAGATCGGAGAAATACTCCGGTGCGGCGAGCATAAGCGCCTGCTCCCGGGGGTACCGGTGTCAAACAGGATAACGTTTACATCGGATATAGGCTGTGTGAAAAACGCCGACGCGGTGGTGTTCGCGATACCCTCGCCCGGAGTGCGGGAGGTCGCAAAAAAAGCCGCGCCCCACGTTCGCCCCGGCACGCTGATACTCAACGTCGGCAAGGGCTTTGAGGAAGGCTCGTTCAAGCGGCTGTCACAAGTGATATCCGAGGAGATACCCGACGGACGTATCTCGGTAATGGCAGGTCCCTGCCACGCCGAGGAGGTAAGCCGCAGTATCCCGACCACGGTCGTTATGTCCTCTGAGGATATGACGGCGGCGGAACAGCTCCAGGAGATGCTCCAGACATCGACCTTCCGTATCTACTGCAACAGTGACACCGCCGGCTGTGAGATAGCCGCGGCTCTCAAAAACCCCATAGCTCTTAGCTGCGGGATAATCGAGGGCATGAAGCTCGGCGACAACACCATATCTTCGCTCATGACAAGAGGGCTTGCGGAGATAACAAGGCTCGGTGCCGCAATGGGAGCCCACTGGGAGACCTTCACGGGGCTCGCGGGGGTGGGAGACCTGATCGTTACCTGCACCTCAAAGCATTCCCGCAACCACAGAGCCGGCATACTTATCGGTGAGGGCATGAAGGCTGCCGAGGCAGTCGCAAATGTCGGCACCGTTGAGGGCTATAACTGCTGCCGTATAGCTTATGAATACTCAAAGAATCTCGGAGTGCGCACGCCGATAATCGACGAGCTGTACAAGGTGTGCTTCGAGGACAAATCACCCGAGGAATGTGTACGGAACCTCATGACCCGCCCGCAGAGACACGAGCGTGAACCGTACTGGAACTCCTAACAAAAACAATATATGCGATCACGCATTTTAATTCAGAAAGGTGGATAAAACCAATGATAACAAACATTCCGGAAGTAAAGCTCGGTCTTATAGCAGTTTCAAGAGACTGCTTCCCTATCGCGCTCTCGGAAAAGCGCCGCTCGGCTATAAAGGCCGCTTACAAGGGTGAGCTTTACGAATGTCCCGTCACGGTGGAGAATGAGCTGGATATGCTCAAAGCTGTGGAGGACGTGAACAAGCAGAACTGCAACGCTCTCGTGGTGTTCCTCGGAAACTTCGGTCCCGAGACTCCCGAGACCCTTATCGCCGAGAAGTTCGACGGTCCGTGTATGTTCGTTGCTGCCGCTGAGGGCGACGGTGACATGATAAACGGCAGAGGCGACGCGTACTGCGGTATGCTCAACTGCTCCTACAACCTCGGCATGAGACACCTCAAGGGCTATATCCCCTCCTACCCCGTCGGCACAGCGGACGACATCGCAAAGATGATAGCTGACTTCGTTCCCGCAGCACGCGCATACATAGGAGTAAAGAACCTCAAGATAATCACTTTCGGTCCGAGACCTCAGGATTTCTTCGCCTGCAACGCGCCTATCAAGGGTCTGTATGAGCTTGGTGTGGAGATAGAGGAGAACTCCGAGCTCGACCTTCTCGTTTCGTTCAAGGAGCACGCAAATGACCCCCGTATCCCCGAGGTCTGTGCGGATATGGCAAAGGAAATGGGCGAGGGCAGGTACTATCCCGAGATGAGCGAGAGAATGGCTCAGTTTGAGCTCACGCTCCTCGACTGGGCGGAAAAGCACAAGGGCGCGCGCAAGTATGTGGCGTTCGCGGATAAGTGCTGGCCTGCTTTCCCGTCGCAGTTCGGCTTTGAGCCCTGCTACGTCAACAGCCGTCTCGCGAGCCGCGGCATTCCCGTTTCCTGCGAGGTCGATATCTACGGCGCTCTCAGCGAATACATAGGTATCTGCATATCCTCCGATACCGTTACCCTGCTTGACATCAACAACTCCGTTCCTCAGTATATCTACGACGAGGACATCAAGGGCAAATACGACTACGCGCTTACCGATACATTCATGGGCTTCCACTGCGGCAATACCCCCGAGTGCAAGATGTGCTCCGACAGAGCTGTCAAGTACCAGCTCATACAGCACAGACTTCTCGAACCCGAGGGAAGTGACCCCGACTTCACACGCGGCACGCTTGAGGGCGATATCGCGGCGAGCAATGTCACATTCTACCGCCTGCAGTGCGACTCCGAGGGCGTGCTCCGCTCCTACATCGCTGAGGGCGAGATACTCGATGTCAAGACCCGCTCCTTCGGCGGCATAGGAATTTTCGCTATCAAGGAAATGGGACGCTTCTACCGTCATGTGCTTATCGAAAAGCGCTTCCCGCACCACGGCGCAGTCGCTTTCGGTCACTACGGAAAGCTCCTCTACGAGACATTCAGGCTGCTGGGTGTGCAGGACATCGGTTTCGCGCGTCCCAAGGGAATGCTGTACAGAACGGAAAATCCCTTCTCTTAAACCACGTTATCATCACTTTCATGGATATTTCGGCAAAGATATGGTATCATATTACCGAAAGGCTGTGATCGTATGAATATGATAGTATGCGCGAACGACTGCCGCTACCAGAAGGACGGCTACTGCACCCTTGAGGGGAGAGCCGTGATAACCAACGCGGTAAGCTCGCCGTGCTGCTACTACGAAAAGAATGTCCGTGCCGGCGGTGCGGATAAAAATGAAAAGACAGGCTGAATGCCTGAAAGGAGTTGCTTACCCAATGAAGAAATCAGTCAAAGCCGTTTCGGCACTGCTCACTTCTGCGCTTATCGTTGGCGCGGCAGGCTGCGGAGGCGGCGGAAGAACACCCGCGGCAGGCGGGAACGGCGGCAGTGACGCGGCAGGCGGTGCGGAAACCGCTGCCACATCGGCAGTCACCACCACGGAAGACCCCAACAAGGCTATCGACACAGAGGTGAATTTTGAAGACCTCGCAAACATCGATGAGGTCGATACTCAGAACGAAGAGGGCGCAGGCAAGCTGTACGAGTCCGGCAAGACCGCGGGCGTATGCCACGTTCTGAGCTGGTTCGACTTCACACAGATACAGCCCGAAAAGGATATCGCCGAGCTGTACGCCACACGCTTCGGCGGTACGGTAGAGACCGAGATAGTCGGCTCCACCGAGGTAGTTGAACGTCTCGGCGTGCTTATGCAGTCAGGTCAGTCCCCCGATATCATGCGAATGGGCGACGACTACTTCCCGAGCTACTTCATAAACAACCGTTTTATGCCCATGGACGACTGGCTCGACATCAATTCCCCCGTATGGTCGGGAATAGGCGACGTCATCGAGCGTTACAGCTATAACGGCAAGCACTACTACTGGCCTTATGCGGTGACAGCTACCGAGTACGGCGTTACATACTGCACCGCGGAGATCGAGAATATCGGAGGCACAGACCCCATGGATCTCTACTTCTCGGGCGAGTGGACATGGGACGCTTTTGAAGACCTTATGCTCAAATGGAAGAACTTCAACACCGACAAGTACCCGCTTTCCATGCCCGAGAGCCTCGGTCTCCAGCTTGCGGCTACCACAGGCGTTCCCGCTATCGAATTCAAGGGCAACGAGATAATCAACAACATGAAGGACAAGAACGTTATGCGCGCTATGGACTTCATTGAGAAGATCGCGCGTGAGGAGCTTATCTGGGAGGGCTGGCACGGCCCCGACGGACTTGACTCCTGGACAGGTACACTGTTCTTCGTAATGCCGCTTGACTGGGCTCTTCCCTGCGGTCAGGAAATTTGGTTCAAGAACAACTTTGAGGGCGAGATAAGAACCGTTCCCATGCCCCGCGACCCCAACTCCGACACATACTATATGTACGGTGCGGCATCGGGATATGTAGTTCCCGCAGGTGCGCTCAATCCCCAGGGTGCTGCATCCTTCCTGCTCGCGTCGAGAATGTACGCTACCGACCCCGACGTAATCGAAAAGACACGTGAAGAAAAGCTGTACAACGGCGGCTACTACTACATCAAGTGCCCCGAGTGCAAGCATGAATTTGAGAGCGAGAGAGACGAAGTCGGCGCTGTATGCCCCGAGTGCAACACTCCCAGAAAGGCAAAGTGGAAGCTCACCTACACTCCCGAGCAGATGCAGGTATATGACGACCTTGTAGATACATCGAAGTTCACATTCGTGTTCGACTGCCACCGCGGTTTCGGCGTAGACACAAGACAGAACATCATCGACATCTTCGACCTTCCCGCAAAGGGGACCGAGTCCTATAACCAGATGCTCGACGAGTATTACAATGTTGTGGAAGCTGTATTCGACAGCTACCGCGCAACTATCAAGGAAGCTGCAAACGCGTAAGCTCCCATAGTTAAAAATACAAAAAGCGCTGCTTACAGGCGTTCCGCCTGTAAGACAGCGCTTTTTTGTCTGTCACGGCATTTGAAAAGTACGATGCATTATTCTTGAATATTGTTGACTTTTCAGGAAATTTGTGGTATAATATAATAGAACGGTAATGTTATGATATTATCGTAAGAACTTTAAGAAAGTTATGCCTGAAGTCAAAGAGAACAAATCAGAAAACGATAATTAATGTTATGAAAGGAATTTGATTATGTTAATGGATTGTAATATGGTAACAAAAGACGGAAAGAAAATGATGTATCTGATTTCTCTCGGTGTTAATAAAGACTGTGAAGATTATGATGCGATTTGGACAGAGTTAAAAAGAAGAATGGCGGCTGTTAGCATACCTATAGTGCGTGTTGATTGGGTTTTGTATGACGATAATGGAAAGGCTCATGATTATAGCGACTTTTTATTCTATGCTCAAAAATTTGAAATTGGTATGGGTTTCATTATGGGTATATTGGATGAACACGAATTACGTTCTAATTTAGAGTTTTGCAATTTTTTCAACGGTGATGCTTATAAAAACGATCCAAAACGATATAAGGCAGAAGATTCACTTGAAACTACAAAACAGTTTATTCAAAAGTTTCATCCTAACGAAATTTGGTAATTTGATAGAAGGTGATAGTTATGCCCGTAGTCAAAGAAACAAAATCAGGAAACAAGTGAATTACATTATTGAAAGGAATTAAACTATGGAATTTAAAGCAAACATGTTGACAAAAGACGGAAAAAAAATGATGTACCTAATCTATCTTGGTATAAATAAAGATTGTGAGGATTACGAGGCAATATGGTCAGAAATTAGAAGAAGAATGGCTGCTGTTAGCATTCCTATTATTCCAGTAGATTGGGATTTGTTTGATGACAACAAAAACATATGTACAAAAGAAGATGGGTTATTCTATGCACAGACATTTGAAATTGGTATGGGATTTATTATGGGTTTATTAGATACACACGAATTACGTTCAAATATAAGTTTTTGTAATTTTTATAACGGCGATGCCTATAAGACTAATCCGAAACGATATGACGCAGAAGATTCTCTTGAAACCACAAAACAATTCATCAAAAAGTTTCACCCCAATGAAATATGGTAACTTGACAGAAGGTGATAGTTATGCCCGAAGTCAAAGAAACAAAATCAGGAAACAAGTGAATTACATTATTGAAAGGACTTAAACTATGGAATTTAAAGCAAACATGTTGACAAAAGACGGAAAGAAAATGATGTATTTGATTTATCTCGGCGTAAATAAAGATTGTGAAGATTACGAGGCAGTATGGTCGGATTTAAAAAGAAAGATGTCAATTATTAGCGAACCAATTATTCCTGTGAACTGGGATTTATTTGACGACAATGGAAAAGTGTGCACAAAAGAAGACGGTTTATTTTATGCCAAAACATTCGAAACAGGAATGGGATTTGTGTCAGGAATATTGAAAATTCACGAAATTCGTTCTAATTTAGAGTTTTGTAATTTTTATAATGGTGATGCATATAGAACAAATCCAAAACGATATGATGCAGAAGATTCTCTTAGAATTACAAAACAATTAGTAAAAAAATATCGTCCCGATGAAATATGGTAACTTGACAGAAGGTGATAGTTATGCCCGAAGTCAAAGAAACAAAATCAGGAAACAAGTGAATTACATTATTGAAAGGACTTAAACTATGGAATTTAAAGCAAACATGTTGACAAAAGATGGAAAGAAAATGATGTATTTAATCTCTCTTGGCGTCAATAAAGATTGTGAAGATTATGATGCAATTTGGACAGAATTAAAAAGAAGAATGGCAGCTGTTAGCATACCAATAATTCCTGTAGATTGGGTTTTGTATGACGATAATGGAGAATCTTATGATTATAGCAATTGTTTGTTTTACGCTCAAACATTTGAAACCGGAATGGGATTTGTAACAAGCATATTAGACACGCACGAATTGCGTTCAAATTTAGAGTTTTGCTGTTTTTTAAACGGCGATGCTTATAAAAATAATACAAGAGAATATCACGCCGAAGATGCACTTGAAAATACCAAAAGATGGATTAAAAAATATCACCCAAACGAAGTATGGTAATGATTATCTATATAACGAGGTATAAGTATGTCTGAAAAATCAAATCATTTCCCCACTACGATACATGACTTTCTCACGGAGTACGCTCAAAGCGATACTATAAGACTGCACATGCCCGGGGGCAAGGGGGCAGACTTCCCGCTGGATATCACCGAGATAAACGGCGCGGACGTACTGTACGAGTGCAGCGGGATAATCCGCGAAAGCGAGCGAAATACCGCGAAGCTGTACGGCGCGGCGGAGACCTGCTATTCCTGCGGCGGCTCGACGCTCGCGATACAGGCGATGCTCTACGCGGCGTGCCAGAGGTCGGGAAAGCGAAAGATAGCCGCGGGGCGGTACTCCCACAAAAGTCTGATAAACACGGCGATACTGCTGGGGCTGGACGTGAACTGGATATACCCCGAGGAGTTCCTCGGCTGCGGACTATCTCCCGAAGCTATCGGCAAGGCTATCGACAGCGACACGGCTGCGGTATTCGTGAACTCGGTGGACTACCTCGGCGGTGAATGTGATATAGAAGCTGCGGCGCGGGTGTGCAGGAAACGCGGAGTGCCGCTGCTCACGGATAACGCTCACGGCGCGTACAAGGTGTTCACAGGCGGTCACCCTATCGCACTCGGTGCCGATATGTGCGCCGACAGCGCCCACAAGACGCTCCCCGCGCTCACGGGGGCAGCGTATCTTCATCTTGCCGACAGCTCTTATCTCGCCGACGCAAAAGCAGGTATGGCGATATTCGGCAGCTCCTCGCCGTCATACCTTATCCTCGACAGCCTTGACCTTTGCGCCCGATACATAGCGGAGCAGCGTGACGACGCTCTGCGCGCAGCGGAACGGGTACGAGAGCTTAAAGCGCGGCTCACCGCCGACGGCATAACGCTGCGGCAGAGCGACGATATGCGCATAACGCTTGACGCGCTATCGCTTGGATATACCGGGTATGAAGCGGGACAGTTCCTGCGGCTGCACGGTGCCGAGCCGGAAATGTGCGATGAGCGTTACACCGTGCTGCTGTTCTCGACGGTGCAGCCTGAACGGGACTTTGCGGCTGTGTACGATATACTGCGGAAAATGCCGCAGAAGGCGCCGCTTACGTGCGAAAACGAGCCTTTGCTCATGCCCGAGAAGGTGCTCACGCCCCGGGAGGCTTTCTTCGCCCCCAAAATCACGATACCCTCGGAGCCCGCTTACTCGGAGGGGCGGATATGCGCGGGAGTTTTCTCACCCTGCCCGCCCTGTGTGCCGATAGTCATGCCCGGCGAGCGTATCTCCGCAGATGCGGCGCACGCGCTCGTCCGCTACGGCGTCACGAACATCGACGTTGTGAACGAATAATATCTTCCCCCGCTTCGGCGGGGTTTCGCTTTAAAAAACGCTTTTATTTCGTTAAAAAACTTGCAAATCGGGCGCGATTGGTATATAATAGTATTATGTGAAATCATACAAACAACCGGAAGAAAGGTCAGGATGAAGAAACTCCTTAGCTATATATCGGATTACTGGCGCGGTCTTGACAAGGCACTGCTCACTATGTGCCTGCTTCTGAGCGGGTTCAGCGTATTTCTGCTCTACACCCTCGACAAGAACGGGATAAGCGGTCAGGTAAGCTCGCGCCAGTGGAAAATAAACCTCGCCGCCGCTCTTATCGGCGCGGCAGTCGCACTTATCATCGCGGCAATAGACTACAAGTTCATATCAAAGCTGTGGTGGCTGTACGCGCCTTTGTCGCTCATACTGGTGCTGCTGCTGTTCACGTCGCTCGGACGGGGAGTTTACGGCGCCGACGACATCGGCTGGCTCAACCTCGGTTTTATACAGTTCCAGCCCTCGGAGCTTCTCAAAATAGCGTTCATTATGACCTTTGCCACGCACCTGAGCAAGGTGGGTCCAAGGCTCAACGAACCGCTGAATATGCTGCTGCTGCTCCTTCACGCGGGAGTTCCCGTGCTTATCATCATGAAGCAGGGCGACGACGGCTCGGCGCTGGTGTTCATCTCCATATTCGTCGCGATGCTGTTCGCCGCTGGCATTTCATGGAAGTACATCGCCGCCGCGATAGTCGCGGTGCCTGCGGTGGTTTACTTCGCCTGGACGCGGCTTATGCAGCCCTATCAGATAAAGCGCATACAGATACTCTGGGACACCGAGCTTCAGCAGGAGGAAATGCTCGGCATATATATGCAGCAGTACCTCGGTAAGAAGGCGCTCGGCTCCGGGCGGATAACCGGGCTCGGCGTATTCGGCAGCGACAAGTACACCTATGTCCCCGAGATAGATACGGACTTCATATTCTCCTACATCGGCATGACACTCGGATTTGTAGGCTGCATACTCACGGCGCTGATGCTGGGAGTTATATGCCTTAAAATACTGTCTGTGGCGTTTTCATCGAAAGATACCCTCGGACGGCTGATATGCGTGGGAGTTTTCGCGGTGTTCTTCTCACACTCGGTCATCAACATCGGCATGGATCTCGGGGTAATGCCTGTCATCGGAATACCGCTGCCGCTCATAAGCGCGGGCGGAACATCGGTGATAGCGCTTTACGCCGCAATAGGGCTGGTGATGAGCGTTTACTTCCACCGACACAAGGAAGAGCATATGTTCTACACCGAAAAATATGATTGATGCGGAAAGGAAAACAAATATGGCAGCAAAACCGATAATCGCAGGCATTGACCGGCTTTACAGAGACGACACTCTCGCATATCAGAGAGGACGCTATCAGAAACTCATAGCGTCGTACAAGGAATACTTTCAGACCGACGGAGAGAACATAAGGCTGTTCTCCTCCCCCGGACGCGCGGAGATAGGCGGCAACCATACAGACCACAACAACGGCAAGGTGCTTGCCGCTTGCATAGACCTTGACATAATCGCGGCGGTGGAGCCTCTCGACGAGCCGATAGCTGTCATCAAGTCCGAAGGACACAGGGAAGCGCGCATAAACATAGATGAGCTTGATGTCCGCGAGGAAGAGCACCTCAAGGCTCCCGCTATCATGCGCGGCATTGCTGCGGGATTTAAAAACCGCGGACTGAGGACAGGCGGGTTCCGCGCCTATACCCTGTCGAATGTGGGCAAGGGCTCGGGAATGTCCTCCTCCGCGGCGTTTGAAGTCACTGTGGCTGTCATTTTGAGCTATCTGTACAACGGCGGCACAGTCGATCCCATAAAGCTCGCGCAGATATGCCGATACGCCGAAAACAACTACTTCGGCAAGCACGGCGGTCTTATGGATCAGCTCGCGGCTGCGGTGGGCGGCTTTGTAGCACTGGATTTCAAGGACATGGAAAGCCCCATAATCGAACATATCAACGTGGACTTCGAGAGCTTCGGACACACCCTCTGCATAATCGACACCAACGGCGGCAGCGGCGACCGCAATGCCGAATATCAGACCATACTAAACGAGATGCACATGATAGCCGAATACTTCTCGGTGCAAAACCTGCGTCAGCTCGTCAAGCAGGACATCATTCTCAACATGAACCTGCTGCGGGAAAAATTCGGTGACAGAGCCGTGCTGCGCGCCATACACTTCTTCGAGGAGAACAAACGCGTGGATAAACTCGTGAACGCCCTCAAGCGCAATGACTTTCAGGCGTTCCTCGATTCTGTGAATGAAAGCGGCAACTCGTCCTACAAATACCTGCAAAACGTGTATTCCTGCAGCGACGTTGAGCACCAGGGGTTAAGCATCGGGCTCAACATCGCCGAATACGCGCTGGAACGCAAGGGAGCCTCCCGCGTGCACGGCGGCGGTTTCTCCGGCGGTATTGAGGCGTTCGTACCGATAGAGATGATAAAGCTGTTCAAAATGGAGCTTGAAAAGGTGTTCGGAAACGGCTCCTGCCACGTGCTCAAGATCCGCCCCATAGGCGGCTGCGAGGTGGATAAGGCATCAATCGCGGAGTAGTTTCTCCGCACGTGATACAAGCGTGATGTCCACCAGAGCGTCAACGGCTATGCCGTCCTCGGTGTACTCCTCGCTCAGCACCTTTCCGAGAGCGCGTATCTCGGCAATGAAACCCGCGTCGGAATACGGGACAAGCAGTTTCATGCGTTTCGCGCTCTCAGGAAGGTTCTTCGCGACAAGCTCCAGCAGACGTTCAATACCCTGCCCCGACTTCGCGGAGATGCATACGGTTGTGTCGTCCTCGGGGATATTATAGTCCACCGTATCGCATTTGTTCAGCACGTGTATCACAGGTATCTCCCCGCAGCCATGCTCCGCGAGGAGCTTTTCGGTGGTAAGCGTCTTTTCCCTCGCCTCGGGGTCGGAAATGTCAGATACGTGCAGTATGATGTCCGCGTTTGCGGCTTCTTCAAGGGTCGAGCGGAAAGCCTCCACAAGATGATGCGGAAGGCGGCGTATAAGTCCTACCGTGTCTATCAGCGTAACGCTCCGCCCGTCGGGCAGCTCTATCGCCCGCGAGGTAAGGTCGAGAGTGGCGAACAGCTTGTCCTCGGCAAGCACTCCCGCGTCCGTAAGACGATTGAGCAGCGTGGATTTGCCCGCGTTCGTATAGCCCACTATCGCCGCGGTGAGCACGTTGTCTTTCCTGCGGCGGCTCCGCGAAAAGCTGCGGCGGGCTTCAAGCTCCTTAAGGTCGGCTTCGAGCTTCTCAATGCGGTGGCGGATATGACGGCGGTCGGTCTCAAGCTGCTTCTCGCCGGGACCTCGGGTGCCTATGCCGCCGCCGAGCCTTGACAGCGAGCGTCCGATACCCATAAGACGCGGCAGACGATACCGAAGCTGCGCAAGCTCTACCTGCAGCTTGCCCTCGTTGGAGACCGCTCTTGCGGCAAATATGTCAAGTATGAGCATGGTGCGGTCTATGACCCGCACGTTCACTATGTCCTCGATATTGCGTATCTCGCTGGCGGTAAGCTCGGTGTCGAATATCACGAGACCTGCTCCAAGGCTTTCCGCGAGCTCGGCAAGCTCCTGTATCTTGCCCTCACCGAGCACGGTGGCGGCATCGGCGGACGGGCGTTTCTGTATCACCCGCGCTGCCACCTCGGCCTCGGCAGTCCTCGCGAGCTCCTCAAGCTCGTCCATGGAGCTTTCCGCGTCATACTCCCCCGTGTCCAGTGCCGCGAGTATCGCCC
Organism: Ruminiclostridium sp.; assembly: GCA_017635675.1. Classification (GTDB taxonomy): domain Bacteria; phylum Bacillota; class Clostridia; order Oscillospirales; family Ruminococcaceae; genus Ruminiclostridium_E. Next base: position 40,909 of record JAGBLA010000203.1, read on the forward strand.
TGACGGGCTCCTTTATATTTTCATTATCGGTCATAGTACATTCCTTTCGATAACAGGCGGGAAACCGCATAATATACTATTATACACAAATTTCGGATAAATCGCAATACTGATATGCAAAAAATTCTCGGATATTTAAGAAAAGCCTGCGAACGCTATGATATGATAGCCGACGGCGACATGATAGCCGTGGGAGTTTCCGGCGGCAAGGACAGTCTCGTGCTGCTGAAAGCGCTCGCGGAATACCGGCGGTTCGCGCCCGTGAGCTATGGGCTGCAAGCCGTCACAGTGGATATGCGTCTCGGCGGCAGGGACACCGACCTTTCGTATATCACACAGCTTTGCGCAGCGCTTGGCGTGGAGCATACCGTTCTGCCCACGGACATCGGGCAGGTGGTTTTCGATGTGCGGAAGGAGCCTAACCCATGCTCGCTGTGCGCGCGCATGAGACGCGGCGCTCTGCTCGGAGAGACAGAGCGGCTTGGCTGCAATAAGCTGGCGCTGGGGCATAACAATGATGACGCGGTGGAGACTTTCTTCATGAACCTTTTCAACGAGGGGCGCATAGGCTGCTTTTCGCCTGTCACAAGATACCCGGACAGAGGGCTCGCGCTGATACGGCCGCTTGTGCTTGCACCTGAAAAGGCGGTGATATCCTGCGCGCGGAGAAACGGGATAACACCCGTGAAGTCGGGCTGTCCGGAGGACAAGCATACTGCCCGTGAGGAGATCAAAGCATGGCTCACGGAGCGTGAGAAGTCTGACCGCGGGTTTACCGTGCGCATCTCCGGCGCGCTTGAGCGCGGAGAGATAGACGGCTGGCGCTGCGGCAGCGGCAAACAGGGGAACTCCCCGAAAATGAATTGATGCGGAGGACTTGTTTTGGGCAAGATCAAAAAAGCAATAGACCTCGACGACCTGCTGTCGGACGATTACGAAGAGGACGAGGAACAGTACGGATACATCGAGGACAACATATATGCAGACCACGGCGAGGACGATGACCTCGGATTTCCTGATCTCGACGACATTCCCGACGTGATGAAGGAGATAACGGGAAACAGTGAGCCTCTGATCGAGGACATACCCGAGCTCCCGAAGGATATCGGCGCCGCGGCTGCGGACGTTAAACCGAAGACACAGGAAACTCTGGCAAAGGATGCCGCAGCCGCAAAGACTACATCGGACGCGCCCGTTGAGCCTATGCCCGAGCACGAATTCTCAAAGGAACCGCCAAAGGGCGACAACTCTGTCACTCTTGAGGTGCCGCTTCCCGTCATGGAGATAATCGACATTCTGCGCGAGCACACCTACACCGCCTATCTTGTGGGAGAATGTGTGAACCTGCTGTACCTCGGGGAACGGGTCATGGATTTCGACATCGCCTGCAATGCGTCTCTTGACCGAATAATCGCGATCTTCGACGAGCGCTTCAAGACCCGCGAGGATCTGCTGTCCCGCGGCGAGCTTATAATCATAAACGGCGCTATGGGCATATCGGTGGCTCCGTATCGCTCACGCATCGACGGCAGCGGCAAGCCGATATACTGCAAGACCATAGACGAAGATCTGCACAGGCGCACATTCACCTCGGAAACCGTAGCATACAATCCCTACGCGGGGATCTACGACCCGTTCAAGGGGCTTTCCTGCATTACCGAGGAAAAGACTACTCTGAAAGCTATCGACGAGGAAGTTTACGAAAAGCTGGAGTTCGACCGTGCAAAGCTGAAGCGAAAGGCACAGGAAAACGCTCCGAAGATAGTGATACCCGCACTCAGGGACAACCCCGAGACCATACTGATAGCCATGCTCAAATGCGCGAGGGGCGAAGCGGAAATGAGCCGCTACACGCTGCGTAACATCAACGCCAATGCCGAGCTTACTGACATGATGCTGCCGTCGGAGATAGCCAGATACTTCCGCCGCATTATCCTCGGCAGGAATATCGCACAGACGCTCATGGATTTCAAAGAGGTGGTGTTCTCCATATTCCCCGTGCTCAGAGTTCAGGACGGGTTCGACCAGAAAAGCGAATACCAGGAATACACGCTTTACGAGCATACTGCAAAAGCTGTCGGGTACGCGTTCCCGGACTATGCGGTGCGGCTGGCGCTGCTGCTGCACGCTATCGGAAAGTATGACTGCGCCGCCGACAGGGGCGACCACATGACCTTCTACGGACACTCGGAGCGCGGAGTAATGCTGGTGCGGGACGTTTTCGAGAAGGATTACGAGGTAGATGACGCTGTGGCGGAACGTGTGATGTTCATGATAATGCACCACGACGACCATGTGAGCCCCGAGAACGTGGTGCAGTACACCGAATTCTGCGGAATGGAGTTCACACGGCTGCTGCTGCTGCTCCAGTCCGCGAATATCCGCGCGAAAAGCTCCGACCCCGTAAATGACCGCGTTTCATCAACGCTCCGCCAGCTTGCGGACAATGTTACCACCCTCGGCAGCACGCCGCGTCCCCAGACAAGACGGACTGCCACTATCGACGGACTCAAGAAGTTCACCGACCTTCTGGGCAGGAACGGCGTTTAGCCTCCGCGCGAAAATTGTGAAATATCTATTGCAATTTCATGTGGAATGTGGTAAAATATAACTATAAAATATTTCACCGAAAGGAAGTAACCACAATATGTTAGTTTCTGCAAAGGATATGCTGAACAAGGCCCGCGACGGCAAGTACGCGGTAGGTCAGTTCAACATCAACAACCTCGAATGGACAAAGGCTATACTCCTCACAGCGCAGGAGTGCAACTCTCCTGTTATCCTCGGCGTTTCCGAGGGCGCAGGCAAGTATATGTGCGGCTACAATACCGTAGTCGGCATGACAAAGGGCATGATCGAGACTCTCAAGATCACCGTTCCGGTGGCTCTTCACCTCGACCACGGTACATTTGAAGGCGCTAAGGCGTGCATCAACGCAGGTTTCTCCTCCATAATGTTCGACGGCTCCCACCTGCCTTTCGAGGAAAACCTTGCCAAGACAACAGCTCTTGTAAACACCTGCGACGTTCTCGGACTTTCCCTTGAAGCGGAAGTCGGCGCTATCGGCGGCGAAGAGGACGGCGTTATCGGACAGGGCGAGTGCGCAGATCCCGACGAGTGCAAGAAGATCGCAGATCTCGGCGTTACAATGCTCGCCGCAGGTATCGGCAATATCCACGGCAAGTACCCCGCTAACTGGCCAGGACTCAGCTTCGAGACCCTTGAGAAGGTCAAGGCTAAGGTCGGCGATATGCCTCTCGTGCTCCACGGCGGTACAGGTATCCCGGACGACCAGATCAAGAAAGCTATCTCCCTGGGCGTTGCCAAGATAAATGTAAACACCGAGTGCCAGTTCTCATTCCAGGAAGCTACAAGAAAGTACATCGAAGAGGGCAAGGATCTCCAGGGCAAGGGCTTCGATCCCAGAAAGCTTCTCGCTCCCGGCTTTGAGGCTATCAAGGCAAAGGTCAAGGAGAAAATGGAGCTCTTCGGCTCCGTAAACAAGGCATAAAATTTTACCCGATAATCTTAACACATTTCAGAAAAACAGCAGAACCGCGGTTCTGCTGTTTTTGTATAAGAAAAACCGGGACGCCCGCTTTGAACAGTTACCCCGGTTATTTATCGCATTCCGTTATACAGTTTTTCTTAGTACCTCGGATCCGTTATCCTCACTCGTCAGGCGGCTCATCTTTTTTTCTGCCGTTTTTTACAGATCTTATAACGTATTGCGGAGCCTTGTTGATACAGATATACATTCTTCCTATGTACTCACCGACCATTCCGAGCATGATGAGCACCACGCCGAACATAAACAGCATTACCGCCATTATAGAGCTGTAACCGACAGCGATATCCGGGTCAAGCAGCTTTCTGATGATTATTACGATACCGAAGACAAAACCCGCTGTCGCGCTTAGTACCCCGAAGAAAGATGACAGTCTGAGCGGCTTTTCGGAAAAGGAAGTCGCCCCGTTCATCCACAGACCTATGAGCTTGAACAGGCTGTACCCCGACTTTCCCACCTCGCGTTCACGGTGGTTTATATCCACGTTCGCAATGTTTCTCGTTGCCCGCAGCTCAATGCTCTGCACACTCGGATATGGATTCCTGTATTTTATCGTTTCATCTACTATGAACCTTCTGACTGCATAATAGCTGTTGAGGTCGATGCCTTTTGGCTTTCCGCCAAGCATCTCTCCCATTTTTGAGGCAGTCCATGAGCCGAACAGCCTGAACTTTGATTCCTTTTTCTTCGGATAGCGTGCGGAGACCATATCATAACCCTCTTCAAGCTTGTCTATCAGCTTGAACATCTCCTCGGGCGGCGTCTGACCGTCATCATCGAGACAAACGATAATATCTCCCGAAACATGATTAAGTCCCGCCATTATAGCTGAGTGCTGTCCGAAATTACGGGCAAGGTCTATGACCATAACTTTTGAATTACCGTCAGCGATCCCGTTCAGCACACCGAGCGTCCCGTCCGGCGACGCGTCGTTGACGCAGATTATCTCGTAATCGTATCTTCCGTCATCGGTAACAGTCTGTATGATCTTTTCGATGACTGTGCCTATCGTTTTCTCCGAGCGGTAGCAAGGTATTACAAATGACAATAAATCCATCGGATCCTCCGAATGAAGTTCCGATCCCCGCTGCCGATAATGGCGGGAACCGATAAAATAAATATCATTCCTTCACCACAGCGATCTTGATATCACCGAAGGAAAAGCTTAGCGTTACGGCGATGCCGTTATCCGGAATGTTCATCATAAGCTGTTCCTGTGATGTCTGCGGTGAAAGCTGAAGCTCGACGCTGTGTTTGTTTGAGGTATTCACCGCAAACAGCCCGTTCTGGAGATTAAGCAGCTCGCCTACGCACGCCTTGGTGTAATCATCGATCTCGGTAAGGTTCTCGCCCGCGTATCTCGCGGCGATCCCGATAAATCCGAGCTCGGTGCCGCCGAGCACTACGTGCGCGTTTATGGGACCGGATATATCCTGTGAACTTGCATAGTTCATTGATATCGTGGTACCGCGTGACACTCCCGCAAACGAGAAATCGTCACCGAGGAAACGGATAAGATTGCGTATGAAAAGCAGCATATACTCGGCGTAGAACTCGCTGTCGGGCATACTGTCGATACCGAGGATCTGCACCATCTCGTTCTGCATACGCTCTTCCTCGCTCTCGCCGTTGATCAGCGAGGCTCTGCGCTTATAATCGTTCATTGCGTCTTCAAACTGTTGGTTCGTTATGAAACCGAAGTCGATGAGCGCCTGACCGAGCACGAGATTTGCGTTTTTCTGCTTGGAAAGCAGCTCCCGCACCTGCGAATCGGTAAGGTATCCCTTTTCCACCGCAAGGTCACCGAAACGCTTGTCCATGGTATGCTGGAGCTCGTGTATCTCGTCCACCTGTGCGGCAGTCATATAGCCCGCGTCGATAGCGCAGGCACCGAGCTTCGCCTTTATGCGTGACATCGCCGTGAGAGCCGCGTGCAGCTCGTCCGCGTCGATAATGCCGTTATTCAGCATGAAATGTCCGAAAAGCTGTGTGTACATAGCCTCCCCCTTATTCCTTGAGCATTCGGTTGATGATCTTCAGCACATCATCTTCCTTGACGGGTTTCTGAAGAAACTCGAAAGCTCCCTCCTTGATCGCCGCGATAAGGTTGCTCTGTGTGCCGACCGTTGAAGCCATGACCACCTTAGCCTCGCTGTCCATGGCGCGTATTTCGCGAAGTGCGTCTATACCGGTCTTTTTGGGCATTACTATATCCATGAATACAAGGTCAGGGCTCTTTTCCTTATATATCTCTACCGCCTGTTCACCGTCCTCGGCATTGATCATGTTTGTTATGCCGACCCTCGCGAGTATCTCCGATATTTTCTTTCTGACCAGCGGTGAATCATCACAGATCATCACGGTAATATCCGATATTTTCATGTTTGCGCTCCTTTGAATATCTGCAATATAACCAAACTATACAACGATATTATACTATATTTTTCCGAAAATTACAATATGCCGAACGAATTTTGTTATATTTTTTAATAAATACAGCAAAATAAACAAATTTTTTCTTTTCTGTTTGGACACAAAAAACCGGGGCGCTGTACACCCCGGAGCTTTGTGTTATCAGAAATCAGTTCTCGTCGGAATCGTCGGAAGTTTCGCCGCTTTCAAGGAGAGCCTTGATAGAAAGGCTTACTCTTGCCTTTTCCTCGTCGATCTCGGTGATCTTCGCCTCAACAGTCTGACCTATGGAGAGCACCTTGGAAACATCGGTAACTCTCTCAAGAGCGATCTGTGAGATATGGATAAGACCGTCAACGCCTGGGATTATCTGTGCGAACGCACCGAAAGGAGTGATAGAAACTATCTGCACCTTAACGATATCACCGACCGCGTACTCGTTCATGAACTTTGTCCACGGATTGTCTTCTGCCTTCTTGGCTGTGAGAGAAACTCTCTTCTTCTCGGGATCGAAGCTCTTGACGGTAACTTCGAGCTTATCACCTACGGAAACTACTTCCTTCGGGTGCTTTATTCTGTTCCATGTGAGCTCGGTGAGGTGAACCATTCCGTCAACGCCGCCGAGGTCAACGAATACGCCGTAGCTCTCCATTGACTTGACTTCACCCACGAACTTCTTGCCTACCTCAAGCTCCTCCCAGAACTTAGCCTTTGCTGCATCGGACTTTTCTCTGGACGCAGCTCTGATAGAGCCGACAACTCTGCCTCTGCCCTCGTTTACTTCAATTACCTTGAAACCTACCTCGGTCTTGAGAAGATCGTCGAGCTTGCCGCTTCTCGGAACGCCTGTCTGTGATGCGGGAACGAATACCTTTGTGCCGTCCTCGCTCATAACGATAACGCCGCCATTAACGACTGCCGTAACAGTTCCGTTTAAGGTGGTATTCTCGTCCTTAGCCTTGATTATCTTGTCGAAACTTGCCTTTGCATCTACCTGTTTCTTGGAAAGATAGACGAATCCGTCAGCGTCATTCACCTTTGTAACGATGCAGTCGATAACGTCGCCCACCTTTACCGCGTCCTCGGGCGCGATGTTGGGGTTAGCCGAGAGCTCTTCAGCGGGTATGTACCCGGAATGCTTGGTACCGATATCTACAACGGCCTCCGTCTTATTTACAGCAACAACGGTAGCCTTGACCCTGTTTCCTGCATACACCCTCACTCTGGGCATTTGATCGATGGCAGCCGCAAACTCAGCGTCAACAGCTTCATCTTTGATGATCTCGCTCATAATATTATGAACCTCCTTAATTATATATGCAGGGGTCGAAGCTCCTGCTGTAATTCCTATTTTAACATCGTTTTCTGATGATAAAAGGCTTTTGAGAGCATCGCTGTGCTCTGCCCTGAGCCGCGCGGCATTCTCGGTGAATATTACCTGGCAGTTCCGTGCGCATATATCGGCGAGCTTGCGCGAATTGCTGCTGTGTGCTCCGCCGATGACCACCATAAGGTCACATTCCTTCGACAGCTTTGCTGCCTCGGTCTGTCTATCAATAGTAGCTCTACATATTGTATCAAAAAATTCGGCTTTTGTATAGTAGTTTTTTATAATTTTCTGCAAATCCGTCCATTTGCACATATCGAAAGTCGTTTGAGCAACAACAATTGTTGATTTTGCACCAAACTTTTTGTCCGATCTCGCAAGTTTTTCCACGTCATCAGCCGAAGCGACCGCCCTTACCTCTCCGTGAGCGTGTCCCATAATGCCGATGACCTCAGGATGAGTGCTGTCACCGACCACAAGTACATCACTTCCCGCGCGGGAATGCTCGCCGACGATCTTGTGTATGCGTGCAACATAAGGGCAGGTGGCGTCTGTACATTCAAGCCCCAGCTCCGCTATACGGTCATAAACGCTCTGCGGAACACCGTGACTGCGTATTATGATGCGGCCGTGAGCCTCCGAGGGGTCGTCCGTCGGAACAACACCGAGCTTCCGAAGCCGCTCGGTCTCGTCGTTGTTGTGTATGAGCTGCCCGAGAGTGAACACCCTGCCGTATTCCGCCGCCGCTTGCTCGGCAGTTTCAATGGCACGCTTCACGCCGAAGCAGAACCCGGCTGTCTCAGCCGTGACGACGCGTATCATTCCTCGTCGCCCTCCGGCTTTTTCTTAGCCGATACCGGAAGCGGCTCTCCCGCGGCGTCATATATCTCGCGCTGGAGCCCGAGCAGCGAATCACCTATGCGTTTTGCGGCATTCCTCATGCTCCTGCGGTCTTCCTCGTCTATGTGCACCTGCTCCGCGGGGATAAGCTCGCCGATATTGACATCTACGCCGTTCTTGCCGTAATAGCGTATGCACACAGGGAGCACAGGCGCTGCCGCCTGTGAAGCGATAAGCACCACGCCCGACTTCATGCGCCCGATAACGCCGTCCTTCGAGCGTGTGCCCTCGGGGAATATCACAAGTATGCGGTTCTTCCGCACAGCCTCGACGGACATACGTATGGGCGCGTCATCGCCCGCTCCCCGAGCTACAGGGAACGCTCCGCAGCGCCGTATAAGCCATGCGAAGAACGGGTTGCCCTTGAACAGCTCCTCCTTCGCCATGAACGAGAACTTTCCCCGTATCACAGCCGCAAGCATGGGCGGGTCGGCGTATGACTGGTGGTTGCAGGCGATTATGTATCCGCCCTTCATCGCGGGGATATTCTCCGGGTGAATAAGATTTATCCTGTATTTTATGTGAAAAAAGACAGAAAGCAGTTTTCTGAAAAACAAGTACATTTGCGCTATCTCCTGTTCAGAGCTTTCCCGAGCGTCGGATAAGCTCTGTCATTCTTTCCACGGTCTGCGCGAAATCAAGCTCCGACGTATCGAGCAGCACAGCGTCGGGAGCCTGCACAAGCGGGGATTCCCTGCGGTGGGTGTCGTTATAGTCCCGCTTGTTCACGTCCGCGAGCACCTCGTCGAACCCGATGTCCGAGCCCTTGGCGCGAAGCTCCTCCCAGCGCCGTTTCGCGCGTATCTCCGGCTTTGCGGTGATGAATATCTTCACGTCAGCGTCAGGCAGTATCACCGTGCCGATGTCGCGCCCGTCCATTATCACGCTGTTCGCCGCCGCAAGGTCACGCTGGCGGGACAGCAGCAGTTTCCGAACCGCCGCAAGTGCCGAGACCGCGCTTGCAGCCATGCTCACGCTGTTTTCACGTATCGCCTCGGATACGTCCTCGCCGTTCAGGATAACGTGCTGTACCCCGTCAACAAGTGTTATGTCGAGCTTCATTTTCTCCGTCAGCAGCTTTTCTATCTGTTCCTCATTCTCCTGCGCTGTCTCAACACCGTTTCTTATGCAGAACAGCGCACAGCAGCGATACATAGCTCCCGTGTCAACATATATTATGCCGAGACGCTTTGCGCACTCGCGGGCGACAGAGCTTTTTCCTGCCCCTACCGGCCCGTCAACAGCAACATTTATCATCGACCTGTCCTCTTTTCATATCCCGTATTGCCGTCCGTACTGTCCGCGGCGGTCATAATATTTGTTATTATACCATATTTATCGGAAAATATCAACAGTTTTCACACAAATTTCGGCTCCCGCAGCCGAAAAAACTGCGGGAGCCTTTGATATGCGCTTTTGACTTTATACCGTGCCTGTAACGGTGACTTCGAGAGTTCCCGGGACTGCGGTATATGCGCCTGTGACGGGATCCTGGGTGAATGTTGCCGCAGGTATGACGAGAGCGCCCTCGGCAGTGGAAAACTCACCTGTGGTCTCGTCATAGTTGTAGTCGATAGCCTGCGCGGCAGCTCCGCCGATGCCGACTGTGATGTTTTTGAGCACGGGCGAGAACGTGTCATTGATGACAGCGGTGTTCTCGGCTGTGTTGCCGGTGTTGGAGATCGTGAACGTGTAGGTTATCTGACCGTTCGCGGTCACTTCACAAGGCGCGAGAGCCTTGCTGATAGCAAGCTTCGCCTCGTTCGCGGCAGTGATCGACGCGGAGGCTGTCACCTCGGAGCCTGTGCCGGTGACTGTAACGGTGTTTGTTATCTCGCCGCCGACTACGGCAGGAGCAAATTCATTGACGTTCGCGCGGTAAACCACAGCAGCGTTCCCTCCGGCGGGGACAGTGATGTCCGAGATAACGAGGGTGTCTCCCGCTGTCACCGTGGGAGCGGCTCCGGGTACGCCGTCGGCAAAATACTGCGCCGTGCCGTCATCGTAGGTGAGCGGGACTAACGTGCCGCTGCCGAATGCGTAAGCGCCGAGGTCGTCGGTCAGCGTAATGCCGCTTACCGGTGCAGTTCCCGAGTTCACCAGAGTTATCACGTAAGTGACGGGCTCGCCGGGAGCATAGGTGTCGGGCACAGCGGTCTTATAGACCGTGACCGCGTCTGTTATCTCGCCGGTGACAACGTTGGACGCGACAGTGATGTTGTTGTATGTCAGGGTAGCCTGATTTGTAAATGAAGCCATAGCTTTTTCCTCCTTTAAGCAAATGAAGCGTGAGCCTTTTTGCCCACGCTTCATTATATGCATAAAGAAAAAATATGACATCACCGATAAGGATAGTGCCAATCCACTTCCTCGCGGAGCACCCGAAGCACAGGATCCACGTCCGCCCACTCGGCGTAATCCAGCAAGTCCCACTCGGCGTAATCCAGCACGTCCTGCCCGAAGTTATCCTTCGCGTGGGGGTCAGCGCCCTCCATAAGCAGTATCTCCGTTATCTCCGCCGCGCGCTCGCCCTTGCAGGAGACCGCCGCGTACATCAGCGGCGTCATGCCGTTGTAGTCGGCGGCGTTGACGTCCGCGCCGTGCTTTATAAGAAGCTCCACGAGCCCGACCCTCCCCGAGCTCACCGCCGCCATAAGCGGCGTGCGCCCGCAGCGGCAGGACGGTTCACAGAACCTGTCGTACTTTTTTTCTTCGTGGTGCTCGGGAGCGTCCTTTTCGTGGGAGTACATTCTCCATTCGATGTCCGCACCGCTGTCCAGCAGGAACTCTATCTGCTCCTGCCACTTCGTACTGCCCTCGGGCATATCACGGTTGCACAGGCTGAACAGCATGGACTGCTCGTCATGCGAAGCCTCCGCAAAGGAGTCGGACTCGGTGCTGCCCTCGCTGTCTATGCAGGCTCCCGCGTCCAGCAGCTCCTGAGCCGCTTCATAGTCGCCGTCCATGATGCGGCTGTAAAGGTTTCTGTTCACCTCAGCCTCATGACGGTTCACATTGACGGATATCACGATAAACGCTACCAGCGCCGCGAACGCTCCCCACATCACACCGCCTATCCACAGCAGCACACGCGGGGTCTTCCGGCGTTTATACGGCACGACAGCAGGCTGTGCAAGAGCCGCGGTTTCATAGTCACGCGCCCGTTTGTTGTCCCGCAGCAGCCCGATAAGTCCGATAAGCATCAGCACAAATCCGACAGTGAGCCAAACAGTGACACACACTATGATGACTACCGCGACTATGCCCACTACGAACATGCCCATAAAAGCCATACGACCACCTCATTCCGTAAAGGTTCATCAGATCACAAGCGGAGGTATCTCCGAAATGTCAAACGGGGTCTCCTGATATACGCAGAAATTCAGCCAGTTTGAGTACAACAGGCTTGCCGACGTTCTCCACGTGTAGGGCGGGGTCTTGGTCGGGTCGTCGTCCGGGAAATAGCCGTAGGGCAGTCCCACGTCCGAAAGCCCCTTGCCGAGGTCACGCTCATACTCGCCTTTGAGCGTGTTGCGCTCGTATTCGCCGTGACCGGTGAGGAATATCTGCCGCCCTGTTACGTCGGTTACCGCGTAAACTCCCGCTATATCGGAATATGCGAGCAGTTCAAGCTTCGGGCAGGCGTTTATGTCCTCCGCGAGCACCGAGGAATGACGGGAATGGGGAACGTAGAACGTATCGTCAAAGCCCTTGAACAGCGGGTGGTTCTCCACAAGTATCTTATGCGGGAACACTCCGAACATCTTATTGTCGAGATTGTGCTTTTCTATCCCGTAATGATAGTAAAGCCCCGCGAAGGCTCCCCAGCATATATGCATACACGAGAACGCGTGGCTTTTCGACCACTCCATTATCATGCAAAGCTCGTCCCAGTAGGTCACGTCCCTGAAATCATACTTCTCCACCGGCGCGCCTGTGATTATGAGCGCGTCGAAATACTCGTCCTTTATCTCGTCGAAGGTCTTGTAGAACGTGTCAAGATGCTCGGCGGCAGTGTGGCGGGAAATATGTGTCTCCGTGCGCAGCAGAGTTATATCCACCTGTATCGGCGTGTTGCTCATGAGGCGCAGCAGCTGGGTCTCGGTCTCTATCTTCTTTGGCATGAGATTGAATATCGCGGCGCGAAGCGGACGTATATCCTGGGTCAGCGCCTTCTCGCTCGCCATTACGAAGATATTCTCATCCTGAAGGGTCTTATACGCGGGAAGGTCTCTCGATATGTTTATCGGCATTTTTTCTTCATCTCCTGTGGTTCTTTTGTTCTTTATCTCTGTTTTTGCTCTCCCGGAAATCGGGTGAAACTATCCGATTTTAAAATTATACCACAAAAGCCGCTCAAAATCAATGACCTTTTCATATTTTCAGTTCATCTTACAAAAAAACTTGCATTTTACAATGCTTTGTGATATAATAAACTGTATATTTGCGTTTCGTCGGAGGATAATAACTTTATCACTATCCGGGAGGAAAAACGCAATGTACAACGAAAACGAGACCGGAAAAGACGAAAACGCCGGGGAAAACCAACAGCAGGACATCGCGGACAACGGGGTCACCGCATCGCAGAACTCCGAACACCTTATCCACTGTCTCACCGTCATCGGAGAAATAGAGGGGCATTATATCCTGCCGCCCCAGAACAAGACCACAAAGTACGAGCATATAATCCCCGCGCTGGTGGCTATCGAACAGGACAGGACTATCGAAGGGCTGCTGATAATCCTCAACACCGTAGGCGGCGATGTGGAAGCGGGTCTTGCGATAGCGGAGCTTATCGCGGGAATGAAAACTCCCACAGTGTCTATCGTCGTGGGAGGAGGTCACTCTATCGGAGTGCCGCTCGCGGTCTGCGCGAAGCGCAGTTTCATCGTCCCCACGGCGACCATGACCATACACCCGGTGCGCATGAACGGCACGGTGCTCGGCATACCCCAGACGCTTTCCTACTTCGACCGTATGCAGGAACGCATCACCAACTTCGTCACCCGCAACAGCCGCATATCCGCGGAGCACTTCCGCGAGCTTATGATGAAAAAGGACGAGCTGGTTATGGACGTGGGCTCGGTGGTGGACGGCGAGACCGCGGTGGAGTCGGGACTGATAGACCGTCTCGGCGGGCTTTCGGACGCTATCGAGTGTCTGTATTCGCTCATAGACGAGAAAAACGCGGGAGGCACGGATAAATGATACTTCATTCTATTGTGAGCCCCTCGGACATATTCTGTAATAACGGCATGGGACAGACCCGAAGCTGCGTGCGCGTGGACGGGGGACTTCTCGAACTTGAAAACGGCCGTATCAAACGGCTCATATCAACGGATCCGAAGCTGTATCTTGACAAAAGGTACCAGCCGGACACCGCATACAACACGGCTCGCTTCCCTGCGGGCCGCTGAACGGGAGATATACATAATGGACGAAATAATAAGCGCGGTAATACAAGGCGTGATACAGGGGCTCACAGAGTTCCTGCCCGTGTCGAGCTCGGGTCATTTATCCGTGGCGCGGCACTTCATGAACGTACAGGACAGCGGCATACTGCTTTCCATAGTTCTGCATCTCGGAACTCTGCTGGCAGTGTTTATTGCGTTCGGAAAACGTATATGGGGCATGATAAAGGAGTTCTTCCTCTCCATACGCGACATCTTCACAGGACGTTTCAGATGGTCGGAGATGAACGACGACAGACGCATGATGGTCATGGTTATTATCGCGACGCTGATACTTGTGCCGTTCGTGCTGGTGAAGGACTGGTTCACCTCGGTGCAGGAGGACAGCGACATCATCTTCGAGGGCTGTGCGTTCATCTATACGTCGATAGTGCTGATACTCTCGGACGCCTGCGTCAAGGGTCACAAGACAGGCAAGGACATGAAGCTCAAAGACACGATAACGGTGGGACTTTTCCAGGTGGTGGCGCTGTTTCCCGGCGTGAGCCGCTCGGGAAGCACCATTTCCGGCGGGCTTTTCTGCGGGCTCACACGTGAGACGGCGGCGGAGTTCTCATTCATACTCGGTATCCCCGCCATACTCGGAAGTGCCGTACTTGAAGCAAAGGACGTCATCGGCTCGGGAATGGAAATAGACCCTGTGCCGCTGTGCGTGGGCGCCGCGGTGGCGGCTGTGGTGGGATTCATCGCCATATCGCTGGTGAAGGTCATCATAAAACACGACAAATTCAAGATATTCGGCGCATATACGCTGATACTCGGCATCGCCTGCATCGGTGCCGGCATATATGAGAATGTGACCGGGACACGGCTGTTCTTCGGAATGTGAACGGCTCCCGGAGCAAAAGGACGGTAAGTTTAAAATGGCGGAAAGCAAAAAGAAACAGGCGGCACAGCTTGAACAGAAAAAGGCTGCACTGCTGAAAGCCAACGCAAAGAAGCGGCACACAATATCGGTGGTGCTGTTCGCAGCGGGGATATTTCTGCTGGCGCTGGCGTGCATAGGCGACGCGGCGGCGGAAAAGCCCACGGCATGGGACACCCTGCACGGCTTCCTTTTCGGGACATTCGGCGCGGGCGCGTTCCTTACGGGACCGGTGCTGATATACATAGCGGTGATGATATCCGCGGACATGACAAAGGCTACGGTCGCAAAGCGCATGATGCAGCTTATACTGCTTATACTGCTTATCTGCGCGGCGGCACAGGTGATATTCGTGGGCTCGGTGGGCGATCCCGCCGCCGAGAACGCGTCTCTCGGCGATACCATCGGGTATGTGTATGACAAGGGCAAGCTGCTCTCGGGCGGCGGCATTGCGGGACTTGTACTGGGCGCGCCGCTGCTGCTGTTCGGGCAGGTGGGCGCTATAATAATCCTTGTGCTCGTGACGTTCGTGGCGATAATGATAATAACCGACAAGTCGCTCGCAGACCTGTTCAACGCGGTGAAAAAGCCTGCGGGGAAGATAAAGGAGCACCACGAGCGCATCGTCGAGGAGCGGGAATACCTGAAACCCGAGCTTGACCGCATCGAAGCGGAAAAGCTTGCAAAACGCACGGAGGAAAAGGAGCGCCGCGCCGCTGAGCGTGCCGCAAAGCAGGCAGTGCATGAAGCGTCGGCGGAGGAAAAGCGCAGGCGCAAATTCGACGCTATCGCGAACGTGACCACCAACGCGCAGCAGGAGGTCTCGGACGCGGATAAAAAGGAAGCCGCGGCAAAGGAGAAAGAGGTCAGAGACCCCGTTAAGGAGCAGAAAAGGGACAGCGCCGAGTTCCAGAAGGATCTCAGCGAGTACCTCAACGTAAAGACGGAAAACCGCGGGCTGTCGCCGAAAAAAGCGTTCCCCACCGATGACACGCCCGTGGAGCCCTACCGCCCGGACGAGCCTAAGTACGCCGACGGCTCGGACGATATGCCGGTGGAAAAGCATCTCAACCCGGTGGTCAAGCACGAAAGCCTTATAAACCCGGACAACATCGCAAAGAAGGCTGAGGCAGAGAGCGTTCCGGAGGCTCCCGCAACGTCGGAGCCCGAGCCCGAACCCGACGACCTGCCCTTCGACACAGCTCCGAGACCCGAGCCCGAACCCGTTATCGCGGAGCCTGAACCCAAGCCCGAGGAAATACAGGAAGAAAAATCCGAAAGCGACATAGTTGACGCGATACGCGACTTCACCCGCGAACAGGCAGAGCGTGCCGCAGCCGCGGAGGGCAACGCCCGCGTCCTCGGCACCGTCATAGGCGAGGACGCGAACGGTCAGCGCAGAGTGAGCGAGATAATCGCAGAAAGCGAGCAATACACGCTGCCGCCGCTGACGCTGCTCAACGACGTGGTGCATGAGCGCTCGGACGACGACATAAACGCCGAGATACAGCACAACGCGGTGACACTGGTCAACACGCTCAAGAGCTTCGGCGTGGAAACGAGATTCCTCGAAGCCGCGCGCGGCCCGTCGGTAACGCGTTATGAGCTTCAGCCCGCTCCCGGCGTGAAGATATCCAAGATAACGGGACTTGTTGACGATATCGCCCTCAACTTAGCCACCGCGGGAGTGCGTATCGAAGCGCCTATCCCGAACAAGGCGGCGGTAGGTATCGAGGTGCCGAACAAGACCGTTGAGAGCGTCCCGTTCCGCGAAATGGTGGACACAAAGGAATTCCGCGAAACGAAAAGCAAGCTCGGAGCGGTGCTCGGCAAAAGCATCTCCGGCGACATAGTGATAGCGGATATCGCGAAAATGCCGCATATCCTTATCGCAGGCACCACAGGCTCCGGTAAATCGGTGTGCGTGAACTCGATAATCATGAGCATACTTTTCCGCTCGACGCCCGATGAGGTGCGCTTTCTGATGATAGACCCGAAAGCCGTCGAATTTATGATATACAACGGTATCCCGCACCTTCTGATACCCGTCGTGACAGACCCGAAGAAAGCGTCGGGCGCTCTCGCGTGGGCAGTGACGGAGATGCTGTGCCGCTACAAGATGTTCTCGGACAACAACGTGCGCGACCTTGCGGGCTACAACAAGCTTGCGCGGGAGACCGAGAATATGGCGGCACTGCCGCAGATAGTGATATTCATAGACGAGCTCGCCGATCTTATGATGGCGTCCCCGGGAGAGGTCGAGGACAGTATATGCCGCCTCGCGCAGATGGCGAGAGCCGCGGGTATGCATCTGGTAATCGCGACCCAGCGTCCCTCGGTCAATGTCGTCACAGGCGTCATCAAAGCGAACATACCGAGCCGTATCGCGCTGAAAGTCGCTTCACAGGTGGACAGCCGCACCATAATCGACGGCGCGGGCGCGGAGAAGCTCCTCGGCAAGGGCGATATGCTGTACGCGCCCGTCGGCATGGTAAAGCCGCTGAGAGTGCAGGGCTGCTGGATCTCCGACAAGGAAGTCGAGCGCGTGGTGGAGTTCATCAAGAGCTCCTTCGAGCTTGACTACGACCAGAGCGTCATCGAGGAGATAGACAGACAGGCGGAGCTTGCGGCACAGAAAGCCGAAAAGGGCGGCAAGGGCAGCAAGTCCGACGATGACGACGGCGGAGTAGATGTGAACGACGATAAGCTCGATGAAGCTATCGAAGCCGTCATTGAAGCGGGTCAGGCGAGCACCTCTTACCTCCAGCGCCGTCTCAAGCTCGGCTACGGACGCGCCGCAAGGCTTATAGACACCATGGAGCAGCTCGGCGTGGTGGGCGGTTTCGAGGGCAGCAAGCCCCGACAGGTCATCATGACCAAGCAGGAATGGTACGAGCGCAAGATGAACAAGGACTCGTGAAAATGCACGAAAAACCGCGGGATTTGGCGATTTTTGTGTATAAAATACTATTTACTTGACGCTCAAAATATGTTATAATAGGTAAACAGCGGAAAAGGCTGTAAACCTTACAGAAACGGGGACTGTGAAATGAAATATCTGCTCTGTTACAGCGAAAGATACGACGACAACTCGAACATCAAGGTCGAGAGCGAGACCTTCGACGACTTCACCGACGCGATAGTGCGCTACACTCTGATGTGCGGCGGCATGAACAACGTCGTGCTCGCGGACGCGGAGAACGGAAAGATAATCAGCCAGCTCGTGCGCGAAAGATGCGACGAGAACACAGGCTGCGTGCCCTATGTTTTCATAAAATAACGGCGATCCCCCATTGCGGGAAAGCATATAAATGCGACTCGCGGCTGCGAGCGTGTAACTGAGAAAGGAAAAGACATGGAAACAAACGAAAACAAGATCACCGATCCGACCGAGAAGGCGGGTACGGCGGAAGTCGCGCTCAACGGTGCGGCAAACAGGAAGTACATCTCAACGATAGTGGGCGTCGGCGTCATGACCGCGGTAGTCGTGGTGCTCCAGCTCCTGTCATCGGTCATTCACTTCGGACCGTTCAGCATCACACTGGCGCTTACGGCTATAATCGTAGGCGGCGCGGTGTACGGCATCTGGGCAGGTGCGTGGCTCGGCTTTGCGATGGCGTTGACGGTGCTGCTTTCCGGCGACGCGGCGGCATTCATGACCATCAACGTGTTCGGAACTATACTCACAGTCATAGGAAAAAGCACGGCAGCAGGTCTGCTCGCTTCACTCGTTTATAAGCTGCTCGAAAAGAAGAGCCGTTTCGGCGCTGTCATCGCGGCAGGCATTACCGCTCCGGTAGTGAATACGGGCATCTTCATTGCGGGGACCTTCCTCTTCTTCCTCGATACCATAACGGAATGGGCAGGACAGGTACCTGTAATAGAATACATCTTCACCGGACTTATCGGGCTCAACTTCCCCGTGGAGCTCATGGTGAACCTCGCGCTGAGTACTGTCACCGTCACGATAATCGGCATCGTGAAACGGTCTATGGCAGAGCGCTGAGACATGCGCAAAAAAAACGAATATATTGGCTTTGTACCGTTTCGCTGACGTAAACGGACAGAGCCGTGCGACGATGAAGAGAGGGCTGCTGCGGCATTCCTCTCCTTTGCGCGTTATCGGCTCTTGAAGGATAACCGGATGGAATACTTTCTCAATACCGCGAACCGGCTGGCGGAATACCGCGCTGCGGCAGCCTCCGTGAGCGGTATGCCCGTCATGGTGACGGGGCTTTCACATATACACAAGGCTCACTTTCTCGCCGCGCTCTCAATGGAGCAGGGGTACAGGCTCCCCGTTATCGTGATCTGTGACACCGAGGGTGAGGGCGCAAGGCTGTGCGCGGACATAAACACCATGACAGGCGAGGAGACCGCGTTCAGCTTCCCCGCAAAGGACATAGTCCTCGGTGACGTTGACGCGGTATCAAGAGAGTACGAGCACCGCCGCATAGGCATACTCTCACGTATGCTCAGCGGAAAAGCGCCCATAGTCTGCGCGTCTCCGGAGGCGGCTTCGCAGATAACCATACCCCGCAGGATACTGAAAAAACGCACGATACACATAGCTCCTGGAGACAGCATTTCCCTGCAGGATATATCCGCGGCGCTTGTGGAGGCGGGATATACCCGCTGCGACCAGATAGAGGGAGTTTCTCAGTTCTCGGTGCGCGGCGCTATACTCGACATATACCCCGTGAACTTCGGTATGCCCGTGCGTATAGAGCTGTGGGGCGATGAAGTGGATACGGTCTCGGTGTTCGACATCGACACCCAGCTTCGTATAGACAAGATAAACTCGATAGATGTGGCGCCTGCACTGGAAACGTTGTTCCTTGACGGCGCGCAGATATGCGAGAAACTCGAAGCGCTCCTCCCGAAGATACGCGGCAAGCGCGCCGCGGAAGTCAAGGAGCACGTGCGCGCGGACATCGAGAATGTGCGCGGCGGTGCCTGCTGCGCCAACACCGACAGATACCTGCCCCTGTGCTATGACGAGGAGGAAACGCTGTTTGACTACGCGCAGAACGTGATAGTCTGCGAAAACACCGCGTGCAGCGAGGCCTTCAGAGCGGCATTCTCACAGTACACCGAGGACATAAAGCTGCTGTTCGAGGACGGAGTGCTGTGCAAGGGGCTTGACAGATATATGCTCACCCACAGCGAATACCGCGCCGCCGTTGACAAGAGCGTGAGCGCATACTTCGACAACTTCATGCGCGGCGGCGACCTGAAACTCGCAAAGCTGCTCAGCGTGTCGGCGGGACAGGTGGCGGCATGGAGCGGAGAATACAGGACGCTCGTTGACGAGCTGAAAAACTTTCTGAACGAAAATTACAGCGTCATCGTCATGGCAGGGACCGAAAAGGGCGCAAAAGTGCTGGCGGAAGACCTGCGCAGCGAGGGCATACCCTCTGATTTCTCCTCCGACGCGAAAAAGCTCTACTCCAAGCGCGTTTACATCGTTCCGGGAGTGCTGACATCGGGATACAGCTATCCGGAAGCAAGGCTCGCCTGCATCTCCCACACCTCGGTGACGATGCAGAAACGCGAATCCCCTCAGCGAAAGCGCAGCAAGGCAGAGATGATAAACTCGCTCAACGATATATCGGTGGGCGACCTCGTGGTGCATGACACCTACGGAATAGGAATGTTCGACGGCGTGCAGAAACTCACGCAGGATCACATAAGCAAGGATTACATCAAGATAAAATACGCGGGGACAGACGTGCTTTACGTGCCTGTGACCCAGCTTGACCTTATATCGCGGTATATCGGCTCCGCGGAGCCTGGAACCGTCAAGCTCTCGAAAATGAACTCCGACACATGGCAGAAGACCAAGACGAGAGCCAAGACTGCCGCGAAGGAAATGGCGGCGGAGTTCATCGAGCTGTACTCAAAGCGCATGAAATCCAAGGGCTATGCCTTTGACCCCGACGGCCCCGAGCAAACCGAATTTGAGAACCATTTCAGCTACGTCGAGACAGACGACCAGATACGCTGCATAAACGACATCAAGCACGATATGGAGCAGTCAAGACCCATGGAGCGCCTGCTGTGCGGGGATGTTGGCTTCGGAAAGACCGAAGTGGCGCTGCGCGCGGCGTTCAAGTGTATCATGAGCGGCAAGCAGTGCGCTCTTCTCTGCCCCACAACTGTCCTCGCGTGGCAGCACTATCAGACCGTGCTCAAACGCATGGACGGTTTCGGGCTAAACATTGAGCTGCTTTCACGTTTCCGTACCCACAAGGAGATAAAAGAAACTATCGAAAAGCTCAAACTCGGCTCGGTAGATATGGTCATAGGCACCCACAGACTGGTGCAGGACGATATCGGTTTCAAGGATCTGGGGCTTGTAATAATCGACGAGGAGCAGCGCTTCGGCGTCGCACACAAGGACAAATTCAAGCAGATGTTCGCAGGGGTGGATATACTCACCCTTTCCGCGACCCCGATACCGCGCACGCTCAACATGGCGATGTCGGGCATACGGGACATGAGCGTCATCGAGACACCTCCGCAGGACAGACAGCCTGTGACCACCTACGTCATCGAGCATAATGACGGCGTTATCGCACAGGCTATAAACAAGGAGCTGCGCCGCAACGGTCAAGTCTATTATATCCACAACCGCATAGATTCCATAATGAACTGTGCCGGGAACCTGCACAAGCTCGTCCCGGAGGCGCGCATCGGCATAGCCCACGGGCGCATGGAGGAGGACGAGCTGCTTGAAGTCTGGCGGCAGCTGCTGGAGCATGAGATAGATGTGCTCGTCTGCACGACGCTTATAGAAACCGGCGTTGATGTACCGAACTGCAACACGCTTATCATCGAGAACGCGGACTACATGGGGCTCGCACAGCTGCACCAGCTTCGCGGACGCGTAGGGCGCACCAACCGCCGCGCCTTCGCGTACTTCACGTTCAAGCGCGGCAAGGAGCTTACGGAGATAGCTGCCAAGCGCCTTGACGCGATACGGGAGTTCACGCGGTTCGGCTCGGGTTTCCGCATAGCCATGCGCGACCTTGAGATACGCGGCGCGGGCTCGATACTCGGTGCGAGCCAGTCGGGTCACATGAGCGCGGTAGGCTACGATATGTATTTAAAGCTCCTCGACGAAGCGGTAAAGGAACAGCGCGGCGAGGAGACCGTGAAACAGCCCGAGTGCCTTATCGACATCAAGGTGGACGCGTATATCCCCGAAACGTACATCTCCAACCAGGCGCAGCGCATAAGCTGCTACAAGCGCATAGCGTCCATACGCACGGAGGACGACGCTTCGGACGTTATAGATGAGCTTGCGGACAGATACGGCGATATTCCCGCCCCCGTGGAGGGTCTTATAGATGTGGCGCAGGTGAGAAGCCTTGCGCAGAAGCTCGGCATCACCGAGATAATTCAGAACAAGGACAACATAATCTTCTACACCGACGCGCCGGATATGCAGAAGCTCGGAAAGCTCAACGCGGCTATGGACGGGCGGATAAGCCTTGACCTTATGGGGCGGGCGAGCTTTAAAATTGCGCCCGAAAAGAACGAAAAGCCGCTTCCGCTGATAAAACGGATAATAACCGTGCTGTCAGCAGGCGGTAACGCATGATATGAAAGGAAGAAAAAGCTATGAGCATTTCGGAAAAGCTCGGAAGAGCAGCAAAAGAGATAGGAAACGCCGCAGATGAAGCCATCGACCTCGCAAAGGCAAAGTACGAGGAGAAGGTAACTCCCGAAAAGCGCGCTGAAATAAAGGAAAAGGTCGATAAGGGCATGAAGGTCGTGGACGAAAAGATGACTGTTGCCGCCGATAAGATCGAAAAGGGCATACAGGGTTTCGTTGACGGGTTCAACGGTACAGGCGGAGACAAGAAGTAATGTCGGTGTTCGATATCTTCAAAAAGCTGGAGGCGGAGCGCGCACCCGCTCCCTCGGGACCGCCGGAGTTCATCGTGTGCGGGCTCGGCAACCCAGGGACGCAGTACGAGAACACACGGCATAACGCAGGTTTCATGGCTTTGGATACGCTTGCGGAGAAGCTTGGGGCAGACGTAAAAAAGCTAAAATTCAAGTCTCTTACCGCGGACGTGAGCATAGGCGGCGTGCGCTGTCTGCTGATGAAACCCACCACGTTCATGAACAACAGCGGAGAAGCGGTGACGGAAGCGCTGAGTTTCTACAAGCTGCCGCCGGAAAAGCTGCTGGTGATGTACGATGACATATCGCTCGATGTCGGGCGGCTGCGCATACGCAAAAAGGGCAGCGACGGCGGTCACAACGGCATCAAGAGCATCATATACCTCACAGGCTCGGACACCTTCCCGCGCATAAAAATAGGCGTGGGAGCAAAGCCGCACCCGGACTATGACCTTGCGGCGTGGGTGCTCGGAATGTTCCCGAAGGAACAGGGTGAGGTGCTCGAAAAGACGTTCGGCAATGCAGCCGCGGCGGCAGAGCTTATAGTCGCGGGCAAGACCGATGAAGCCATGAACAGGTTCAATTGCTGAGAAGTAGGTAAAATGGGAAAGAATAGAAAAACGTATCGCGCAGCGGAAGCTGTGCCTGAGACAAAGCCGGAAGAGAATGCAGGCACAAAGTACGAAATAGACGAGATAATAGATGATATACTGTTGAAAGAGCCGGACAGGCACACGAACAAAGCTGTAACTCTCGGCGATATCATGAACGCGGAGCAGCTCGACAGCCCGAAGTCCGTGAATAACGGCAGAAACATCAAGGTGCGCTGGGACGAAACCGAAGCTGACGATGAAAACCGCGATGATGATATTATAGAAGAGGATAAAGAAGCTCCGCTGGTGTTCACTGACATTGGGTCTGATGCCGAAAGGCGCAAAGCAAAGGAAAAAGTCGATACCGCCGCAAAGCGCATGGAGTGGTCAGCACAGGACGAAAATCCCGAAAAAAAAGATAAACCCCTAAAGGCAAAGAGACAGGCTAAGATAGAATGGTCGGATACCTCTGCGGCTGATACCGAGCCCGAGCCCAAGCCCGAGCCCAAGCCTGAGCCTAAGCCCGAGCCTAAGCCCGAGCCCAAGCCCGAGCCCAAGCCTGAGCCTAAGCCCGAGCCTAAACCCGAGCCTAAACCCAAGCCTAAGCCCAAGCCTAAGCCCGAGCACAAGCCCGAGCCTGAACTGCCGAAGACGCTTGCCGACATCGTGGAAATGACCGAGGAAGATACCCGCATACGCTCGGAGATATCCGAAAACGTGAAAGCCGCGATAGCGGAGAAAAAAAAGGACAAGCCTGCGGCGGAAACAGCACCGAAAAAAAAGAAAAGCAAAAAGAACGCGGTGCAGATAAAGCCGATGAAACCCGTACTGAGCATTGCCAACGTCGTTTACAGCGCGATCGCGTTTACGGCTGTTACCGTGCTGTTTCTTGCTCTGCCGAGAGATGATGTGTCTCTCACCGAGCAGAGGGAGCTTGCAAAAATACCCGAGTTCTCTGTCGAGGGACTTCTCGACGGCAGCTACACCAACGGACTGACCGAATACTTCAACGACAATGTGCCGCGGCGCGACGACCTTAAGCGCGTCGGCGCACAGCTCAAAGGGCTGTTCGGCATAAGCTACAACGATGCGAAGATAGTGGGGCCTGTGGCTAAGATAACCGAGGAGGAGCCGATAATCCCCGTGCCGGTTACGGAAACGGAGGCAGAGATGACCGCCGCGCCCGTTACCGAGCCGGACATCACATCGGCGTCAACCGACATACCCGCCGAGACCTCCGCTGAGGAGACAACGACCGCGCCCGCAGAGACCACCGCTCCCCCTGTCACCACAAAGAACGTCAACGAGATAGCCGAGGGCGTCATAACCAACGGACAAGTCGTTACCAAGCTTTCCGACGGACACTGGTGGGGAATATCGCTTTACGGCGGCGGCAGCGGCACGAAATACGCGGCGGCTGTGAACCGTTTCAAGAGCGAGCTGGGCGACAGCGTAAATGTATATAGTATGCCTGTGCCGACCTCGGGCGAGTATTACCTGCCTGACACCTATGCACAGTACAACGCGAGCCATCAGAAGAGTATAGACGCTATAAACTCCCAGCTCGTGAACGTCACTCCCGTACCTGCCTCCGCGGCGCTGTGGGAGCACGTGGACGAGGACATATACCTGCGCACCGACCACCACTGGCAGCCTCTCGGCGCGTACTACGCAGCTAAGAGCTTCGCGGAGACCGCTGGCGTGAAATTTGCCGACATCTCCACAATGGAGCGGGTAGATGTTCCAGGCTACATGGGGACTATGTACAGTTTCACACAGGACGCGAACCTTCTGAACGACCCCGAGGTGTTCACATATTATAAGCCGTCAAACTCCTACAAGACCTATTATTACAACACCTCCTACGGCTATGATTACAGCCTTCCGTTCTTCGTCCCCATGCCCGTGAGCGGCTCGTATTCCACATTCATGGGCGGCGACAGCAAGATAGTGCGCATAACCACCGACGCGGGTACGGGCAGAAAGCTCGTCATATTCAAGGACAGCTACGGAAACGCCGAGATACCGTTCTATTTCGGCTCTTTTGATGAGATATACGTCTGCGACATGAGATACTTCGACCTCAACGGCGTGGAATTTGTGAAGTTCACCGGCGCCACCGACCTGCTCTTTACCATGTGTACGTTCTCGGCGGTGGGAACAAACGCCAACGGACTTGAAAAGATACTGAACAATCCTGTTACGGAGATTACCGAAAGTGCGAACTCTTAAAAAGATGATATTATGCGGGGTGCTGCTGGCAGTGTCGGGCTGCACGGATATAAGCACCACTGTAAGACAGAATACCGCTCCCACGGCGGCAAAAGCGAAAACCACCACCGTCACCGCGGCGACCGAAGATACCACCGAGCCGCCGGAGGACGATGATGACGATGATATCGAGCTGATACTGCCGGACAGCTTTGTGACTACCGCCGAAAGCGCCCGCAAAACGGAGACTTTCCCGGTGCAGTCCTCCGCCGAGACCTCTCCCGAGACCGAGCCGCCTGTTACCGCCGCAGCGACTGAAACAACGACCGCCGCAACCACCGCCGCAGCGACTGCGGAAACAACTGTCACCACCGCAGCAACAACCACGGCGGCGGCAACTTCCGCGGCACAGACCTCCGCGGCGGCTCACGGTGAGATAAGCTATAACGTCATAGGCGAGAACGGCATACTCGTGTCGTACCAGGACGGGCATTACCGAGGACTTATGGCGTGCTTCGGCACCTACGGACTGTGCGAACGGTGGGCAGGAGCCGTGAACACCTTCGCCAAAAAACTGCCCGGGGTCAATGTATATACAATGGCGGCACCGATATCCAGCGAGTTCTACACACCGCAGAAGTTCTGGGACAGCGGTTTCACCGTGAGCCAGTACAACAAGTGCGAGCATATCCGCGAATGTCTTGACGGCGTGACATGGGTAGATGCCTACTCGGCGCTGAAATCGCACAAGGACGAGGACATCTACGCCCGCACAGACCACCACTGGAACCCCCTCGGCGCTTACTACGCGGCGCAGAAATTCGCGGAGGCCGCGGGAGTGGATTTCCCGGAGCTGGACAAGTACACTCCCGTATCCCGGAGCGGCTACGTGGGCTCGATGTACACCTACTCAAAGGACTACCACCTGTACAACGACGCGGAGACATTTACCATGTACATCTCCCCGAACGCCGACAGGATATCCACCACATATTACAATACAGGCTTCGGGGGCGCGTACAGCGGCGACCTGTTCGTTTCGAGGAACGCGGCGTCATTCTACTGCTCGTTCATCGGCTCGGACAACAGGATAACGCGGATAGATACCGACGTGAAGAACGGACGGACGCTGGTGGTATTCAAGCAGAGTTTCGGCAATGCGCTTATACCGTTCCTGACATCGGGATTTGAGCATATATACGTCGGAGATATGCGGTACTTCGACCTTAACGCGGTGCAGTTCTGCAAGGACGTGGGAGCCACCGACCTGCTGTGTACCGACTGTGTTATGATAGCTGCCGGCAACGGCGGAAAATACCTTGAACTGCTGATAAACAAATAAGTGAGGTAACAGATATGAACGACATTTTCACCTACCCGTTTGACGCGGCGGAGATAATGAAAAAGCAGAAAAAGCTGAAACGCGAGCTTCTGGAGGACGGCACAGCCCGTATAAAGAAACGTATCGCGATACTATGCGGCTCCACTGCCGACGCGGTGCGGGACGTGCTGGAGCTTTTCCTGCTTAACTACGGCATCGAGCCCGAGTTCTGGACAAGCGAGTACGGGCGCTTCCATGATGACGCGCTTTACCCGCCCGAGGAGCTGATAAGCTTCAAGCCCGACATCATCTATATCCACACCACATACCGCAACATCGGCAGTTTCCCGTCTCTTTCCGACAGTCCCGAGACAGTGATAGCCCTGCTCGACAAGCAGTTCGGGCATTTCCGTGAGATATGGGAGAGCCTTGACAGAAAATTCGGCTGCCCTGTTATACAGAACAACTTCGAGCAGCCGCCGTTCAGACTTCTCGGCAACAGAGACTTCTCGGATATCCACGGACGGGTGCGTTTCGTGAACGAGCTTAATGCCATGCTCGCGGAGTATGCTTCACACAGCAAGACGCTCAATATCTGCGACATAAGCTATGTGGCATCCTGCTGCGGGCTTGACGAGTGGCACGACGGCACACAGTGGTATATGTACAAATACGCGTTCCCCATGGGAGCTGTGCCGTATATCGCGGCTAACCTCGCGGCGATAATAAAGGCTATGCTCGGAAAGAACAAAAAGGTGCTCGCTCTCGACCTTGACAACACGCTATGGGGCGGAGTAGTAGGCGACGACGGTGTCGAGGGCATAAAGATAGGGCGCGACCTTCCGAGCGGTCAGGTGTATTCGGAATTCCAGGATTATGTGAAACTCCACAAGGATATGGGAGTGCTGCTCACGATATGCTCCAAGAACGACGAGGAGAACGCCTACGACGGTCTCGGACACCCGGACGCGTCGCTTCACGCGGACGACTTCACGGTGATACAGGCAAACTGGGACAACAAGGACGAGAACATACTGCGGACGGCGGATATGCTGAACCTGCTGCCGGACAGCTTTGTTTTCGCCGACGACAATCCTGCTGAGCGCCAGATAGTGCGTGACAGGGTCAAGGGCGCTGCGGTGCCGGAAATGGACGGCGCTGAGAACTATATCCGTATTCTTGACCGCAACAGGTATTTTGAAGTAGTGGGAGCCCTCACCGAGGACGACTTAAAGCGCAGCGAGATGTACAAGCAGAACGCTCTGCGCGCAGCTGCGGGGCATGACATAGCGGACTACGGCGAGTACCTTGACAGTCTGGAGATGAAAGCGTATATCAAGCCCTTCGAGCCGCTTTATATCCCCCGCATAGCCCAGCTCACCAACAAAAGCAACCAGTTCAACGTCACCACCCGCCGCTATACCGAGGGCGAGATAGCCAATATAGCCTTCGACCCGCATTACATCACGCTTTACGGGCGGCTTGAGGACAAATTCGGCGACAACGGTGTAGTATCGGTGGTCATAGGCAATATACGCGGCACAGAGCTTCACATAGACCTCTGGATAATGAGCTGCCGCGTGCTCAAACGCGACATGGAGCTCGCAATGCTGGATGAGCTTGTGAAGGCCGCGAAAAAGCTTGATATAAAAGCTATAATCGGGCATTACCTGCCTACGCTGAAAAACTCAATGGTTAAAAACCTTTTCGGACGCTTCGGATTTGAAAAGACCTATGAGGACAGCAAGGGCAACACAGACTGGCGGCTTGAAACGGCGGAATACACTCCCAAGAACACTCATATTGCCGTCATTATGCAGTAAAAACAAAAATATAATTAGCACTTTGCAACAAATTTACAATAAAAATGAAAAATCTTATTGAAATTTCAAAGTGCCCGTGCTATAATGAGAACGTTAGCAGGCTTTAAGCCAACAATTTTTTGGAGGAAAATATCATGAAGAAAAGAATCGCATCTGTCGCTGCGGCTATCATCTCCGCTGCGGCACTCACAGTATCCGCAAGCGCTTACAACGGCTATATCCTCGTTCAGAACACCGTTTACTCGTTCCGCAACGGCTGGAATGAAGGCACCTACGGAAGAGACGCAAACAACAACGCGTTCGACCACATGACCATGAACGGCGCAAAGTGCGACGAGGGCACGTATGAGGATTATGAGGACAACTACGATTACGACATCGGCACATACCTCATCGGTGACTTCACAGACGCCGAGATCACAGGCGAGGGTACATACAGAGTATCCGTAAACAACTTCGACTGGACACTCGACGGCGCTACATCGTTCAACCTCCTCGAAGTCAGCACAGACCTTCCCGTTGCTGAGGGCTGGGTATGCACAAGCATCACAGCTTACGTTGACGGCGTTGCTACTCAGACAGTTGAGAATCCTATCAACCATGACGAAGAAACCGCGGTTTACGTTCAGCCCTGCCTCGCAAACATCTACAACCCCGATATCAAGGACAGCTACACAGGCGGCTACCCCACCAAGTCCCTCGAAGTTGAGTTCACTATCGCCAAGAACGGCGGTTCCGAAGGTGAAGCTCCCGCAGTAACAGCAGGTGACGTTGCAGCTGCAACAGACAGCTCCAAGGGCTCGCCCGACACAGGTATCGAAGACGTTGCGGCTATCGCGGGTCTTGCAGTACTCGCAGGTGCAGGCATTGTTTTCACAAGAAGAAGAAAGTAATTTAACCGTCTGAAACCCGAATTGTAACTTATTAAACAAAAATAACAAATCCGCAATTTATTTTTGTGTAAATTGCGGATTGTTTTATCATTAAATAAGCAGTATAATATATCTGTAAATCTTATGTGTAACGATTACACATAAACTTATGAACGTTAATTCTATGGAGGATCATTCAAATGAAATTAAACAGATTATTCGCAGGTATAGCAGCTACAGCTGTTGCAGCCGCTTCCCTCGCAGCAGTAGCAAGCGCTAACGAAGCTTTCCTTATGTACACAGACGACTCGTGGGCATGGGGCGTATGGAACGCTGCTGAATTCCCGGCCGGCACAACTGATGTAAACGGCGACGGTACATACACAGTTTTCGTTGATAATACTGTTCCGACAGCTCTCGTAACAGACGAAGAGACAGGCGATACTGTTCCCGCTGTTGCAAACGGCGCTATGGTATTCTGTGTTGATATCGACGGTCTTGCAGATGAGTACGGTT
This sequence comes from Ruminiclostridium sp., assembly GCA_017635675.1. Classification (GTDB taxonomy): domain Bacteria; phylum Bacillota; class Clostridia; order Oscillospirales; family Ruminococcaceae; genus Ruminiclostridium_E. Next base: position 70,702 of record JAGBLA010000203.1, read on the forward strand.
TCCAGACAGCAGGCGTTGACGGCATGGACACAGCAGCTGACAAGCGTGCTCGCTGCAACGAAGCCGGTGTTACAGTTTCCGATGTTAAGGTAACAACATACAACACAGACGGCACTTCCACTGACATCGCTGTTGACCAGTCCAAGGTTCTCTACGGCGATATCGAGGGTAACGGCAAGCTCCGTATCGAGATCCAGAATGAGTACGGTGACTCCGTAAAGGATCCCTGCATCGACAAGTCCACTATAAGCTTCGATGAGAAGATAGCTGTTACATTCACGATCTCCGGTCTTAAGTCTGATGCAGCTGACGCTCCCGCAGTAACAGCTGACGCTCCCGCAGCAGGCGATGTAGCAGCAGCTACCGACAGCTCCAAGGGCTCTCCTGACACAGGTATCGAGGACGTTGCAGTTATCGCAGGTCTCGCAGTACTCGCAGGCGGCGCAGCTCTCGTAGCAGGCAAGAGAAAGTAATCTCATACACAAGTAAGTTAAGAAAGCTCCGTTTTTACGCGGAGCTTTTTTGATAATACGAAAAGCGGGGTATATCAATGATCTACACAGTAACATTCAATCCTGCCGTGGACTGCGTTGTCGATATAGAACATATTCGGCCGGGCGAGGTGAACAGGCTCGCCGGTGAGCAGGTGTTCTTCGGCGGCAAAGGTATAAATGTCTCCGTTATGCTCAACGAGCTCGGCATACCTACGGAAGCCCTCGGTTTCTGCGCAGGGTTCACCGGTACCGCCATTGAACAGTGGCTTCGCGAAAAAGGTATCAGCACAGATTTTATCCACCTTAAAGAAGGCTTTACACGCATAAATATCAAGATACGTTCTGATGCCGAGACCGACCTCAACGGGGACGGTCCCGCTATCGACAGCGAGGCATTCGATCAGCTTATCGACAGGCTCGGAAAGCTCGGAAAGGGCGATACCCTCGTGCTTGCGGGAAGTCTCCCGAAGTCCGTATCAAATCACGCCTATGAGCAGATAGCCGAGCTTATGGGAAAGAAAGGCGTGCGTACAGCGGTAGATACATCAGGCCGCGCAATGCTAAACGTACTGCGCTGCAAGCCGTTTCTCATCAAGCCGAATATCCGTGAACTCGGGGATATGTTCGCGACTAATATCACCGATGCCGCTCAGGCTGCCGCATACGCTGCAAAGCTGCGTAAAATGGGAGCACGCAACGTGCTTGTTTCAATGGGACGCGAGGGTGCTATACTGCTTGACGAGAATGACAAGCTGCACACCTGCGCAGCTTGCCGCGGCAAGACCGTAGGCACGGTGGGCGCAGGCGACTCAATGCTTGCGGGATTTCTCGCGGGACTCGAACAGGGCGGATATGATGAGGCTCTAAAACTCGGGACTGCTGCAGGCGGAGCTACCGCGTTTTCTGAGGGTCTCGGAAAAAAAGAGCTCATATACAAACTTTTGAAACAGTTATGACTTGACAAACATGAATAAAAGAGGTATAATAAACTTTAGCGCAAAAAAGCAGCGTCACAAAAAAGTAACGTAACTTTAAAGGAGAGTTTGTCATGCCTCTGATCATCACGATCCTTGTGCTTTATATCGCAGTCGCGGTCGGCATAGGGGTTTACTGCAACAGAAAAGCAAAGACCGTAAACGAGTATGTGCTCGGCGGACGCTCGGTAGGTCCTTGGATCACAGCTTTCGCATACGGCACAAGCTATTTTTCCGCCGTTATCTTCGTCGGCTATGCCGGAAAGTTCGGCTGGAACTTCGGCGTTTCCTCTACATGGGTAGGTATCGGAAACTGCATCATCGGCTCGCTCATGGCATGGGCGATAATGGGAAGACGCACCCGCGTCATGTCAAAGCACCTCGAAAGCGCCACAATGCCCGAGTTCTTCGAGAAACGCTATCTCAGCAAAACCCTCAAGACCGTGGCAGCCATTATCGTGTTCATCTTCCTTATCCCCTACACCGCGTCGGTTTATAACGGGCTTTCGAGACTGTTTGAAATGGTGTTCAGCATAGACTATTCCGTGTGCGTTATCGCTATGGCAGTCGTAACGGCAGTCTATGTTATCCTCGGCGGCTACAAGGCTACCGCTTACAATGACTTCGTACAGGGCATAATAATGCTGATAGGCATAGCCGCGGTAGTTGTTGCGACGCTTAACAGCAAGGGCGGTTTCTACGAGGCTCTCAACCAGATGTCCCAGATACCCAACGAAAACGGCGTTATGGCAGGTATGCAGGGAGCCTACGCAAGCTTCTTCGGCCCCGACCCGATAAACCTGCTTGGAGTTGTGATACTCACCTCGCTCGGTACATGGGGACTGCCGCAGATGGTCACAAAGTTCTACACGATAAAGGACGAGCGTTCGATAAAATCGGGAACAGTGGTCTCTACGATTTTCGCGCTTATCGTTGCAGGCGGCTGCTACTTCCTCGGCGGCTTCGGAAGAATATTCGTGGCTCCCGATGAGAACGGCAACCCTGTGGGCGGGTTTGACTCAATAATCCCCACAATGCTCGAAAAGCTTCCCGACCTGCTGATAGGCGTGGTAGTGGTGCTGGTTCTGTCGGCATCGATGTCAACTCTGTCGTCGCTGGTACTCACTTCAAGCTCCTCCATAACGCTTGACCTTATAAAGCCCGCAATGAAGGGAAAGCTCGACGAGAAAAAGCAGCTTATCGTGCTTCGCGCGTTCGTCGCGGTATTCCTCGTCATCTCGGTCATCATAGCGCTCAACAAGAACGCGCTTATCTCCGACCTTATGGGTTATTCGTGGGGTGCGCTTGCGGGAGCGTTCTTAGCACCGTTCCTCTACGGCATACTCTGGAAAAAGACCACAAAAGCGAGCGTGTGGGTAAGCTTCGTCATCGGTATCGGCGTGACGGTGCTGCATCTCGTGCTCTCGTCAATGAAGCTGCTCTCCGGCACGTTCCTGGGCTTCACGGTGGCATCTCCGGTAAACCTCGGAGCGTTCACCATGATAGTGTCACTTATCGTAGTGCCGCTTGTAAGCCTTATCACCCCGAAGATGAAGAAAGCGGACGTGGACAGGATATTCAGCTGCTACGACAAGACCGTTACTGTCCGTCAGCGTGAAGCTATCACCGCAGGCATGGAGGAAATTGCAGCCGAAAAGACCTACGGACACGATGTGGTCGGATTTACGGACGACGGTATCCCGATAGAGAAAAGGAACCGCACGGGACAGCCTCCCGTTAAGAAGAACAAGAAAAAGAAGAAAAAATAATTCTGGCTGAATTAACAATAAAATAGAATAAAAGGAGAAGAATGATGTTTTTTGACAAAGCGGCAGAAACAATGCCGAGAAGTGAGATCGAGAAGATACAGCTTGAAAAGCTGAAGAAGGTCGCGGTTTACTGCTACGAGAACGTGAAGCTGTACAAGGACAAGTTCGACGCGGCAGGCTTTGACCCCGCAAAGATAAAGACCCTCAGCGACATAAAGTATATCCCGTTCACCACAAAAACGGACTTCCGCGACAACTATCCCTTCGGTATGTTCGCGGTGCCAATGAAAAAGATAGTGCGTATGCACGCCTCCTCCGGCACCACAGGTAAGCCCACCGTTGTAGGCTACACCAAGAGCGACCTTGATATGTGGAGCGACTGTATGGCGCGTATAGTTGCGGCGGCAGGTGCTACCGAGGACGACATAGTGCAGATATGTTTCGGCTACGGACTGTTTACGGGCGCTCTCGGACTTCACTACGGACTTGAAAAGCTGGGCGCGGCAGTTGTGCCGAGCTCCTCGGGCAACACCGAAAAGACAGTTATGATGATGCGCGACTTCGGTACAACAGCGCTTGTATCCACCCCGTCCTACGCTCTTCGTATCGGCGAAGTAATGGAGGAGGTCGGCATAAAGCCCGAGGAGATAAAGCTTCGTCTCGGACTGTTAGGCTCGGAGGGCTGCACTCCCGAGATGCGCGACCAGATAGAAAGCAAGCTCCATATGTTCGTGACGGATAACTACGGCATGAGCGAGCTTATGGGACCCGGCGTTTCGGGCGAATGCACCGAGCGCTGCGGAATGCATTTCTGCGAAGACCACTTCCTGCCCGAGATAGTTGACCCTGTGACAGGTGAAGTTCTGGGCGAAGGGGAAAGCGGCGAGCTTGTAGTCACCACACTCAGCAAAGAGGGACTTCCCGTGCTGCGCTACAAGACCCACGACATCACCTCCATAACCTACGAGCCCTGCAAGTGCGGCAGAACTCACGCCCGCATGATGAAACCCACGGGCAGAACGGACGATATGCTCAAAATTCGCGGCGTGAACATCTTCCCGTCACAGATAGAAAGCGTGCTTATGGTAGTTCCCGAGATAGCCCCTCACTATCAGCTCGTAGTCGGCAGAGAGGGCTCTTCCGACAACCTTGAGGTAAGGGTAGAGCTTGCGGACGCGTCGCTGCTCACAGACTACCGCAACCTTGAGGAGCTCCGCTCACGCATACATCATGACTTAAAGACCGTGCTCGGCATAAGCACCAAGGTCTCCCTCGTCGAGCCCAAGTCCATAGAGCGCACAGCAGGCAAGGCTAAGCGCGTCATAGACAACCGCCCGAAGGAAACCGCAACCTTCTCGGTCGAAAAGTGAGGTAACATGAATGGATAAGATATACGAGCGTCTTAACACGGTATTCCGCGATTTCTTCGATGACGATGACATTGAGGTGGATGCTTCCACCACAGCAGATGACATCGAGGACTGGGACAGCCTTAACCACATCACGCTGATGTCCGCCGTTGAGGAGGAATTCGGTCTGCGCTTCACAATGGGTGAGGTGTCAGGCATGAGGAATGTGGGCGAAATGGCTGAAATAATCAGCGCCCGCGGCAAAAAACTCTGAAAAACTGACGGTTGACAAATCCCGCGGAATGTAATATAATACCGTATAGGAACAACGTCGTTTCGGCATGGTATAGCTATGCCGAAACGCTTTTTTTACGGAGGAAACTGCTATGATCGAGAAAATTGACGTGTCGAAGGAATTCGGCGAGGACGTATTTGATGAATCCACAATGCGCCAGAGACTTCCCAAGGAAGTATTCCGCAAGCTGAAAGCTACCATGAACTCCAACAAGGAGCTTGACAGCTCGATAGCGGAGAGCGTAGCCGCAGCCATGAAGGACTGGGCGGTGGAAAAGGGAGCCACCCACTACACCCACTGGTTCCAGCCCATGACCAACATCACCGCCGAGAAGCACGACAGCTTCATAGCGCCCACGGGGGACGGCACGGTGATAATGGAATTCTCAGGCAAGGAGCTGGTAAAGGGCGAGCCCGATGCCTCGTCATTCCCGTCGGGCGGCATAAGAGCCACATTTGAAGCCCGCGGCTACACAGCCTGGGACCCCACCTCCTGCGCATTCATAAAGGACGGCACGCTGTATATCCCCACCGCGTTCTGTTCCTACACAGGCGAGGCTCTGGACAAAAAGACACCTCTGCTGCGCTCCATGGACGCGCTCTCAGAGCAGGCACTTCGCATACTGCGGCTTTTCGGCAACACGACCACCAAGCGCGTTGTCGCGACAGTGGGCGCGGAGCAGGAATATTTCCTTATCGACAAATCGGTTTACGAAAAGCGCAAAGACCTTATATACACAGGCAGGACGCTGTTCGGAGCGCCCCCCGTCAAGGGTCAGGAAATGGACGACCACTACTACGGCGCAATAAACAGCCGCGTTCACGCTTATATGCGCGACCTCGACAAAACGCTCTGGCGGCTCGGAGTAATGTCCAAGACCGAGCATAACGAGGTGGCGCCCGCACAGCACGAAATGGCGCCCATATTCTCCAGCGCCAACGCTGCCGCCGACCAGAACCAGCTCACCATGGAGGTCATGCAGAAGACCGCGCTGCGCCACGGTATGGTGTGCCTGCTGCACGAAAAGCCCTTTGACGGCGTGAACGGCTCGGGCAAGCATGACAACTGGGCACTCTCCACCGACGACGGACAGAACCTCCTCAACCCCGGCAAGTCGCCCATGGAGAACGTGCAGTTCCTCACATTCCTGGCGGCTGTGGTGAAAAGCGTGGACGAATATCCCGAGCTTCTCCGCCTGTCGGTAGCCACGGCGGGCAACGACCACCGTCTCGGCGGCAATGAAGCGCCTCCCGCTATCATATCGGTATTCCTCGGTGAGGAGCTTGACGCGGTGGTGGAAGCTCTGATAAGCGGCGGCACCGTGCCGAAGAAGAGCGCGGATTTCGACCTGGGAGTGCTTGCTCTCCCCCACTTCAAGAAGGACTCCACCGACCGCAACCGCACATCGCCCTTCGCGTTCACGGGCAACAAGTTCGAGTTCAGAAGCGTAGGCTCGTCCCACAACGTCGCCACAGCCAACATCATACTCAACACTATCATCGCGGAATCGCTGAAACAGTTCGCCGACGAGCTTGAATTCGCCTCGGCGTCGGACGGTGAAGCCATGAACCGCCAGGCGTTCGAGAAGGCTCTGCACGACCTTATAGTGCGCACCTTCAAGGAGCACAAGCGTATCATCTTCAACGGCAACTCTTACGACGAAGCATGGCTTGAGGAGGCCGAGAGACGCGGACTTCCGAATCTCGTTTCCTCGGTGGACGCGATACCGCATTTCGAGGACGAAAAGAGCATAAAGGTGTTCACGGAGCACAAGGTGTTCTCCGAGCGCGAGATACACGCCCGCACCGAGATACTGCTTGAAAACTACTACAAGACGATAAACATCGAAGCGCACACCGCTGTCGATATGGTGAAGCATCAGTACGCGCCCGCGGTGATGTCGTACGTGAAGTTCCTCTGCGACACGGCACTGTCGAAGAAGACCGTGGCGATAGACGCTTCTTCCGAGATAAACGCGGCTCAGGACGTAACCCGCCTTGAAAACGTGATGATATCCGAGTGCAACGAGCTTGAAAAGCTGCTTGCGGACACGGGCTCGCTCTCCGACACACGCGAAACGGCGGTTTACTACCACGACAAGGTGCTCGCGAAGATGAACGACCTGCGCGCGGTGGTAGATGAGCTTGAAGCGATAGTCGGCGGCGACTTCTGGCCCGTGCCGACCTACGGCGACATACTTTTCAGCGTTAAATAAAGACATCGGACGGAGAGGAAAATTGAAAGGCAGACAATTTTTAAAGGGACTCACCCACGGAATACCCATTTTCCTCGGGTATCTTTCGGTGTCCTTCGGGTTCGGCATACTTGCGGTAAAATCGGGGCTCACAGTGACGGAAGCGGCGGCAGTGTCGCTGTTCAACCTCACATCGGCGGGACAGGCGGCAGGCGTGGGGATAATCGCGGCAAACGGCTCACTTACAGAGATGATACTCGCGCAGCTCACCATTAATCTGCGCTATTCGCTGATGTCGCTTTCGCTGTCACAGAAGCTCGACAAGAGCTTCAACACCCCGCGGCGGCTGCTTGTGTCCTACGGTATAACCGACGAGATATTCGCCATGGCGTCGGCACAGCCCGGCACCATTACACCGTGGTATATGTACGGCATGATACTTATATCCACGGTTGGCTGGACGCTCGGTACGGTGCTCGGCGCGGCTGCGGGAAGCCTGCTGCCGCCCGGGATATCCGACGCGCTTGGGCTTATGCTTTACGGGATGTTCCTTGCTATAATCCTGCCGCCCGCGCGAAAGGAAAAGGGCGTGCTCGCTGCAGTTCTTATCGCGGCGGCTATGAGCAGTATTATATACTTCTTGCTGCCGTTCATATCATCGGGATTTTCGGTGATGATATGCGGTATCCTCACCGCTGTGATATGCGCACTGCTGTTCCCGCATGACGACACGGGACCCACGGAGGTGCGGCAGTGAGCATTGCAATATACATCGCGGTAATGGCGGGGGTCACGTATCTTATACGCATGATACCCCTTACCGTGTTCCGAAAAAAGATAAAGTCCCGTTTTCTTAAAAGCTTCCTGTACTATATTCCCTACGCGGTGCTCAGCGCTATGACTATGCCCGCCATATTCTTCGCCACGGGGAGCATAGTCACTGCGGCGGCAGGCACAGCGGCAGCGCTGATACTCGCGTATCTCGGGCTGCCGCTTATAGTCGTTGCGCTGTCTGCGTCCGCAGCCGCGTACATCGCGGGACTGATAATATCGCTTACATGATACGGAGGATAATGATGTCATTCAACAAGCACGATATAAGACGAAACGCGTTCATGCTCACGGGAGCGTTCGCGTATGAAGGCTATGACTGGTGGTGGCACTCCTTCACGGGAGTGAGCGACCGCACAGGCGAGGAAAAACAGTTCTTCATCGAGTTTTTCACCTGTAATCCCGCGCTCGGCGAGGACAAGCCCATACTCGGGCAGTCGCCCGAAAACAAGGAGCACAACAAGCGCCCGTCATATCTTATGGTGAAAGCGGGCTGCTGGGGCGAGGGAAAATGCCAGCTCCACCGTTTCTTCCCGTGGAGCGAAGTGAGCATAGCGAACACCGTGCCGTTCAGAGTGAGCGCGGCGGACTGCGTATGCTCCGAAACGCTGCTGCAGGGCAGTGTCACCGTCACGGCGGAGCAGGCGGACGACCCGGGATATATGTGCGATAAGGGCAGCATGGAATGGTCGCTCAGCATCGACAAGCAGATACCGTTCAATGTGGGCTACGGCGCGAGCGCTCCCATGCGCAGAGCCGAGGCGTTTGAGATGTACTGGCACGCCGAGGGCATGAAATCGCAGTACAGCGGTCATGTCACGATAAACGGCGAGCGTTATACCGTGATACCCGAGCGCTCTTTCGGCTACGCGGACAAGAACTGGGGCAGGGATTTCACAAGTCCCTGGGTATGGCTGTCGTCGTGCAGCCTTACGAGCCTTCGCACGGGAAAGCGCCTGGAAAACAGCGTGTTCGACATTGGCGCGGCAGACCTAAAGTGTATTTCCTGCCTCTGAACAGAAAACTGCTGGGCGCGTTCATGTACGAGGGTACGCCCTACGAATTCAACTTCTCAAAGCCCCGCACGAACACCCGCACGGTATTCCGCTCAAAGGAGACCGATGACGAGATATTCTGGTATGTGATGCAGGAGAACCTTACATCGGTCATGGTCACGCGTGTGCGCTGCAAAAAGCGTGATATGCTGCTCGTGAACTATGAAGCGCCCGACGGCTCAAAGCGCCACAACAGGCTTTGGAACGGCGGTAACGGCGTAGGGCTTATACGGCTTTACCGTAAGTCCGTATCGGGCAGACGCACCCTCGTGGACGAGATACTCGCAGACCACATAGGCTGCGAATACGGCGAATACTGCTGAAAACTGCCCGCGGGAGCTGACTTTTATTCAAAAATGCCTTGCAAAAGCAGACAGAAAGTTGTATAATAATTATATATTTCCTGCTTAAAAGGAGGACACAAGATGAGCGACGAGAACCGCAGAGAAATCGGAGCCGACGAAAACTATATCCCCACGGGACTTCCAGGAGGATTTTTCATCTACAACGCGGGGGATACCGATGAGATACTCTTTGCCGAGGAAAACGTCATAAAGCTGTTCGGCTGCGATACTATGGCGGAGTTCCGCGAATACACCGGCAACAGCTTCAAGGGCATGGTCTATCCCGAGGACTACGACAAGATACAAAATGAGATACAGGCGCAGACAATGACCGTCGAAAAGCGCCATGACTATGTGCGATACCGCATATTATCAAAGACCGGCGAGCTGCGCTATATCGAAGATTTCGGTCATCTGCTCCACGGCGAGCACGGCACGAGCTACTTCTACGTATTCATCGTGGATATCGACAAGAACGAGTATCTGAACCGCAGCCGCAACAGCTACGCCGAGACCCAGATATTCTCCATGAACCAGAATACCGACCGCCTTACCGGGCTTTACAACATGGCAAGCTTCTACCAGAAAGTCCAGGAGCTTATCTCCGACCGGGAAAAACGCAGTCAGGGCAAATTCACGTTCGTTCACTTCGATATCGCGAATTTCAAGATTTTCAACGACCGCTACGGTTTCCAGCGCGGCGACGACCTGCTGTGCCGCGTGGCGGTAACACTTCGCAAGATATTCGGAGACACGAGCATCATCGCCCGTTTCTCAAACGACCATTTCGTTATATGCACCGCAGCGTCGAATGTTACAGACCTCGTTTCCGAAGCGCATAACACTACCCTCTCCATAATCGAGGGGACCCGTGTAGAGATGCGTGCGGGTATCTATGAGCTTGAGGACACCTGCACCGAGGTAGGACTTGCCTGCGACCATGCGAGACTTGCCTGCAACACCGTAAAGCACCGCTATGACATCATTTACAGCATATATGACGTAAAGCTGTATGAAAAGCTCCGCAAGCAGCAGTATGTGGTGGATTACGTTGACGACGCTATCGAAAAGGAGTACATACAGGTGTACTACCAGCCCGTTATCCGCGTCGCCACAGGCGAGATATGCGGATATGAGGCTCTCGCAAGGTGGATAGACCCCAAGTTCGGGTTCCTCTCCCCTGCCGACTTCATTGAGACCCTCGAAAAGTTCCACCTTATCCACAAGATAGACAGCTTTATCGTCAAGAAGGTCTGCGAGGATTACTGCAGGCTCCGCGACATGGGCGAGCCGCTCGTCCCCGTATCCATAAACCTTTCGCGGCTCGACTTTGAGCTGTGCAATATCGTTGACGTGGTGGAGAACTACCGAAGGCTGTACGGCGTTCCGCGCAATATGCTTGACATAGAGATAACCGAGAGCGCCCTCAACTCAAGGTCAGACCACCTCAAGAACGAGTGTAAGCGGTTCCGCAGCTCGGGCTATCAGATATGGATAGACGACTTCGGCAGCGGTTATTCATCGCTGAACACGCTTATGGAATACGACTTCGATGTCCTGAAGCTTGATATGGAGTTCCTGCGCACCTACGACAAGAACCCCCGCACCGGAAACCTGCTCAACTACATAGTTTACGCGGCGGTGGAAATGGGCGTAAAGCCGCTCACCGAGGGCGTTGAGACCCGGGAACACTACGAATTTCTCAAAGAGATAGGCTGCGACAGAGCCCAGGGTTATTTCTTCGGAAAGCCCATGACTATGGCGGAAACAAGACAGTTCACCAGGGATAAGGGGCTTAAATGGGAGACTGTCGTTGACAGATAAGGAGTGACTGTCCGTATGATACGGAAACTTCGCAAAAGCTTTATCGTAACGGCTATGATATCGGTCATAGCCGTTCTTGCTGTTATAGTGTGCGCTATGAACGCGCTGAATTTCATAAATACCGACAATGAGGCGGACACGCTTATCGAGCTGCTTGCCGAAAACGGCGGGAGCTTCCCGGACTTTCGCGGGAACGGCATGAACGGTCAGGGCATACAGCCCGACGACAGGGCTGTACCGCCCGAGGATATGGGAGAGCTGCCCGAGGACATAGACGTTCAGCGCCGCGGTATGTTCTCGCCCGACAGGCGGTTCGGTGACCGCATGGTCATGACAGCGGAAACACCGTATGAGACCCGGTTTTTCACCGTCACACTTGACAGCTCCGGCTCGCCCGTCACCTCGGATACCACACGCATAGCGGCTGTGGGAACGCAGGACGCTCTCGAAATGGCACAGCGGCTTTACGCCTCGGGAGCGGTGAGGGGCTATGAGGGAACGCTCAAATATCTTATACAGCGCGGTGAGGACAGCACGCTGTGCATATTCCTTGACCGCTCGCGGGCGCTGCTATCGGTGAAGGATTTCATGATAAGCTCGCTTCTGGTATCGCTTGCGGCAGTGATAGGCATAGCCGTGCTGGTGTTCATCTTCTCGGGAGCGGCGATAAAGCCTGTGGCGGAAAGCTATGAAAAGCAGAAGAAATTCATAACCGACGCGGGACATGAGATAAAGACCCCGCTCACCGTGATAACCACCTGCACCGAGGTCATCGAAGCCGAGCAGGGCGAAAGCAAGTGGACGACGGGTATCAGAGCTCAGACCGAGCGGCTGACGGAGCTCACCAAGGACCTCATCGCCCTTGCGCGAATGGACGAGGGCGGCACCCGTCCCGAGCGTGAGGACTTCTCACTGTCGGAGACGCTGACGGAGATACTCGACCCGTTCATGATGATATCCGAACACCGTGACGTAACGTTCACTGCGGACATTCAGCCCGACATCATATTTAACGGCGACAGGCGGCTGATAGCCAAGCTTTGCTCGATACTCGCGGACAACGCGGTAAAGTACACTCCCGACGGCGGGAGCATAGCGTTCACGCTGTCACGCAAGGGCAAGCGGATAACGCTCGTTTCCGAGAACACATCGGAGCCCATGGAAAAAGGCGCTCACCCGGAGCTTTTCGACCGTTTCCGCCGCGGCGACTCCTCCCACAGCAGCGACAAGCCGGGCTATGGCATAGGGCTGTCAATGGCACAGTCCGTCGTGCAAGCGCACGGCGGCAGGATAGAAGCGTTCAGCAAGGACGGAAAAAGCCTTACCATTACGGTAAGGCTCTGAATAAATATCCCCCGGAGATCTGACCTCCGGGGGATATTTTATGACCATAGCAGTATGACTGTTATCGCGAGAATTATCACGACAGATAGCAGAAATACAGGGTTCAGCAGTATCGCCGAAAGCTGCTTTTTCACGGGTATGCCGCTGTTGTTGTGCAGCCGCAGCAGCTTCAGCAGCACCACAGCAATTATAGCAGGGACTGCAATGAAGAGCATGACGGCTCTGAACGTTTCAAGAAAACCGCCGAGCGACGCAAAAAACGCATCGACGGTCTCGCTGCCGAAGGTCTCGGGCAGATATACCGTTATCCCCGCTATGATGTTGTTTATCGTGTGGAATATTATCGGTATGATCACCGAGTCCGAGCGTATCGCGATGACCGCAAGGAAAAATCCGAAAGCAAAAGCGTACAGGAACTGGTCGAAGTTGAAATGCGAAAGCCCGAACAGAAGCGCGGTCACAACCGCTGCGGTGAAGTCGCCGTATTTTCTCAGCGGCAGCAGCAGTATCCTGCGGTAGATCAGCTCCTCGCAGACAGGTGCCACAATACAGGTGCTCACCTCGAAAGTAACGTACATCATCGTGTCCATGGGAAGCTGCGACGAGAACGCGGTATGCACCTGCGGCGTGCTGAACAGCGAGTTCAGCAGCTCCGACACATAGCTTGTGAGCATACCCATGCAGGACGCCGCGAACCACCCGGTTATATACAGTATCAGCGATTCACCGAAAAACCGCTTGTAGCCCTCGGCATTCGCAAATGTGGGTACGCCGCGCTCACGCTTTGCCTCGCCCGCGAACATGATCCCCGTTACCAGCAGCGGCAGCAGATAAGACGCAAGCTCGTTATATACCATGAAGAGCACATAACCCGCGTCCGTCGTACTGTCCGCAAGCTCCGCCGCATTCGGCATGAATGACGCGGCGGCATACAGAACTGCCCCGAGTATCGGGACGAAGAACTGGCTGTTGAGTACCAGCAGCGCCGCCGCGATACCGTATTTATACCCGAGCCGCTTAAGCTCCGAGGTGTGCGTTTCCGTACCGTAAGACATCATGTACCTCCGAACAGCTTTGCTATAAGCTGCTCCGAAAACTTACCGTAAACATCGATTATCATTATCAGCGTTATCACCGAGGGTACCGTGAGAAGCAGCACACCAAGCTTCTTGCCGCCCGACACCTCGCTCCATACCTTTTTCGGCTTGTGACGCAGTATCTGGCGGAGCTTTAACACCGCCATTATAACTCCAACGAGAATAAGTATCAGTATGCATACCACAAAGATACCGAATGCCGCCACCCACAGCATATCGCTTTCGGGTATCTCGGAGCTGTCGCCGTTAAGTATATATTTCTGCACGGGGTCGGTGCTCATAAGCAGCGTAAGGATACCCGCAAGTCCGTTCATTATCATGTGTATGACAGTGGTGGGAACGAGCGAGCCTGTAACATAGGCGATATAGCCCATAGCAATGCCCGCCGCGGCAGTATAGAAGCACTGCTGGAAGTTACCGTGGAACACGCCGAACATCACGCCCGACACGAATATGGCAAGTCCGCTCCCGTATGGTCTGAGCTCATTCAGCACCAGCCCGCGGAACATGAACTCCTCAAAAAGCGGTGCTATCACCACGAGCATGAAGAACATTCCCCAAGCGCTCACAATGCTTTTCGGCATATCCGAGACCGTGTTCGCCTTCTGCATTATATCCGCCTTGCTCGTAAGAATATACATGACGATTATCGTTATGACATTGACACCGTGTGCGAGCCCATATACCGCGCCGAAATCCCCGACAGCGCGTGAGCAGCTTTTCGGTATGCGGTACAGGCACGCTATGCCTTTCCCGTTCTTACCGAGATAGCGGAACATGAACGCGCCGATGACCGACGGAAGCACCTGGAGAAATGTGCCGGAAATGGCTATCTCGATAAGAAACAGCGTGTCGTAGTCCACGGCCGCCTGTGCATTCTCCGCGCTCTCCCGCAGCGCATACGCCACAGCATTTATTATGATGACGGCGATATACCTCAGCACAAAAACCACCATGAAATAAGTGCTTACGAGAAGCGCCGACTTCTTGTACTGCGGCATAAGGTCAATGCCGCCGACTGCTGTTATGCTATCGTCCTGCATGGAACACCTCCGGTCTTATGCTTTTCTCTTCCGTTTGAAATTCTTTTCCCAGTTCTCCTTGATAGCGGTCTCACCGCGCTCGATAGCAAGGCTGTTGGGCGGGACGTCTTTGGTTATAGTGGAGCCCGCGGCAGTGGTCGCGTTCTCGCCCACCTCAACGGGAGCTATAAGGTTGGTGTTGCAGCCTATAAACGCGTTGTCGCCTATCTTTGTGCGGAACTTGCTCACGCCGTCGTAGTTGGCGGTAACGCATCCGCAGCCGAAATTCACGCCCTTGCCCACGTCGCTGTCACCGAGATATGCAAGGTGAGACACAGCGGTGTTCACGCCTATCTCGGAGTTCTTTATCTCAACGAAGTCGCCTATCTTTACGCCGTCATGGAGCACCGTTCCGGGACGAAGCTGTACGAACGGACCCGCCTTGACGCGGTCGCAGATGCGGGAATCATAGCCCTGTACGGAGTTTAGCGTCACGCCGCTGCCGACGGTGCAGTTTTCAAGCAGGGTGTTCGGACCGATGACGCAGCTCTCGCCGATCACCGTATCGCCGCGAAGTATGGTGCCTGGCAGGATAAGCGTGTCACGCCCTACCTCAACATTCCTGCCGATTATAATGCCGTCTGTGGAAACGAACTCCACTCCCTCGTCCATAAGCTTCGCCATAACGCGCATCTTCGCGATAATGTTGAGCTGCAGCAGGTCGGAACGGCTGTTCGCGCCGAGAACTATATCCGTGTCCTCTGCGGTGAAGGTGCCTGCCTTGCCGCCGCTTTCACGTATTATACCTATGGTATCGGTGAGGTAGTATTCGCCTGCCGCGTTCTCCGCTGCAAGCTTCGGCAGAGCGGCTTTCAGAGCCTCCGCTCTGAACCAGTAAACTCCCGAATTCACCTCGGTTATGCCGAGCTCCACGAGCGAGCAGTCCTTCTTCTCGACTATGCCTGAAAACTCGCCGTTCGCGTCTCGGACTATCCTGCCGTATGCCGCGGGGTCGGGCAGGTCTGCCGTGATAACGGTCACATCGTTGCCGCAGTGAACGTGCTCGTTGAGCGCCGCGGTTATAATATCGCTGTCGATAAACGGCGCGTCGCCGCACAGCACAAGCACGTTGTCTCCGTCAGCAAGCATCTCCTGCGCCTGCATGACCGCGTGACCCGTACCCTTGCGCTCCGTCTGCATGAACGTGCGGAAACTGCCGAGCCCCGCAAGGTACTGCTTTACGGTCTCAGCGCCGTTCCCGACTATAACTCCTGTATTTTCTTCGCTTATGCCCGCTCCGCGGACGCTGTCGATGACCCAGCCGAGCATCGGGTCGCCCAGCACCTCGCACATAACCTTGGGCTTTGAAGACTTCATTCTCTTGCCGTCACCCGCGGCAAGAATTATCGCACTGTAACTCATTTCTTTTCCTCCATATCGGGTATAATTTATAATATTATCGCACATTTTTCGGAAATAATCAATAGGTTTTGTTGATTTTGCCGCGATTTTGTGATATAATTTATAGTGGCATTTTGTAAAATAATATATGAATAAAGGCAGAATAACATGATAAAAGGATTTGAAAAGAAACCTAACGAGTTTGTCGCACAGGTGACAGCGGCAGCGGAGAGCAGCACCATAAATGACCTCAGAGAACGGGCGGCTGGCGGCGAGGACGCGGCAAGCGCTTTCGCGGCAGTGTATCTCGCGGTGCGGGAAGCGCTGGGAGTTACGCCGTTCAGCTCGCAGATAGCGGCGGGCGCGTATCTTGACGACGAGAATGCAGTTGAGCTCGCCACGGGCGAGGGCAAGACCATAGCCGCTGTATTCGCGGCATACCTGTCATTCCTGCGGGGTGAGCGTGTGCATATCCTCACCTTCAACGACTACCTTGCGCGGCGCGACAGAGAGTGGATGAAGCCCGTGTATGACCTGCTGGGCGTGAGCACCGCGTACATCACCGAAAAGACCTCCCGCGGCGAGCGCCGCGAAGCATACGAAGCGGACGTTCTGTACTCCACGGTGAAGGAGTGCGGTTTCGACTTCCTGCGGGATTTCCTTGTATTCTCGCCGGAAGAGCTGGTATGCCCGGAGGGGCTCTCAAAGGTGCGCGCGATAGTCGATGAAGCGGATTCTCTGCTGATAGACGAGGCACGCATACCGCTGATAGCCGCGGGAGTTATGGACGCTGCGGAGGACGAGGCTCTGCCGGGAGTTATGGAGTTTGCGAAAACGCTCGGCGAGGGCGACTACGAGACAGACGAGGGCTCACATTCCGCGTTTCTGACCCATGCGGGCGAGGAAAAGGCGGAAAAGTATTTCGGCATTGAGAATATATACGACGAGGAAAACAACGAGCTTCTCACGCGGCTCAACGATTCGCTGAACGCGCTGTATGTGCTTGCCGAGGGCAAGGACTACATCGTAAAGGACGGACAGGTGAGGATAATAGACGCGTTCACAGGCAGAACAGCCGAGAACCGCTGTTTTCCGGGGCTTCTCCAGCCCGCCGTGGAGCTGAAGCACGGGCTGAACGTCTCCGAGCGCGGCGTGATAATGGGGAGCATACCGATACAGTTCTTCCTGCGGCAGTACGGGCGCATATCCGGCATGACAGGAACGGCGGTGAGCGCTGCCGAGGAGTTTGACGAGCTGTACGGGCTGGTAGTGAAGCACGTGGAGCCAAATACGCCGTCCCGCCGCACAGACCTGCCTATGGCTGTCTATTACGACGAGAAAAGCAAGCTCAACGCGGTGGTGCGCGAGGTAAAGGCTGCCCACAGCAAAAATCAGCCCGTGCTGATAGGTACCGCGGACATTGCCCAGAGCGAGGAGCTTTCCGCGCTGCCGTACGAGGAGGGCATACCGCATAACGTGCTGAACGCCCGCAACGACGAAGAGGAAGCGGAGATAATCAAGAAAGCAGGCGCGCCGGGCATGGTAACGGTATCGACAAACATGGCGGGGCGCGGAGTTGACATAAAGCTCGGCGGCGCTGACGAAGCACGGCGCGACGAAGCCGTGGCGGCGGGAGGACTGTACGCGATAGGCACATTCTTAGCGGAAAGCGCACGTATCAACGACCAGCTCCGCGGGCGCGCCGCGAGACAGGGCGACCCCGGACAGAGCAGGCTTTTTGTGTCACTCGACGAGAAGATTATGACGATACACAAGCTTAAAAGGCTGATACCGCCGCATAAATACCCCGAGCCCACCGACGAGGAAATAACCGACAAAACGGTGGTCAAGGAAGTGGCGCGCATACAGAAGATATCACAGGGCAAGACACTTGACGAGCGGGTGCGGCTGCTTAAATTCACGATGATAGGCGAAAAGCACCGCGAGCTCGTTTTCTCGGCACGCAGGAAGTACCTCACGGGCGAGAGCGTCCCCACGATCTGGCAGGACGAGTTCCCCGAGCAGTATGAAAAGGCGGCGGAGCAGTACGGCGAGGACAAAACGGCACAGCTTCAGCTTGAATACATCAAAGCCGCGATAAACACGCGATGGAGCGGATATCTCGAATTTTCGTCATGGCTGCGCGAGAGCATTCATCTTGCGGCTATCGGCGGTGAAGACCCTGCCGAGGAGTACAATATCCGCTGCGAGAATTATTACGAGACCATGAGCGATGACCTCACCGAGGAAATGGGAAAGGGTCTTGAGCAATTGCTGGAAAGCGGCATCGAGGGCTTCAAGGTGCCGAGACCCAAGCGCATCTGCACGTATCTGCTGGAGGACACGGGTGACGAGCTTGAACGCCGCTCGCTGGCGGAAGCTCTCGCGGGGGACATCGACTATGACGAGTACGGCGAGTATTATGACGAATACCGCCCACCGGAAGACAAGAAAAAGGAAGAAACAGCAGAAAAGCCCGAAAAGAAAGGCTTTTTTGCCAAGCTGTTCAGGAAGTAAGGAATGATGATATGCAGACCATAGCCGCGATAGCAACGCCGCCCGCACAAGGCGGAATAGCAGTTATCCGCGTATCGGGCGAGGACGCGGTGCGCATTGCCGCAGAGGTGTTCAGACCGTTAAGCGGCAGGAGCGTCACGGAAATGAAAGGCTACACAGCCTGCTACGGAGAGATATTTGACGGCAGCACACGGCTTGACGACGGGGTGTTGCTGATATACAGGGCTCCCCACAGCTACACGGGCGAGGACACTGCCGAAATATCCTGCCACGGCGGAGTATATGCGGCAAAACGGGTTCTCTCAGCGTGCTTCGGTGCGGGCGCTTCTCCTGCACAGGCAGGAGAGTTCACAAAGCGGGCGCTTCTCAACGGCAAGATGTCGCTGACCCAGGCGGAGGCTGTGGCTGATGTCATAGCCGCGCAGAACGAGCAGTATCTGCTGTGCGCGGGAGCCCAGCGTGAGGGCGCGCTGTACAGGAGAATACGAGCCTACGCGGACGAGCTGCTGTCGATAGTGACGCTGATACAGGCATGGATAGACTATCCGGACGAAATGGAGGACGAGTTCGACGGGAACCTCGAAGCGGATAAGCTGAGCCGCGTCATCGCGGAGCTTGACCGTCTGATAGCAAGCCACGGCGAGGGGCAGATGCTGCGAAGCGGCATACCCTGCGCAATAGTGGGCAGACCGAACGTGGGCAAATCCACGCTTATGAACCTGCTTACCGGCACCGAGCGCAGCATCGTCACGGATATTGAAGGCACTACCCGCGACATCGTGGAGGAGACCGTGACCCTCGGCGGCGTAATGCTGCGGCTTGCGGACTGCGCGGGAATACGCGACACACAGGACACCGTGGAGCACATAGGCGTCGAACGCATGATAAAAAAGCTCGGTGAAGCATCTGTGGTGCTTGCGGTGTTCGACCTGAGCAGACCTTTGACAGACGATGACAGGCGGCTCATGGAGCTTATCGGCGGCAAGCGGGTGGTATGCATAGCCAATAAATCCGACCTTGCGGAGATAGCGGATGTATCGGAGCTTGAACAGCGTTTCGGAAAGGTCCTGCGCATAAGCGCGAAAGACGAGGACAGCATACGCGTGATAGCAAAGGCGGTTTCGGAGATATCGGGGCTTGGCTCTCTCGACCTTACCTCGGGATTTATAGCGAACGAGCGTCAGCGCTTATGTGCCGAGGCGGCAAGAGATTTTACAGCGCAGGCGCTTGACGCGCTCGGTTCGGGCATGACCCTCGACGCGGTGGGGATAATGTGTGAAAACGCGCTGGATAAGCTGTACGAGCTTTCCGGCGAGCAGGTGAGCGAAACTGTAGTGGATAATGTGTTCCGGCGGTTCTGCGTCGGAAAGTAGTATAAGGAGAGTGACCAAATATGCTGAAACTGATATGCGGAGAAGCGGGAACAGGCAAATCCTGCGAACTGCGCGAGCGGCTCAGCTCCACCGTTGACAGAGGCGGCACCGCGCTTCTGATAGTTCCCGACCAGTTCTCGTTCGAGGCGGAAAAGCTTGTGTTCCAAAAGCTTAAAGCACCGTACAAGGGCAAATACCGCGTCACCACATTCTCAAAGGAAGCACAGCTCATTCTGAAAAAGCACGGCAGGTCAAAGCCATACGCCGATGACGTTGCGAAGGACATAGTAATGAAGCTCGCGCTTGAGAACGCGAGATCCGACGGCGCGCTCATGTATTATAACAAGCAGATAGGAATGAAAAGCTTTCCGCGTTTCGCGCTCGGAATGGTGGGAGATATGCGCGGCGCGGGCATCTCTCCCGCAGACCTGCGGAAAAAGATAGAGACAAACGATACTCTGGGTGCCACTCTTACGAAAAAGCTCAACGACATATCCGTCATCTACACCGAGTACGACAGGCTTCTGTCACAGAATTTCAAGGACAGGCTCGATGATGTGCGAAGTGCCGCGGAGCTTATCGCGCAGACCGACGGATATAAAGACTGCACGGTCTATATTGATGAATTCGACGGTTTCTCGGGAAGTCAGATGATGTTCATTCAGCGGCTCATCGACAATACCGCTGAAGTTGACCTTGCACTCACCTGCGATTACCCCGACATGAAGGAGCGCCGCTATGCCGCGGTGAATGAGCTGATAGGTCAGCTGAGTATCACGGCGAAACCGGAATATTTGCGTCTCACCGAGCAGCACCGCGCCCACTCACAGCTACGTGTGACAGAAGCGCGCGACAAGTGGCAGGAATGCGAATGGATATGCTCCGAGATATGCGAGCTCACCGACAGCGGTGCTCGATACCGCGACATAGCGGTAATATGCCCGGATACCGGCACAGCCCGCATACTCGACAGCACCATGAAAAGATATGGGATAAACGGCTTTTCGGATATCCCCGAGCCGCTGATCACAAAGTGGTTCGTGCGCTTTCCGATATACACGCTCCGGGCGCTGTCCTTTGAGACAGGGGATATACTGCGATATGTGAAAAGCGGCTTTGTTCGGGACACCAACGGGGTCATAATGAACGGACTTAACAGCAAAAGCTCTGCCGCAGATGAGCTTGAACAGCTCAGCAGGAAGTATGATCTGCGCCGAAAAGACTGGCTCAAGCCTTTCCCGAGTACCGCAAACGGTCAATTTGACAAGATGGAGGAGCTTCGCAGGAGTATCATAGACCCGCTTGTGAAACTTGCGGAAAGCATGGGGATAAGAAACGCGGATTCAAAGGCGGACGGCGCAGTGATGATAAAATTGCTCTGCGAGTTCATGTGCTCGGAAATGCATATCACCTCGGCGGTCAAGAGCCGCTGCATAACCGGGAAAGCCGACAGCGGAAGGTTCAGATATGACAATAAGCTGCTCGACGAGCTAAGCGAGATATGGGACGATATGATAACCGTTTTCGAGTCGGCGTACAAGGCGCTGCACGGTCACGCCATGACTGTTGCGGAGCTTATCGACATACTCACCGACGCGTTTACGGGCGTGAAGATATCCAAACCTCCGCAGACGCTTGACGCCGTGACGATAGGCGACCCGGAAAGAAGCCGTTTCACCGATGTTAAGCACCTGTTCATCTGCGGGTTCAACCGCGGCGTCATGCCGCCTCCGCCACGTATATCCGATGTGTTCACGCCAGCGGAAAGCGAGAAGCTTTCGGAGCTTAAGATACCTGTCACATCAAGCCGTGCGGAGCGCTGCGCCGCGGAGCTTTTCACTGTTTACCGCTGTCAGAACATACCGTCCGAGCGGCTGTATATCACCTACCATGTCATGGACGAGGACGGGAGCTTCACCGAACCCTCCGACGCTCTGAAAGACATCGCAGGCTATGACAGGAACAACATACAGGGTGCCGACAACTTCGGCGCGGAGTTCTACTGCCGCAGCGAAAGCTCCTCCGAGCGTTACCTGTCCTCGATATATCAGAATTACGAGCGCCGCGCGGAGAGAAGAATGCTCATGGACAGCCGAAACTCACTTATATCACCTCTGTTCCGCAGCATAATGTACTCCGCGTCGGGTGACAGACCCGACCGCGAGCGTCACAAGCTTCCCGGAGAGCTTGCAGGAAAGCTCCTCACCATGCCGAGCTATTCTCCGTCAGCGATAACAACGATGAACAAATGCAAATTCATGTATTTCTGCCAATACGGGCTCGGGCTGCCGCAGGAGGACGAGACCCGAAGCATAAACAACATACTCACGGGAAATGTGATACACCACTGTCTGCGTGAGCTGTTCGACAGATATCCTTATCGGAACAGAAATGATTTTCTCGCTCTCACGCCTGAGCAGATCGACGCCCATATCGCGGACAGTATCAAAAGCTATGAAGATACATACTATTTCGGGGACTTCGGCGGCGAAGCAAGGTTCTCATATCTGCTTAAAAGGCTCGGCATCTATGCGTCGATGTCAGCGAAAAAAGCACAGGACGAGATGAAGACGCAAAAGAAGTATATGACGGAGAACAAGCTCCCCGAGAGCTATTTCTACCCCTCGGCGCTTGAATCTCCCATTGCTCTCACATTTGACGGCATAACCATTAAAGGCACCTGCGACCGCATAGATACTGCCGCCGCTGACGGCAAGACATACGTCCGCGTTATCGACTATAAGCGCTCGCCGCGTGACTTCCCGCTGTCAGACCTTTACAAGGGCAATAACCTTCAGTCTCTGCTGTATCTTTACAGTATCTGCGGCAATTCTCCCGATTTGATACCCGCGTCGGCGCTGTATGTCCCCGTCGGCGGACTTGAATTCAATGCCTCGGACAACGCTTCCGCCGTCACCAATGAAGAGCTGATAAGAAAATACTACTGCTCACACCGCCCAAGCGGCTTTGTCGTCACAGGTACGCCCGCAAAGGCAGAGAAAGATACGCTCAACGACGAATTCTCAAAGGAATACGGCACGATAAGGAACTCAGCCTACTTCACCACACAGGAAATATCCCCTGATGTTTATAACTGTATTCATGTATATATCAATGAATATCTGAAAAATATGATACAGGAAACGGGACGCGGCATCGCAGGCGCCTGCCCGAAGAACGGAGCCTGCATGTACTGCGGCTACAAGCTCTTCTGCGGAGGTGCGCAGGAAGAGAAGTGACGCGCCGCCTCGGGGCGCTGTCCCCTTCCCCGCTGGGGCGCTGCCCCAAACCCCGCAGGGGGCTTCTCGCCCCCTTGACCTCTCGCCAGCGACGCGCTGGATCCGGTACCGTAAAACGGAGATTAGTCACTCAATTCGCAACGACATAGA